>JAISJK010000083.1 GCA_031261565.1 Candidatus Adiutrix sp. | reverse complement strand
CCTTTCAGCCCAGAATCGGGTTTTGGCCAGGGAATTGACTGAGCTGCCTCCGGCCTTCAACGCCAAAGGGGCCCGGGTGGTGGTCATCGGCGGTGGCGACACCGGCTCTGACTGCGTGGGCACGGCCCGGCGCCAGGGCGCCCGGGAAGTGACCCAGCTGGAGATCATGCCCAAGCCGCCGGAGACCAGGGCCAGCACCAACCCCTGGCCGGAGTGGCCCCGGGTTCTGAAAACCACCAGCAGCCACGAGGAAGGCGTTGACCGGCTCTGGGCGGTCTCCACTGTCGGCTTTGTGCCGGCCACCGGCGACCTGACCCGGGTGGGGCAGATCCATTGCCAAAAAGTTAAGTGGCTGGAGGAAAACGGCCGCCTGATCCGCCCCGAGCCAGTCGCCGGCTCTGATTTTAACCAGCCGGCTGATCTGGTGCTGCTGGCCCTGGGTTTCACCGGGGTGGAGAGCGGCTCTCTGATCAGCGACCTCGACTTGAGCCCGGATCAGCGAGGCTGCCTGCCCCGGGATGCGGCCGGGCGTCTGGCCCCGCGGGTCTACACCTGCGGCGACGCGGCCCTGGGGCCATCTCTGGTGGTGCGGGCCATGGCCGACGGCCTGAGCGTGGCCCAGACCGTCCTGTCTGATTTGGCTGACAAGATTTAAAGAGGAGACAACTATGCCCGCTCCAGCCCCCCCCGGCCTATCCCACGAAGAGCAATTTAGGCGGAAAGTGGCCGCTAAATCAGCGGTGGTGGGTATAGTCGGTCTGGGCTATGTGGGCCTGCCCCTAATCTTGGCCTTTGCCGAGGCCGGCTTTAAAGTGCTGGGGCTGGATGTTGACCGGAGCAAGATTGACCGTCTCCGGGCCGGGCAGAGCTATATCGCCCATATTGACGGTGGCCGCATCAAATCAATGGCTGACGGCGGCCTGATGGAAGTGACGGCCGACTTTGCCCGGGCTTCCGCCGCTGAGGCCATCATCATCTGCGTCCCCACGCCCCTGACCGCCTACCGTGAGCCGGATTTGTCCTTTGTCACCGGGACGCTGGAAAGCCTGCTACCTCACCTGCGGGCTGGACAGATGCTGTCGCTGGAGAGCACCACTTATCCCGGCACCACCGACGAGGTCTTGCGTCCGCCCATTGAGGCGCGCGGGCTGACCATCGGCCGGGATTTTTTTCTGGTCTATTCGCCCGAGCGGGAAGACCCAGCCAACCCCAGCTTCGGCACCCGCAATATTCCCAAAGTTTTGGGCGGCCAAACTCCGGCCTGTCAGCGGGTGGGGCTGGCTCTCTACAGTCAGGTCATCCACCAAATGGTGCCGGTCAGCTCGCCTCGGGCGGCCGAGTTGACCAAGCTACTGGAAAATATCTACCGCTCAGTCAACATCGGGCTGGTCAATGAGCTGAAAATAGTGGCCGACAACATGGGTCTGGATATTTATGAGGTCATCAACGCTGCCGCCACCAAGCCCTTTGGTTTCACCCCTTTTTACCCCGGCCCGGGCATTGGCGGCCACTGCATCCCCATTGACCCCTTTTATCTGACCTGGAAAGCCCGGGGTTATGGGGTTCACACCCGCTTTATTGAACTGGCCGGGGAGATCAATGAGGCCATGCCCCAGTGGGTGGTGGACAAGCTCATCCACGCCCTCAATGAAAAAGGCCGGCCCCTCAAAGGGGCTAAAGTGCTCATTTTGGGCATTGCCTATAAAAAGAATGTGGATGATATGCGCGAGTCGCCCTCGGTGGTGGTGATGGAGCTTTTGGCCCGCCGGGGGGCGATCCTGAGTTACAGCGACCCCCATGTGCCGGTCTTCCCCAACCTGCGCCGGGGCCATTTTGACCTCCAAAGCACCCCCTTGACCCGGGAAACGCTGGCCCGGTTTGACGCTGTGCTGATGCTCACCGCTCACGCCGCTTTTGACCGATCCCTCATCGCCGCCCACGCCCGCCTGATTATAGACACCCGGGGCGTTTTCCCTGACGCGCCCAATGTGGTGCGGGCCTGAGGTTTAAGGGGGGGGTTACCTCTTTGGGGCTCTTTTTTTCATATTTTTCATGATATATTTAAAAAAATCGTCCAGATCGCCTAGATCGCTCAGATCGTCAAACAGATTGAGGCCGATGTTTTTAGAAAGTTTTTGGCCTTTCATCAGGATATCAAACGATTTAATTGCCTCTCGCATGGCCGGTGACAGCTGTTTTTTGGGGGTAGACTTCAGGGTGGCCACAATGTTGCGGGCGATGGCTTTTCTCCTCTCCACATCCTTGACTTGGCTCACGGTCTCCGCCACTTCCGACCATAAATCAATTTGGCCCCAAAAGGGCAGGCCCAGAGTAAACAGTTTCAGTAGCAAGGCCAGGTCAGCCTGTGGCCAGGCCGTCAGCATCATGAAAAGGTTGGCGCTGAACCCTCGGTGGTCAGAGGGGGTTTGGGCCAGAGCATCTAGCAGGGCTGAGATATGGCCCGCCTCATTGCTGAGGCGGCGGCGCCCCGCCCCCTGGCATAGGCGGCAGAAACACCTGACGGGGCTGGCCTGAGGCAACCCCTCTTCAATCATCTCCAGTAAACGCCCCGTCAGATTGTCCCACGTCAGAGCAGAGGAACCATGGCCTCGATATACGCCAATGGCGGAGGTCTCCACCACCGCCTCGACCCAGGCGGTCAACAACTGGGCATAACTATCCGGCCCCAGGAGTTCTCTCAGGCCCGCCAGGATCGCCGGGCTAGGCGTCTTCTCTCCAAACTCCTTCACCAGTTGCTCAGTATCGTCTGCTTTCAATGACAGCGGCAGGCGGTGACTCAGGGCCTGGCGGACAGGCCCGGCCCAATCCGGATATTTGGCGATTAACCGGGCCAAAGTAAGGGGCGTCAGACCTTCAAAGGGAACCTCCAGCCGGTTGAAACTTTGTAAAATGGCCTCGCCCGAACCACTGGAAACTATTTTTTCAAAACATTCCTGGGCCAGCTTTGACCAGGGCGATTCCGGCCGCCACTGACGCCCCACCTCGGTTATGGTCGTGAACCATTTCCGCCATTGAGGAACCGTTGAGCTTTTGAACAGCGAATCATCCTGGTGGGCCAGGCTGTTCAGGCCGAGGTTGGCCAGGATGTAGCGCTCGTGATCCGACCAGTTTTCCTCGCCGTTGCCGCAGACAGTCATAATCAAGCTCGGTTGTTTCGCGCCGTGACCGGTAGAGGTCAGACCATTAAAAGGCGCGGCCAGTTGCGGGGCCAATTCCGGCGCGAATTTTAATTGCAGGACGCGGGCGGCTACCACCCAGTTCCGGCCAAACTTGGTGCCGCCCCGGTTGCAGAAATAAGCCCACAGACCCAGGATGGCCGGGTGGGGCCGGCTCTGGGGCAGATCCAGGAAGGCCGGGTGTTTAAGCAGTTCGCCTGGCTCCCGCAGGAGGCCGCCTGCTTTGCCCCGCTTTTCCAGATCGCGCAAAAGATCGGCTATGGATCTCAGGGTCTGAAACGTCCTGGCGGCCGGCGTCCCGGCTGTCTGTTGGGCAAGAGTTTCAGCGATTTTCAAAAAAGTGGTGTAGGGGGTAAGAGTCTTGGCCCTGGGCAGCGCCTTGAACTGGGCGGATAGCTTTTTCAGGAGTTCGGCCTGGGGGCTTAAGTCCTGTCCGCGTTTTCTCTTCACGGCGTTGGTGCCCTTGGCGAAACTGACCAACCTGGCCCGCAGAGTCCGGTAGGGCTCTTCCAGCCCCGTCTCGACCAGGAGAGGGGATGGCTCTATCCGGGCACCGTTGCGCATGGAGGTGAAATCCAGGGCCACCCGCGCGCAATCGCGCCGGGCCTCCCACTCCGATCCGGAGCCATCTTCAGCCAGCATCAGGCCGGCGAATTCCTGGACGGTCTCGAAATCACGGTTGATGAACAGCGCCCTGGTCAGGCAGTTGTGCAACGCATCGGCGAAGAGGGGCGCACCTTGGGTGATGTCCGAGGCGGCCCGGTTCCTCAGGTAGAGGGCCACAAAGGATTCCCACTTGCCTGCCCGCCAGTGTCCAGACAAGCGCTCGCCGAGGGAGAGGTTGCGCGGCGGGCTATTTTTATTCTTCCGGCTCTTTTTGGCCATCCGTCACCTTAAATTTCATCCATCAGTGACAAGAGCTCGTCCTCAAGGTCGTCAAGGTCAGCCGAGTCGTTGGCCAGGGCCTGTTCGTATCTTTCCAGCAGGCTGGCCAGCACCGCCTGATTTTCCTCCTTTGATATTTTTTCCAACAGGGTGCGCGCCCGCCGGGTGATGAAATTGATTCCTTCGCCGGCCCGGCTGGGGGAGGCTGGCTCAAGACCATCATCGTTATCATCATCATCCAGAAAGTCTAGCGACTGAAAGTCATCCCCCTGGGGGTTGCGGCTGTCGAAACGAACCTCAGTCCGGCGGCTGTAGCCCTTCTGCTCGGCCACCATGTGCACCATGCCGTTGAGGTCGTAGGAATATTCCACCTCTATCGGGCAGTGGGCCTCGGCCCGGGCCAGCTCCAGAAAAGATGCGCCGATCAAAACATTTTGGTCTGGATCAATCGCCTCGCCCTGATAGACTTTCAGCTCCACCTTTTTCTGGTTTTCCATCGTGGTGGCGAAGAGGCGGGAGCGGACGGCCGGGATGGGTGTGTTGCGGGGGATGATGGGGACGCAATCCAGGTTGCCGGTGCGCGCATTTAAGGCGGACAGTCCCAGGGTATGCGCGGTCACATCCAGAAGAATTTGCTCAATATTTTCACCGGTGATGATAGCCCCCTGAATGGCTGCGCCTCTGACCACGCTGAGATCAGGATCCACCACCGGCCTTTGGGCCTGGCCGAAAATGGCGTTCAGCCTCTGGCCCACCGCCGGCATGCGGGTCATGCCGCCGACCAGCAGCACCCGGTCGATGTCCGAGGCGCGGATCCCGGCTTCATCAAGGGCTTTTCCCACGAAATCGGTGGTTCTCTCCAGGAGATAGGCGGTCATCTCTTCAAATTCGCCCCGGGATATGTCTGTTTCCACGGTCACTGGGCGGCCGTCCGGCGTGGGTATGTGGGCCTCAGCAATGTGAACCGTGCCCTTTTGCGACAATATTATCTTGGCTTTTTCCGCCTCGGCGGTCAGCCGGGCCACAGCCGGCCGGTATTGGGAAAGATCAGGCCCTCCGCCCTCGCGGATGGTCTCCAAGAGGCGACTGGTCAGGCGGGCATCGAAGTCGTCCCCGCCGAGATGGGTGTCGCCGGTGCTGGCCAGGACTTCTATTATTTCGCTGAGACGTAAAATAGAGACGTCAAAAGTGCCGCCGCCCAGATCATAGACCAGGGCATATTTCCAGCGGCCTTCTCCATCCTGACTGTCCTGACCGCTCACCCGGAGCTGGTCGTAAAACAGGGCGGCGGCCGTGGGCTCATTGATGATGCGCTCCACGGTCAGCCCGGCCTTCTGCCCAGCCTCGATGGTGGCCCGCCTTTGGGCATCGCTGAAATAGGCCGGCACGGTGATGACCACCCGCCTGACCTTCAGGCCCTCCAGCCGTTCAGCTTCATCGCGCAAATAACCCAGAATCATGGCCGACACGTCTTCAGGCTGGTAGGTCTTTTCACCGAGACGCAATTTTTCATTGCTGCCCATCAGGCGTTTGACCGACTTGATGGTTTGTTCCGGAAAAGCGGCGGCCCGGTTCCAGGCCCGGCGTCCGACCAGCAGTTCCGCCCCGTCCAGGCTAACCACGGAGGGCACTAGGCCGTTGCCGTCTATGGGCAGAACCCTGGGTTGGCCGCCCGACAGCACAGATAGGCAGGAATTGGTGGTTCCCAGGTCTATGCCGTAAATTTGCTCGCTCATTGTGGCCCTCTTCTCCATTTGATTGTCGAGACATCAATGGTCTCCAAAATTTGATCCAACTCGGCGGTCTTCGGCCGGGCCGATAAAAGAGGCTCCAGATCCTCCAGCTCGACGGCTTCTCCGGTGAATTTTAGCTCTCTGCGGTCGCCCCAGAGGAAGCCGGCCAGTTCCACTGGTGTTTTCATTATCGAAACCTTGTTGATGATATCCGTGATGGAAGCGTCATCAAGGCTCAACTGGCGATAGGCGTCATGAATTTGGGAAAATTTCTCGGGGAAATGTTCCGGTGGATAGCGGCGCACCAGGCGCACAAAGGCGCGGCGCACCTCCTCCGGCCCGGCTTGGCGGGAGACCCGCAATGTTTCGTAGGCTGATTCAATCATGGCGGTTCACCACCACGGTCGCGTAGCGCAGAACTCTTCCCTGTGAAACGAAGCCGGGCTGGATGATTTCCAGGACAGAATTTTCAGGCTGCTCCGGGTCAAAGCGGACGTGACAGGCCTCATGGCTGGCCGGGTCAAAGGGCACCCCTGTTTCTGAAATCAGTTTCAGGCCAAAGATATTCAAAAGGGCGTCAAGCTTGTCGGCCAGAATCTCAAATTCCTTGGCGGGAGGGGCGGCCAGCCGCCAGAGGGCGAAACTTTCCGCGAAAGATAACAGCGCGGCCGTGGGCGGGGACTGCTCCAAAAGTTGCCGTAAAATTCCCAGCATGGTTTCGTGCTCGTCAATCATATTTTCCAGGGCCGCCCGGTTGCGGCGCTCCTGGCGTTCGTTTTTTTGAAAGCGTTCGTCCAGGCCGGCCATGCCCAGCTCCATGGACACCTCCAGCGCCTTCCTCATCTCGGTTAAAGCGTTATAGAATTTTTTTTCCGATAAAAGACCCAACATAAATATTTTCTCCGGTGGCTAAAAAATCTTAATTCTGATCATAACACAACTCCATAAAAGGCTGTTATTTAAATTTTTTCAGGCGGAGCTCGGCGGCCAGGGCGTGGGCGACCAGACCTTCCCCCCGGGCCAGGCGGGCCACCAGGGGGGCCAGAGCCGGGAGGGCCTCCCGGTCTAGCGTCTGGTGGGTGCAGGTTTTTAAAAAAGTGCCCACCCAGACCCCGCCGGTGTAGCGGGCGGCCCGCAGAGTGGGCAGGGCGTGATTGGGGCCGGAGGCGTAATCCCCGAAGACCTCGGCCGAGTATTGGCCGATAAACAGAGAGCCGTAATTATAGAGCCGCCCGGCCAGGGTTTCGTTGTCCTCCACCTGTATTTCCAGATGTTCCGGGGCGCGGTCATTGGCGTAGGCCACGACCTCCTCCAGGTTGTCCGCAACAGCCACCTCTCCATAATCAGCCCAGGAGCGGCGGGCGATGGCGGCCGTGGCCAGTGTGGTCAGTTGTCTCTCCACCGCCTCCAGCACCAGCCGGCCCAAAGCGCGGTCAATGGTCACCAACAGGCCCTGGGCCAGGAGATCATGCTCGCTTTGGGCCAGGAGATCCGCAGCGATGACCTCCGGGTCGGCGGTGTGGTCGGCAATGACCATAATTTCGCTGGGGCCGGCCACAAAGTCAATGCCCACCTGGCCGTAACACTGGCGCTTGGCCTCGGTGACATAGCTGTTGCCCGGGCCGACGATCAAATCCACCGGCCGGATCTGCTCAGTGCCGAAAGAAAAGGCGGCCACGGCCTGAGCCCCTCCCACCACGTAAATTTCATCCACCCCAGCCAAGTCGAGGGCCACCAGGGTTTTGGGGTGGATACGAGAACTGCCTTTCAGGGCCGGGGAGCAAGCCGTCACTCTGGGAACCCCGGCCACTTGGGCCGGAATGGCCAGCATCAGGGCCGTGGAATACAGGGGGTAGCCACCGCCGGGCACATAGCCGCAACAGGAGCGGACGGGAATGACCCGGTGGCCAATGGTCAGGCCAGGGATCGGGGAGACAGCCGGCAGGCTGGTGAGGGTGGCTTTTTGGGCCTCGGCAAACTGTCGAATATTGTGAGCGGCCTGGCGCAAATCAGCCAGATCGCTCCCGGAAACCTCTCGATAGGCCGTCTCTGTTTCCTCACGGCTGACCCGGAGGGCCGGCCGGTCACAGCCGTCAAATTTTCGGTTGTAACGCCGGATAGCCTCATCGCCATTGGCCTGAACCTCCTCAATGATCTCGGCCACCGTCCGCCGCATTTCTCTGGTGGCGGCTATCGTGCGCGCCCTGGCCGATTTTAGAAATTCCATTAGGGGCCTCTATTGCTTTCCTGAGCCAGTTTATTGTATATTAATTCATTAATTTCTGGGCGGTTAACTCAGCGGCTAGAGTATCAGCCTTACAAGCTGGGAGTCAAGGGTTCAAATCCCTTACCGCCCACCAATTTAACCTTAACATTTGCATACCCGCCCAATAATAGGGCTTGTCCCTAAAAATTTCAAGGTGGAGTTATTTCATTATTTCAGCAGATGGAGGGAATCCAGGTTGTTTTGAAAGGTTTAAAATCATGAATTATTGTTTGCCTATTATCGCGTTTACTTTAATGTTCTTAATGGTTCCTGGCCTTGGCGGTAATGGGGTGGCCCTGGCTGAGGAGCAGTGGCAGGGCCCTGGCTATCATCAGGCCGATCCAGAACAGTCTCATCAACCCCGCCACCAGGATGACCGACAGGATGAACGCTCGGATTACCGAGATGATCAGCAGTTGAAGCGCGACTATAAATGGACAGGGCCGGCGGATAACAATGCGGATAACAGGGCGGAATCCGGCGGTGCCGAAAGATAGCCAGGTGTCATAATGAAGCATACATATTCACCCAAAAAGGTTTGCTCAACCCATATAGAATTTGAAATAGACGGTGATGTCGTTCACGATATCCACTTTGAGAAGGGGTGCGACGGCAATCTGCAGGGTTTGGCCCGCCTCGCTGAGGGCCGCAATATTGCTGAAGTTGTGGAGCTTTTGGCGGGGATAAAGTGCGGTCGCCGGGCGACTTCCTGTCCGGATCAACTGGCGAAAGCGCTTAAAAAATATCTGCCCAGGAAAACTCAAAAAAAAATACAATAAGCAGGGTTCATGATTAGAGAAGTTCAGGAAGGGAGCCTGAAACGGGGGCTGAAAAATCGTCACATCCAACTCATTGCCTTGGGTGGCGCTGTAGGCACCGGTTTGTTTTTGGGCACGGGCGGGGCCATTTTTGTGGCTGGACCCTCAGTCATCCTAGGTTACGCCCTGGCCGGTCTGCTGGCCTTTTTGATCATGCGCCAATTGGGTGAAATGGATACCGAGGAGCCTAAAGCCGGATCCTTCAGCTATTTCGCCTATAAATATTGGGGTGAATTTCCGGGGTTTTTGGCTGGCTGGAATTACTGGATTCTCTACGTTATGGTAGCCGTGTCCGAATTGACGGCCGTGGCCGCTTATATGCAATACTGGTTTCCCGGTCTGGCTACCTGGGTCTCCGCGCTCATTTTTTTTGTGCTTATCAACGCCATCAATCTGGCCACGGTCAAGGCTTTTGGGGAGATGGAATTCTGGTTCGCCATTATCAAGCTGGCCGCTCTAGCCTCCATGATCTGTATCGGCGCCTATATCCTTTTACTGAATCCTGAGCTGGCCCCCGGCTCCGGGTTAAAAAATTTATGGCAAACTCCCACAACAGGCGAACACGCCGGCGATCCGGCCTATGGCGGGTTCTTTCCCAATGGTTTGAAAGGTTTGCTCCTGGCTGTGCCGATCATAACCTTCGCCTTTGGCGGCCTGGAACTGATCGGCATAACCGCCGCCGAGGCCGACAACCCGCAGGAGGTTATTCCGCAGGCGGTCAATCAGGTCATTTACCGCATCTTGTGTTTCTACATCGGTATTTTGGTTGTTTTGCTGTCGCTGTATCACTGGAGCAATTTGCATCCCACCGACAGCCCCTTCGTCATGATTTTTGACCGCATCGGTTTCAAGGCGGTCGCCGGAACTCTTAATTTCGTGGTGCTGACGGCCGCTCTGTCGGTCTACAACAGTTGCGTCTATTGCAATAGCCGGATGCTCTACGGTTTGGCCCTTCAGGGCAATGCGCCTAAATTGTTCAATAAAACAGACAGCCGGGGTGTGCCTGGCCCGGCCATGCTCCTCTCGGGCGTCCTGACTTTTTTGGTGGTGCCTCTCAACTACTTCCTGCCGGCCTGGATTGACGCCTTCCAGGTGGCCATGAGCGTGGTGGTGGCCGCCCTGGTCATCAACTGGGCCATGATCAGCCTGGCCCACTTGAAATTCAGGCAATATATGATCAATCACCAGCATCGAACCATCTTCCCGTCCCCAGGGTATCCTTTCAGCAATTATCTATGTCTGGCGACCACCCTCTTTATCGTGGGCGCGATGGCCACCCCTGATTTAGGCATGGTCAGAGCTGTGGTGGCCGTGCCCATTTGGGTGATCTTGGTTTATGCCGGTTTCCGGCTCTTAAAGAGGCGGTGCTGATAGGGATATAAAAAACGGCCAGGCCAGCAGTTGGCTGGCCCGGCCGTTGGAATATCGGCTAAAAGACGGGGCGATCTTAATACATACCGCCCATGCCGCCGCCCATACCGCCGCCCATGCCGCCGCCGGGCATGCCGCCGCCAGCGGCCGCCTTGTCATCTTTTTTCTCGGCAATCATACACTCGGTGGTCAGCAGGAGCGATGAAACCGAGGCCGCGTTTTGCAGGGCAAAGCGGGTCACCTTGGCCGGGTCAATGACGCCCACGGCCATCAGGTCTTCATACTCGCCGGTCTCGGCGTTAAAGCCGTTGCCGGCCTTGAGCCCCTTGACTTTTTCGACGATGACGCTGCCTTCAAAACCGGCGTTGCCGGCGATCTGGCGCAACGGCTCTTCCAGGGCCCGGCGGATGATGTTGACTCCCTGGGCGGCCTCGCCTTCGACTTTGATTTTGTCGAGGGCCGGCAGAGCTCGAACCAGAGCCACGCCGCCGCCAGGGACAATACCCTCTTCCACGGCCGCCCGGGTGGCGTTGAGAGCGTCTTCAACGCGGGCTTTCTTCTCTTTCATTTCAATCTCGGTGGCCGCGCCGACGTTGATGACGGCTACGCCGCCAATCAGCTTGGCCAGGCGCTCCTGGAGCTTTTCCCGGTCATAGTCGCTGGTGGTCTCCTCGATCTGAGCCCGGATCTGCTTGACCCGGCCTTCCAGAGCGGCCTTGGCCCCGGAACCGTCAACAATGGTGGTGTTGTCCTTGTCCACGTTGATTTTCTTGGCCTGCCCCAGGTCTTTGATGGTGATGCTCTCCAGCTTGATGCCCAGGTCTTCGCTGATGACCTTGCCTCCGGTGAGGATGGCGATGTCTTCCAGCATGGCCTTGCGGCGGTCGCCAAAGCCGGGGGCCTTGACCGCGCAGGTGTTGAGGGTGCCGCGTAGCTTGTTGACCACCAGGGTGGCCAGAGCCTCGCCGTCAACATCTTCGGCGATGATCAGGAGCGGGCGGCCCTGCTTGGCGATCTGCTCCAGAATGGGCAACATATCCTTCATGTTGCTGATTTTCTTTTCCACCAGCAGGATATAGGCATCATCCAGATGGGCCACCATCTTTTCAGGGTCGGTGACAAAATAGGGCGAGAGGTAACCGCGGTCAAACTGCATGCCTTCGACCACATCCAGAGTGGTCTCCATGCTCTTGGCCTCTTCCACGGTGATGACCCCTTCCTTGCCCACTTTGTCCATGGCCTCGGCGATGATATTGCCGATGGTGGAGTCATTGTTGGCGGAAATGGTGCCGACTTGGGCGATTTCCTTCTGATTCTTGGTGGCCTTGCTCATAGTCTTGAGCTCGGCGGTCACCGCTTCCACGGCCGCGTCAATGCCGCGCTTTAAAGCCATCGGGTTCAGGCCGGCGGCCACCAGTTTCTGTCCTTCGCGGTAGATGGCCTGGGCCAGCACTGTGGCCGTGGTGGTGCCATCGCCGGCCACATCGGAAGTCTTGGAAGCCACTTCCTTGACCATCTGGGCACCCATGTTCTCAAATTTGTCTTCCAGCTCCACTTCCTTGGCCACCGTCACGCCATCTTTGGTGATATTGGGCGCGCCGAAGGTTTTTTCCAGAATGACATTGCGGCCTTTAGGGCCCATAGTCACCTTGACCGCATCGGCCAGGGTGTCGACGCCGCGCATGATGGCCTCGCGGGCTTTGACGTTGTATTTGATTTCTTTAGCAGCCATTAGAATATATCCTCCTTAAAACTTTCTGTAATAACGGTTATTGGCCGAAAACGCCAAAGATGTCGTCTTCGCGCAGAATCAGGTATTCCTCACCATCGACTTTGATTTCCGTGCCGGAATATTTGCCGAAGAGAACCACTTCGCCGACTTTGACCGCCGGTTGAACGCGGTTGCCGTTATCTAGAAGTTTACCATCGCCAATGGCCACGACCCGGCCTTGCTGCGGCTTTTCCTTGGCGGTGTCGGGAATGATAATGCCGCCTTTAGTTTTTTCTTCTTCATCCAGGCGCTTGACCAGGACGCGGTCCGACAAAGGACGAACGTTCATGTTGATTGCTCCTTTCGCAATGCTTCTCTCAGATTAAGCCTCAGAAAACCGGGGCTGAAAAATTAGCACTCTCAATGCCAGTCTGCTAACGGGTAAAAATATAACCATTGTCCGAGGCATGTCAAGCGCCGGATTCTTTTTTTTGGAAATTAGTTCAGGGCTACGGCCAGGATCAGGAGGAGGCCATTGGCAAAGTAGAGCTTGCGGATCAGGTGGCCGTGAGCGTCAAGCCCCAGCCAGTCGTCCTGGCCGGCCGCCCTGATTTTTTTGACGGCCGCCAGGTGAAGGGGGGCGGTCAGCGGCCCCAGAGCGGCCGGCCAGGCGGCCAGACCGGCCAGCCAAAGGTTGAGCATCAGGAGCCAGACCAGGGGCCACCAGAGGCCGAAGACCAAGGCGGCCCGGCTGCGGCCCAGCCGGTTGGCCAGGGTGTGCTTCCCGGCGGCCAGGTCGGTGTCGATTTCCGGCAGGCTCTGGTAATAGAGGATGCCAGCCACCATAAAGGCCACTGGCAGGGCCAGGGCCAGCACCCGGAGGCTCAAGGGGTCAGCCCAGGGCTGGCTGGTCAGGGCCCAGAAAGTGCCGGCGGTCATGATTAGGCCCATATTGAGGAAGACAAAGAGTTCGCCCAGGGCCCGGTGGCCGTATTTGACCGGCGGGGCCACGTAGAAAAAGCTGGACAGGGCGGCGAAGATAATCAGAGCCCAGAGCATTTTTTGCCCGGAGATATGGATGATCAGCAGGGCCGCCACCAGGCCGAGACTGTAGAGAGCCGCCAGGGCCAGTTTTAGAGATCGGGGGGTGATCTTGCCCTCCTGGATGACCCGGGAGCCGCCGATATTGGGGCCATCGTCAACCCCCTGGATATGGTCAAACAGATCATTGGCCAGGTTGGTGGCCAGATGGATGACAAAGGAGCCGAAGAGGATTAAAGCGAAAAGTCCCCAGCGGCCGGAGCCGGTGAGTTTGAGCGCAGCGGTGAAGCCCAGGCTGAGGGGGATGAGGGTGGCCACGTAAAAGGGCGGCCGGGCCGCCTGCCACCAGGCCTTTAAAACAGACGTTTTAATCATTATTTTATCTCGTTACATAAGGTTATAGGGATCGATATCCACGGTCAACCGGATCCCGGCCGGCAATAAAGATCGGGTGATGGGCAGCCATTTTTCCAGAAACTGATGGCGCCGGGCCACGCTGTCGGCTCGGATCAGAAACTGGTAGCGGAAACGGTCTTTGAGGCGGGCCAGGGGGGAAGGCACCGGGCCCATTAATTGCAACCCCGCCCACTCCTCAGCCAGGGGCCGGCCCAGGGTTCGGGCCTTTTCGGCCAGCCTGACCAGCTCCGGCTCGTCCGGGCCGCTTAGGTGAATTAGAGCCAGCCGACGAAAAGGTGGGTAGCCCAATTCGCGCCGGACAGCGATTTCCGAGGTGAAAAACGACTCGTAATCGTGGTCGGCCACAGCCTGGAGCACCGGGTGCCCGGGCGTCAGGGTCTGGATCAGCACGGTTCCGGGCCGGTCAGCCCGGCCAGCCCGGCCGGAAACCTGACTGAGCAGTTGAAAGGTGCGCTCGGCCGCCCGGAAGTCAGGCAGATTTAAGCCCAAATCGGCGTCCACCACCCCCACCAGGGTCAGATTGGGGAAATCGTGGCCTTTGGCCGCCATCTGGGTGCCCACCAGCAGGTTGGCCTCGCCCCGGGCAAACCCGCCCAGGATTTTTTGCAAGCTGCCCTTTAGACGGGCCGAGTCAGTGTCCAGGCGACTGCCCCGAATCTCGGGGAAAGCTTTTTCAGCCAGTTCCAGCAGTTTTTCAGTGCCCACCCCGAAATAGCGGAAAATGGGGGAAAAACAGGCCGGGCAGGCCTGAGGCGGGTGGGCCCGGTAGCCGCAGGAGTGGCAAATCAGCACCTGGTGCGGGCCGAGCTCGGCGTGGGCGAAAAACTGCTCACCCTGGATCTCAGGCCCATGTAGAGTCAGGCTGCGGCTGCAGTGGGGGCACTTGAGCACCTCGCCGCACTTGAGGCACATGGGCAGATTGGCCAGGCCCCGGCGGTTAATGAACAGGAGGGCCTGCTCGCCCCGGGCCAGGGTGTCGCCCAGGCGCTTTTTGAGCAGCGGGCTCAGGGCCTCCCGTCGGCGAGAGGGCTCGGCCCCCTGGTCGATGAGCTCCACTTCCGGCAGCACGGCCCGGCCCGGTCGGCTGGTCATTTTCAGCAGGGTCAGACGGCCGTCCAGAGCGGCCTGATAACTCTCGAATGACGGCGTGGCCGAGCCCAGCACCAGAGCCGCCCCGGCCTCGGCCGCCCGCCGCCGGGCCAGGTCGCGGCCGTTGTAGCGCAGCCCATCATCCTGCTTGTAGGCCCAGTCGTGCTCCTCATCCACCACCACCAGACCAATATGCTCCAGGGGGGCGAAGACAGCGCTGCGGGCGCCAAGCACAATGGGGGCCAGCCCCCGCCGGATGCGCAGCCACTGGTCGTGGCGCTGGGCCGTGGTCAGCCCCGAGTGGAGCACCGCCACCTTTTCCTCGGAAAAACGGCTCTTTAAACGGCCCTCCAGGCCCAGGGTCAGAGCGATTTCCGGGGCCAGCCACAGGACTTCCCGCCCCCCGGCCAGGGTCTTCTCCGCAGCCTGCAGATAGACCTCGGTCTTGCCGCTACCGGTCACCCCAAAGAGCAGAAAGCCTTGATAATTTTTGGCTTCCAGGGCCTGGTCAATGGCTGCCAGGGCCACCGACTGCTGGGCGGTGGGGGTGGGAGCCGGCTGGGGGGGGGCATAAATGGCCCGGCCGGGATCATCTCGAAAAATATCGCGCTGGCTCAAAACAGCCAGCCCCTTGGCCGCCAGACTGCGGGCCTGATTTAGCGGGTTTTTCAGATAAGTGGCGTAATAGGTCAGGGGCCGGGGCGGGCCGCCCTGCATCATGGCCCACAATGATCGCTCCTTGGGCCCCAGACGAGGCGGGTCGGCTGGGAACTCGGCGGCGGGGCCCAGCCACCACTGGCCAGCGGGTTTCCCCCCCCGCCCAGCCAGGGTCTGGCGGAAAGCCACCCGGCCGGCGGCGATCAGTTTCTTCAGGGCCGGGCTGAAACCCTCCTGGTTCAGCCCCGTCACCGGCAGCCCTTCCGGGGCGGCCTTCAGGCGATCCAGCAACTCGGCCTCGGCCCCGATCAGCGGGGTTGGGCCGGCGACATCGGTCAGGAGAGCGACTTTCTGAAGGGAGGGCGACAGACCGCCGGGCAGAATTTCTTTGGCGCACAGGCCGGGCGGGTAGAAATAGTAATGGGAGATGAAACTGATCAGACGGGCCAGGGAAGGGCCGAACAGCGGTTCCGGCCGGATGATTTCGATGATGGGTTTGAGACGGGGCGAGGGCGGGCCGTCCGACTGCTTCAGATCCAGCACATAGCCAATCACCGCTCTGGTTCCCAGCGGCACCAGCACCGTCTGTCCGATTTCTAGAGCGTCAGCCAGTTCCGGCGGCGTCAGGTAGGTGTAAAACCCGGTGACGGCCGCCTCCACCGCCACCTGGGCCAACCAAGTGGTCATTATCGCTGTCTAAAGGCGGGCTGCTTTCAGGCTTCAGCTACCGGCGCGCCAGGTGCGCAGGGCCGTGACCAGGGCGGCCAGATCGTTTTCCAGGGTTTTAAAATCAGCCTCAATGCCGTTTATGTCCTTGGCCCGGCCTTTCATTTCCAGCTTTTTGGAGCTCTCAAAAGCCTCTTTGGTGGAAAAAATGCCGATCATACCCTTGATGGTATGAGCTTCGGGCATGAAGAGATCAGGATCTTTGGCCTCCACCGTCTTTTTGAGATTTTCCATGCGCTCGCTGATACGCTCCAGAAACAGGTCAATGCTTTCAAAGAGCAGCTCTTCATCATCCATGAAGTTTTCCAGAATAGCGGCGCGATCCAGTTCAGCAGCCACAATATTTCCTCCGTTGTCATTTTGGTTGGTCGGCGGGCGGGAACTGGACTGTTCGGCGGCCGCTATCAGTTCTTGAGGTTTAAAAGGCTTGGAGACATAGCCGGTCATGCCGGCATTGACAAAAGTTTCCTGATCCCCGGGCAGGGCGTGGGCGGTCATAGCCACCACCGGCAGGTTCAGGCCGTATTTGGCCGGGTCAGCCCTGATGTGGCGGACAGCGGTCAGACCATCCATCACCGGCATTTGAATATCCATCAGCACCATATCATATTTTACGGTGGAAATGGAATCAAGGGCTTGCTGCCCATTTTCGGCCTGATCGACCGAGTGCCCGCGTTTGGTCAGCAGGGTCGCGGCCAGCTTACGATTCAGCTGGTTATCATCTACGACCAGTATTTTGCACGGTTTTTCCGTTTTCGTCAACTTTTCCGGCTTTTTTTTGGCCTCCGCTCCTTTGGCCAGGAGGTGGGCCAGGCAGTCGCGCAGAGTTTCCCTATGCACAGGTTTCCCCAGGGTCACGGTCTGGCGGTCATCGGCCGCCTGAAAATCCGCCACCAGACCGGCCTCCTCCGAGGTCAGGAAAATTAGCGGGGTGGCGGGGGATTTATCTTTCAGCCGCTCAGCCAGTTCCAGGGCGGTCAGACCCGGCATCCTCACATCCATGATGAAAATATCAGGCTTGAGCCCTGGGCTATCGCTTAGGAAATTTAAAGCGGCCAGGCCAGTGGCGAAAGCGTGGGAGTAGAGGCCCCAGTGGGCCAGGTAGCCCTGGAGGACAGTCCGGTTAACCTCGTTATCATCGGCGATCACGGCCACCAGGCCCTTCAATTCAAGGGTGGTCAAAGGCGAGGGCCGATCAGCCGTGGTCGGTGATTCAGCGCGGCGGCCGAGGGCCGGGGGCAGGTCAATGGTGAATTGGAAAGTGCTACCCTGATTGAGAGCGGATTCCACGGTGATGGAGCCGCCCATCAGCTCAACCAGTCTTTTGGTGACGGCCAGGCCCATGCCCGAGCCGCCGCTGGTTCTGGTCAGCGAGCCGTCAGCCTGGACAAAGGGGTCAAAGATATCGGGCAACCGCTGGGGGTCAATGCCCACCCCGCTGTCTTTAACTCTAAAACTGACTGAGTCATCCCGACCGCCGCCGGGTTGCACCAGAAGCTCAACCCCGCCGGAGGCGGTGAATTTAAAAGCGTTCTCCAGCAGGAAATTCAGGGCCTGGCGCACCCGGAACTGATCGCCCAGCCGCCAGTCGCTGAGTCGCGGGTCAAGCTGCCAGGTGAAAGACAGTTTTTTATCCAGGGCCAGGGGTTCATAAATGCGGGCCAGTTGTTTCAGCAGGCTCAGCAGACTGAAATCACTTCTTTCCATGACCATCAGGCCATCTTCCAGCTTGGAAAGATCCAGAAGGTTGTTGATCTGCTCCAGGAGCACCGCCGCCGCTTTTTTGACTTCCGTGAGATAGGACAGCTGCTCATCGGTCAGGTCGGTGAACAGGGTCAGATCGGTCATGCCGATCACCGCGTTCATGGGCGTGCGGATTTCGTGGCTCAAGTTGGCCAGAAACTGGCTCTTGGCCTGCTTGGCCACTATGGCCCGGTGGGTGGCCACCACCAGTCGGGTCTCGGTTTTCTTTCGGCCCTCCGCTTCTTTCACCAACTTCCCGGCCGCCTGTTCCACCTCGTCTTCCAGAGCTCCGGTGGTTTTACTCACCTCGCTGGTGAGCGGTTTCAAAGCCAGGAACCACAGGCCGACCAGGGCTAGGCTAAAGAAAATCAGGAAAGACTGGGTGGTGCGTTTAATCTGGGTGAGAACCGGCTGATAAAGATTCTGGTTGTCGGTGGATATCAGGATCTGCCAGTCGGCCTCAGTTACCTGCCCTAGGGCGCAGATCCAAGTTTCGGTTTTGAAGAACAGCTCCCCGGCCTCACGGGCCTGGCGGAGGGCTGAGCTGATTTCAGGAGGCAGGGTTTGAGGCCGTTCCGGCCCGCCGGCCTCGATCAGGAGATACTGTCCGTCCTGGCTGGCGGTCAGATAGGTCTGGGCCTCCAAGCCAAAATCATGGCCGAAAAGCAGGAGCTGCCGGGCCGGCTCAGTGTCCAGGCTGGCGATATCCAGGCCCAGGGGCTCGCCGGCGGGGCTGGTGATGGGCGTGTAAATCAGGATCAGCGATTTGCCCTCCGGCTGGCTAAACGCCTTGACCAGGGGCCGGCGCTGATCTGGCCCGGGGTTGAAGGCCGACCAAAACTCTGGCGGTATCTCCCGTCCGCGCTGGATGACCTGGCGGCCATCGCGATCCAGACGGATCATACCGTTTAGGTCGCTGTTTTGGAGGTTGGCCAGGGTGAGATTTTGCCGAGTGGTCTCAACCAGGGCCGCGCGGGTGATCTCGCCCTGGTAATAATGTAGCAGCGCTTTTTGGGCCCGGGGCTGGTGGGCGGAATTGGCTGTGGCGGCCAGGGCCCCCCGCAGCCACTCCGAAATGGCCTCGGCCCGGAAGGAGACGGTCAGGCCCAGCTTTTCCACATTGAGATCGCTGATCTGCCAGAAAAAATTATAGGCGACCCCGCCAAAGCCAAGGAGGCCAAAGGCGATATTGGTGACCACAAAATAGGCGATAATGCTTATTTTCAGTTTTTTTGGCTTAACCTGGCTCATAATCTTAAGATTATACTCCAGCCCGCTCCGGGCTTCAAGAAATAAGAGCGGCTTTAATTTCCTCTCTGAATGCGGTATAATTGTCAATGAATAAATTGACGGGATGAGGGGTGATGCTTGCATATTCTACTGACCAATGATGACGGCCTGACCGCGCCGGGCCTGCTGGCCGCTTACGCGGCTTTAAAAGAGCGGGGTCACCAGGTGACGGTCTGCGCCCCGGACGGGCAGCGTAGCGCCGCCTCCCACTCGGTTACCTTGCGCACCCGCCTCAAAGCGACCCCCCTGGCCCTGCCCGACGGGGCTCTGGGCTTTGCCGTCCAGGGCACCCCGGCCGATTGCGCCCGGCTGGGCTTTTCGGCCCTGGCCAGGGATCCGGTGGATATGGTCATCAGCGGCATCAATGACGACCTCAACCTGGGCTTTGACATCAACTACTCCGGCACCGTGGGCGCGGCCCTGGAGGCGGCGGCGGCCGGCTATCCGGCTCTGGCCGCTTCCGTGGAGCGGGCCGACGATTATGACTGGAAGAGGGCGGTGCATGTCCTCCTGGCGGTGGTCGATAATTTCAGCTCCTGGAATATGCCCCTGGGGACGGCCGTCAATCTGAACATCCCCGACCGCCTCTCCACCGGCCGTAACGACTGGTTCTGGACTCGGCCCCAAATAGCCCCGTCCGATGATTATTTTGAGGGCGAGCCCAATGATGACGGCTCGGTTTCCTACCAGCGGCTGCGCGATCTCTCCCAGGAGATGGTCACGGCTGATGATCAGGCCGGCTTCTCCACTGATGTGGCTCATATCCGCAACGGCCACATCACCCTGAGCCCCATCATCGCCCACAGTTGCCATGAGGTCACCCTGGCCAGGCTGGCGGTGACCAACAAGCGTTGAATGGCCAGAAATCCCTTTGAAATCTTTGGCCTGACTCCGGAAATGGTGGGCTCGCTGCCGGAGAAGGCTCTTTTTTCGGTGCTGAAATCCATGTATCGGGCTTTGCAGAAGACGGTTCACCCGGATGTGGTTCGGCGGCGTCCCCGATCGGAGACGATTGACCGGGCCGTGGAATTGAATCTGGCTTTTGAAGCCCTGAATCTGGATAAGAACCCGGCTGGTTTTCGCCGCCTGCGCAAGAGCTTTGTGGCCCGCCGGCCCCGGGCCGCCTATCAGAAGAGTCTGGCTCTGGAGCGGGAACTGGCCGCCCAGGCGGCCCGGGAGGATCGTCTGGCCACGGCTTATCTGGATCGGCTGGTGGCCGACTGCGCCTGGGCTGGGGGCGGCGCGGCCGGCCTTTCCTCCGGCACGGCCCCCTTCCCCCTGAAGAATGTGCGCCTGGGCCTTTTGGATGTGGCCATCAATCAGAATCTGAAACTGGCTTCCTGGTCATTGGGCAGCAACTACAAGGAAATGGATTTTGACGACGCGGGCCGGATGACGGTCAGGCCGGTGGGGCGGACGGGTTTCAGCCGGGCGGCTTACATCCATCTTTTGGGCTCGGTGCCGGCCGGGCAGGTGGAGTTGATGCCCCTTCTGGAGCGGCCGGAGGCCAGGTTTTTTAAAAATCCGGCCTTAAACGCGTCCATCGGGGCCAACTCTCCCTCCCTGACCGTGCTGAACCGCATCAGCCCGGAACAGTTTAAAACCCACGTGCTGATCCACCTCCAGGCCGCCGTCAGCGAGCGGGCCTACCTCTTTTCCCTAAACCGCCCCGAGTATGAAGAAACCGGCTGCCTGGCCCTGGAGGGCCTGGTGGTAAAAATTGACCAGTTTTAAACGGAGCGCAATATTTGGGCGGGCTACAGCTACCGCCTTCGGGAAAAGTGAGACAGGATAAAGACGGCCACGGCCACCAGCACCACAGTGGCCCCGGTGGCCGTGTTGATCTGCGGCCGGGTGGAGAGCCAGAGCCCCAACTGGCCGGAGATGAGGGAGATGATCACCGCCAGCCGGAACATGGCCGAGGCCGAGGCGGCCCAGTTGCGGGCGGCGGCGGCCGGGGCCACCAGGAGGGCGGTGACCAGCAGCACCCCCACTGAGCGGACGCCCAGAGTGACCACCAGGGCCAGAAAAGCGCCGAAGGCGTAGGGGGCCAGGCTGTCTGCCCTGGTGCCCCGGTTGCGGGCCAGCACCGGGGAGAGGGAGGCCAGGGTCAGGCGGTTGTAGAAAAAATAGAGGAAGAGGGCGGCCAGGACGGCTAAAAAGGCCAGGGTCAGGATATCGCTGTCAGCCAGGGTCAGAATGTCGCCCAGGAAAAAACGGGACAGGCCCCTGGCGGTGGCCGGGTGGCGGCTGACAATGGCCAGCCCCAGGGCGATGGTTCCGGAAAAAACCAGGCCGATGACCGTGTCGGCGGCCAGGCGGCTGTGGCGGGAGAGATAGATGACCAGGAGGCCGATAACCAGGCCGGTGGCCAGGATGACCGGTTGCTCGGCCACATTCAAAAGCAGAGCCAGGGCCACCCCGAAAAAGACGGAATGGCCCACGGCATCGGCGAAAAAGGCCAGCCGCTGATTGACCACCAGCACCCCGGCGGCGGCGCTGACCGGGGTCAGCAACAGGAGGGCCAAGGCGGCCCGGCGCAGGAAGAGGGGCTCGAAAAAAAGCCCCAGCCAGTCATAGACCGGCCCCAGCCAGGGGCCGGGCATCCAGATCAATAGAAATCCTCACTGGTGGTGACCGGGTCGGCCTCGCCAAATTCAAAGGGCTCGAAAGTCATAAAGAGGGCGCTTAAATCCACCAGGCTGGAGGCCGAGGTTTTCAGCTCCGAGGACAGGGTCTGGGGCACCGAGGCCACTTCCACCTTAATGCCCTCGCGACGGATGGTCAGGGCCAGGTGGGCGAAATCAGCATCGCCGGTGACCAGGGTGACCAGATCGGGCCGGATGCGCATGCTTAAATCCATGGCGTCAATGGCCATGATGACGTCCACGTTGGCCTTATACCAGCCGTTGGGCCGCTGCTGGCCGCTTTTTTCATAGACCAGGAAGCCCTGGCTGCGCAGCCAGTGGATGTAGTGGCGCTTGGCCTCCCGCTTGTCTATCCACTCCGGGGTGGCCGGGGGCAGCCCCACATAGATGACCATTTCCACCAGTTCCCGGTCGGCCCCGACTTCTTTTTCCAGGTAATCCCGAAAGCGGATCCAGTCAAAATTGCGCCGGAAATTTTTGGAGGCGGCCCGGGTGATGTTGGCCTCGTCCACGAAAACCAGAAAACGTGTTTTGTTTTTCAATTAGTCGCTCCATTAAAAATAGTGATAATTATTTGTGGGTCTCACGCAAAACTCGGGCCATTTCCCGTTTGGCGTCGGCCTCTTTCAGGGCCTGGCGCTTGTCGTGCTTTTTTTTGCCCCGGGCCAGGGCCAGCTCGGCCTTGGCCAGGCCCTCTTTAAAATATAGCCGCAGGGGAATCAGGCTGTAGCCATGCTCGTTGAGCCGGCCGTAAAGCTTTTTCAGCTCCTGGCGGTGCAGGAGCAGCTTGCGCCGACGGAGAGGCTCATGATTGCCGAAGTGGGCCCAGGGGTAGGGGCTGATGTGGAGGCCGGTCAGATAGGCCTCGCCCTGGTGGAGGCTGACATAGGCGTCAGTCAGGTTGGCCTTGCCCAGCCGCAGGCTTTTGACCTCGGTGCCGGTCAGAACCAGTCCGGCCTCATAGCGGTCGCCCAGCTCATAATCATGACGGGCCTTTTTATTCTGACAAATAACTTTGACCGCTTCTTTTTCTTTTTTTATCATGCCTTAACTAACCTGTTATATCCAAAGCATACTAACCCATAACCGGCCCCGAGGTCAAGCCGCTTTTCCCGCCGGATTATTTGCCAAGGGGCGCTCTAGTGTGCTAAAATCAAAAAAATCGGCTAATTGAATCAGGAGGGGGTGTCTATGGATATCGGCGTCACCATTTTTGATCACATCCTGTCAAATCAAAAGCTCAATCCGGGGGCCACCGGCGCCTTTACCCGTCTCCTGATGGCCATTGTCGTGGCGGCCAAGGTGGTGCAGCGCGATGTGGCCAAGGCCGGGCTGGTGGATGTGCTGGGCCGGGCCGGGAGCATCAATGTTCAGGGCGAGGAGGTGCAAAAGCTTGACGAGATAGCCAACCAGGCTTTGAAAAGCCTCCTGTGGTCCTCCGGCGAAGTCTGCACCCTGATTTCCGAGGAGGAGGCCGACCTGATAGAAATCCCCCGCCAGTTTAAACGGGGCAACTACCTGGTTCATTTCGACCCCCTGGACGGCAGCTCCAACATTGACGCCAATGTCTCCATCGGCACCATCTTTTCCATCTACCGCCGGGTCACCCCCCCGGAAATGGACGCCGGTCTTCAGGACGCCCTGCAGCAGGGTATGCGCCAGGTGGCCGCCGGCTACATCATCTACGGCTCCTCCTGCATGCTGGTCTATTCCACCGGCTATGGCGTCCACGGCTTTACCCTGGACGCCAGCGTGGGCGAATTCCTCCTCTCCCACCCCAGCATCAGGATACCCAGCCGGGGCAAGATTTACTCGACCAACGAGTCCAACTACCGCTACTGGGACGAGGGCACCCGCAACTATATCGACTGGCTGAAAGACCCCGAGGCCGGGCACGCCAAACCTTACACCAGCCGTTACATCGGCTCCCTGGTGGCTGATTTCCACCGCAACCTGCTCTATGGCGGCATTTTCCTCTACCCGGCCGACCTGCGCGACCCCCACAAGCCCCGGGGCAAGCTCCGTCTCATGTGCGAGGCCAACCCCATGTCTTTCATCTGTGAGCAGGCCGGCGGCCTGGCCACCACCGGCTCTGAGCGTGTGCTGGAAATTCAGCCCACGGAAATACACCAGCGGGTGCCCCTGATTGTTGGCTCCTGTGAGGATGTTCAGACTTATCAGGATTTTATGGCCCGGGCCAGGGGCCGGTCAGCCGGCTGACAGATAGGCTCCGTCGAGGGCTTTGATTTTGTCGCGGATGCGGGCGGCTTTTTCGTAATCCAGCTCGTCGGCCGCCGCCTTCATCTCCTTCTTGAGGGCCTTGAGAATTTTGGGGATCTCATCGGGCGGGATGGCCGTGGGGTCGTCCTTGGGCCTTTTGGTCTCCGGCAGGGGGGCGTAATCCCGCTCCCAGACCGAGTTGACCAGGTCGCTGATATTCTTTTTAATGGTGGCCGGGGTGATGCCTTTAGCCTGGTTGTAGGCCGTCTGCTTGGCCCGGCGCCGCTCGGTTTCCCGCCGGGCCTCGGCCATGGCCGGGGTGATTTTATCGCCGTAGAGGATGACCTGGCCCCCGGCGTTGCGGGCCGCCCGGCCGCAGGTCTGGATCAGGGAGCGGGCCGAGCGCAGAAAACCCTCTTTATCGGCGTCGAGAATGGCCACCAGCGAGACTTCCGGCAGATCCAGCCCCTCCCGCAGCAGGTTGATGCCGATCAGCACATCAAATTCCCCCAGGCGCAAATCCCGCAGAATCTCCACCCGTTCAAAGGTTTTGACATCCGAGTGGAGGTAGCGGGCCTTGAGGCCGTGTTCGGTCAGGTATTCGGTCAGATCTTCGGCCATGCGCTTGGTCAGGGTGGTCACCAGGGTGCGCTCGCGGCGGGCGACCCGCTTTTTGATTTCCCCGTAGAGGTCGTCCACCTGGCCGGTGGCCGGCTTGACGGTGATGGGCGGGTCAATCAGGCCGGTGGGCCGGATGACCTGCTCGGTGATCAGTCCGGCCGACTGCTCCAGCTCATATTCGGCCGGAGTGGCCGAGACATAGATGACCTGGGACAGGCGGCCCTGGAATTCCTCAAAAGTCAGGGGGCGGTTGTCCAGGGCCGAGGGCAGGCGAAAGCCGAAATTGACCAGGGTGGTCTTGCGGCTGCGGTCGCCGTGCCACATGGCCCGCACCTGGGGCATAGCAATGTGGCTCTCGTCAACGATCATCAGAAATTCCTTGGGGAAATAATCGAGCAGAGTCGGCGGCGGCTGGCCCGGAGACCGCCCGGTCAGGAGCCGGGAATAATTTTCAATGCCGTGGCACCAGCCCAGCTCCTTCATCATCTCCAGGTCGAAATTGGTGCGCTGGGTCAGGCGCTGGGCCTCCAGGATTTTATTCTCTTTATAGAGGGCATCGAGCCGCTCTTCCAGCTCCTGGCTGATGGCCACCCTAGCTCTGTCCAGATTTTCCCGGGAGCTGGCGTAATGGCTGCCGGGGTAGATAAAGACTTCAGCCATTTTTTTTCTGACTTCCCCGCGCAGGGGGTCAATCTGCGACAGGCTCTCCACGGTGTCGCCGAAAAATTCCACCCGCACGGCCTCGTTTTCCTCATAGGCCGGGAAAATTTCCAGCACATCGCCCCTGACCCGGAAAGTGCCCCGGTGAAAGTCGTAGTCGTTGCGCTCGTATTGCATCTCCACCAGCTTGGCCAGGATGTTGTCGAGGGTTCGATCCACCCCGGTTTCCAGATGGAGCATCAGCCCGTAATAGGCCTCGGGCGAGCCCAGGCCGTAAATGCAGGAGACCGAGGCCACAATCAGCACATCGTTGCGGTCAAAGAGGGCCCGGGTGGCCGAGTGGCGCAGGCGGTCGATGACTTCGTTGATCTGGCTGTCTTTCTCAATAAATGTGTCGGACTGGGGGATGTAGGCTTCGGGCTGGTAGTAGTCGTAATAGGAGACAAAATACTCGACGGCGTTTTTGGGAAAAAAGCCTTTAAACTCGCCGTAGAGCTGGGCGGCCAGGGTCTTGTTGGGGGCCAGCACCAGGGTGGGCTGGTTGATCTGGGCCACCACATTGGCCATGGTGAAGGTTTTGCCCGAGCCGGTCACCCCCAGAAGCACCTGGGCCGGAGCCCCGTCGCGCAGGTTGGCCACCAGTGTCTGGATGGCCTCGGGCTGATCGCCCTGGGGCTGGTAATCGCTGACCAGCTCAAATTGACGGGGGGCGGTCACGGCTCAAAAATTTCAGGTGTATTTCCAGGTGGTGGCCCCGGCTTTGTCCTCCAGGATCACGCCCTGGCCAGCCAGCTCATCGCGGAGGCGGTCGGCCTCGGCCCAGTTTTTGGCCTGGCGGGCGGCCTGGCGGGCGGCCACCAAATTTTCGATTTCTCCGGAGGAGAGCGACTGAGGCCGGTGCTGGGCCAGGGCCGCGAAAAACTCAGCCGGCTCCCGCTGCCAGAGGCCCAGGTGGTCGCCCATCAGTTTCAGCCCGGCGTAGCCGGCGGCGGTTCTGGCCAGGTCGCCGGCGCTGACGGCCTTATTGATATCCCGCACCAGGTCAAAAACCACGCCCAGAGCTTTGGCCGTGTTCAGGTCGTCATCCAGGGCCGCCTGAAAGCGGCCCTGGTAATCCTGGATCAGATCCATTTTAAAAGCCAGAGACTGGCGGTCGCCCATCAGTTCCTCAGCCCCGGCCAGGGCCCGGTAAATCCGCTCCAGAGCTTTTTCCGCCTCGCGCAGGGCCTCGTCGGAAAAGTCCAGCGGGCCCCGGTAGTGGTGGGAAACCAGGAGAAAGCGCAGGGCCTCGCCGTCGAACTTTTTCAGCACGTCTTTGACCGTGAAGAAGTTGCCCAGGGATTTGGACATTTTTTCGTTGTTTAACCGCACAAAGCCGTTGTGGATCCAGATCCGGGCCATGGGGCGGCCCAGGGCCCCGGACTGGGCCAGCTCGTTTTCGTGGTGGGGAAAGATCAAATCCTGCCCGCCGCCGTGGATGTCAAACTCGGCCCCCAGCAGGCGGTCGCTCATGGTCGAGCATTCAATGTGCCAGCCCGGGCGGCCCTGGCCCCAGGGGCTGGGCCAGGAGGGCTCGCCGGGTTTGGCCGCTTTCCACAGGGCGAAATCGGCCGGGCCATGTTTGCGGTCGTCCAGGGCCACCCGGGCCCCGGCCTCCTGCTCGCTCAGGTCGCGGTGGGAGAGACGGCCGTATTGGTGGTAGGCCCCGACATCGAAATAGACATCGCCCTCCAGCTCATAGGCCAGATTCCGGCTGATGATGGCCTGGATATCCTTGATCATTTCTTCAATATATTCGGTGGCTTTGGGGGTATGATCGGGCGAGAGGCAATTTATGGCCCGCATGTCTTCATCAAAGCTGTCAATATAAGTCCGGGCCAGGCTCTGCCAGTCGATATTTTTTTCTTTGGCCCGCCGGATGATTTTGTCATCCACATCAGTGTAGTTGCGGACATAGGTCACGGCCAGCCCGGCGGCTTTCAGGTGGCGCACCAGAATGTCAAAAGCGGCCGTGGCCCGGGCGTGGCCCACATGGGCGTGGTCATAGACGGTGGGGCCGCAGGCGTAGAGCCCGACCCGCCCCCCGATCAGAGGTTTAAACTCCTCCAGCTCGCCGGTTTTAGTGTTATGCAGTTTCAAAGTCATGAGTGCCTCGTCTGAAAAATCCCTATTTTAGCGCAAAATCCGGCTGGTGTCGATGGTCATTTCAGCGGCGATATTTCCAGGCTCTCCCCGGCCTGCCAGTCTTTGTGTTCATCCAGATAATAGCCATAGGCCCGGGAGGCCGGGGCCGTATAGCGGCCGGGGATTTCCGCAGTCAGGGGGATGGTCAGGTCAATCCGGCCATCGCCTTTCAGATTCCGCCAATAGAGGGTCAACTCCCGCCCCTTGATATCATAGGCGGCCACCTGGCCGGCGGCCACCATCTCCTTCAGCCGCTCATGGCGGGGCGCTAGGCCGGCCGGCAGCCCGATGACGGCCAGGGGCAGGGGCACTTCCGCCCCCTGGGCGGACAGGCCCACCGACAGATCAACCGGCTCGCCCTCCTTAACCTGGCGGCGGGAAAGGCTGGTGGACAGGCGTAAGGGGCACTCCGGGCTGCTCTCCGGCCGGGAGGTGTTATAGCCAATATTGAGGGTGAAGGGCATCGGGGAACCGCCGGTCATGGCCAGCTCCAGCCGGTGCTGGCCCGGCGCGAGTTTGGCCGCGAAATCGGGCAGCTCCAGAGCCCCTTTGGTTTGCTGGTCAAAGGGCAGGGGGCGGCCAAAGGGCTGGCCGTCAATCACCAGTTGCACCGAACCCGGGGCCAGGGGCCGGGAGCGGGCCTGGTCATAGGCGTTGATGGCTTTCAAGGCCAGGATGGTGGACTGGGTCGAGCCAAACCGCCCGGCCTGGCAGTTTTCAAAGAGCCATTTCATGGCTTTTTCCACCGGGCCGGTGTAGGTCTCGCCCAGGCGCAGCCAGGCGATAATGGCCAGAGAGGTGGTTTCGATCTCCAGGGACAGGCCGCCGGAGCGGGTGATGGAGGTCTCCGCCCCGGGCAGGCGCCCGTCCTCGGCCTGGGCCGCCGCCAGGGCCCGGGCCGCCGCCTGGGCCGTCTGGCCCTCATCGGCCAGATAGAAGATATTGGCCCCCAGCGACAGGAGATAGGCGTCTTTAGTTTCGGCCAGGATGGTTCGGGCCGCTTCCAGCTCCGCTTTCAGACTCTCCGGCTTCTGGCCCGATTCGAGGAGAGTCCAGAGGATATAAAGGTTGGTCAAGGGGGCCGGCGCCCCGCCAAAGGTATCCAGGGCCTGCTCGTTGCGCTTA
The DNA here is from genome assembly GCA_031261565.1 of Candidatus Adiutrix sp. Classification (GTDB taxonomy): domain Bacteria; phylum Desulfobacterota; class Desulfarculia; order Adiutricales; family Adiutricaceae; genus Adiutrix. The sequence continues at coordinate 29,631 of JAISJK010000083.1, read as the reverse complement.
AAGCCGCCCTGGCCATCCCGGCGATCCATCAGCCACTTCTGGGTGCGGCCGATCATGGCCTCGTCCACCGGCCGAACCGCCCGCATTTCCTTAAACTGCATCAGACCATAGGCGGTCAGGGCCTCGTGGCCGGGATCCTGGCCAAACCATTCATAGCCCTTTTGGGGCGACTCAAAGCTGACCAGCTGCTGATAGCTGTCTTTGAGCAGTTCCTCAGCCCGCTTGATCTTGTCCGGGTCAACGCCGGTGTGGCTCAGAAAATACTGCTGGGCCATGACCAGGGGGTAGCTGGTGGAGCTGGTCTGCTCAAAGCAGCCGTGGGGCTGGCGCAGGAGGGCGTTTAAGGCCTCCTCCAGATTGGCCAGGGGCGTGGGATAGACCTTGGCCTCGGTCGAGAGGCTGCCCGGGGTCAGATCCTGGGCCAGGGTCACTGACCAGCTGAAAGGCTGATCCGGCCCCAGCAGCCCGGAAGCGGTCTGGCTCACCGGGAAACCGCGCGGCAGCACGGTCAGGTTGCGGCTGACCGTGTCGGCGTAGGGCCCGGCTGCGGCCTTGAGAGTCAGCCGGGCCGCCCCGGCCCGCTCCGGGGCCAGCTCGGCCAGGATTCGCTCGCGCCCGCCGGGGGCCAGCCGGGCGGGAACTTTGACCGGAGATATTTTCAGCTCGTCCGACTGGACGAGGAGGCCGGGCCGCTCCAGGCCTTGGCCGGTGGAGTTGACCAGGGTGACCGGGACTTTCAGGTGATCGCCGGCCACGGCCGCCGGAGGCAGTTTGACCTCGGCGTAGAAGGGCTCCAGGGAGACGATTTCGGCCCCGGCCTGGCCCAGAGCGCCATTGGCACCCAGGGCGTCAGCCCGGACGCGGAAGGTGGTGACGCTGTCCGAGAGGTCAAACTCCACCACGGCTGAGCCGTCGCGGGGGCTGGTGCGCAGGCCGGCGTGCCAGAAGATGGTTTCCGTAAAATCCTGCCGATCCCCAGGCTGGCGGCCGGGCCGGGCCTGGTGGGCGTATTGGCGCAAGCCAATGACCGCTGGTTTGGGCGGCCTGGGGGCCGGCCAGATTCTCTTTTCAGCCGCCGCCGGCCCGGCCAGGGCCTGATCTAGCCGGTCGGCCTTTTCGTCTTGAACCAGATAGTTTCCGTCCGCTTCGTTGGGCGCCGCTTCAAAATCTGCTGCCGCGACCAGGTCGGCCGCCGGGGCCTGGGCTTTGTTTAAAACCGCGCCTTCCCTCATCAGGAGGGGCCGGATGGGCGCCGGCTTCACCTCCGGGCGCCTGATGGCCAAGGCCCGGCGGACACCCTCGGGGTCGATCTTCAGAGCCTCGTCCAGCCTGACCAGCAAAAAGCGGCGCCAGCCCTGGGTGGCCAGGAGCAGGTCAATATCGCCGGCGGCCTGGGGGTTGGCCGGGTCAAAGTAAACCTGGGCGTCGGCCAGCTCATTGACCTCGTTTTCCAGATAGACCATGACCGGCAGACCGGGGGCCTGGTCGCGCCGCTCCACCATTTCCAAAGTGGCGTCATCGCTGACGGCCAGGCCGACCACCGCCCCCACCGGCCGGCCGCTTTCGTCTTTGGTTTCCAGCTTAAGGCGCACCTTGCCCCCCGGCGTCAGGGCTGAGCTGGTCGGGAGGGCTTCGGCGGTGAGGCCCACCTGTATCTTGAATTTAGGCTCGCGGAAAATCAGGCGCTCGGCCAGGGGCTGCCCGTTTTTAGCCCAGACCGTGGCCATCAGGACACCCTCGGCCTCGCCGGGCTGGAGGCTGACCTGGCGGCTCTGGCCGACCTGGAGGTCGGCTCGGGTCACCAGTTTTTCCCGGTGGTAGAGGGTCACCTGGGCCGCGCCGCTGTCCGGCGTGGCCTGGATGGAGAGGGTGATGGGCTCGTCAAATTTATAAGTATCCCGGTCAGCGCGCAGGGTGGCCCCGGTGGTTCGGGTCAGGGGCAGGGGAAACAGCCGGGTCAGGCCGGCCGGCCGGGACAGGCGCAGGGCATAGCGCTCCTGGCCGCTGGGGGTGAATTCCACCCAGCCCCGGCCCTCATGGCTGGTGGCCAGTTGGGCCACCGCCGGGCCGCTCAGTGATTGGCCGGCCGCGTCCACCCGGATAATCTCCCCGGTCAGGTCAGCCGGTTTGCCGTCCGGCCGCCGGGCCTGGACATAAACCCGCCCCGGGAGGCCAGCCACCAGGTCGCCGCCTTCGGGATAAAAGGCCAGATCAAGGGTCTGGAGCAGGATGGGAATGGTCTTGGCGGCCGTTTCCACCACCCCGCCGTCTTCAATGGCCAGGGCCAGGGTGCCCTCGCCCAGCTCCAGGGGTTTAGGCAGGGTGAAAGAGACCTGGCAGCGGCCCTCAGGGTCAACCGTGAGATTATCGACTCTAGCCGCTTCTCGGCCGTCAATCCTGGCGATGGCCGTTATTTTGGCCCCGGCCGGGATCCCGCCTTCGGCCCGGGTGACGGTGAGGACAGCCGTGGCCACATCGCCGGGGCCGTAACCTTCGCGCTGGAAGTCTATCTGGGATTTCAGGCGGGGGGGCTGGTAGGCCCGGATTTCAAATGGCCGGACTGAGACCGGGGAACCTCCGAGGGAGGCTGCGGCCCGATAGCGGCCGCCGGGAGTCCCGGCCGGGATAGTCCAGGCCGCGCCGGCCGTGCTGTCCACCAGTTCGCCCGGCAGGGTCTCCAGCTCGTTGTCCCGGGGGCCGGTGATTTTGAAGAGGGCCGGGCCGGGCTGGCCGGTGACCGGGAAATAAGTGTCGGCCTGGAGGGCCACGGCCCGGAGATAGACGGTCTCCCCCGGCTGATAAATGGGCTTGTCCGTGGCCAGAAAAACCAGGTTCCGCTCCGGCCCGCCCAGTTGCTCCGGGCTGAGAGGGGGGGTATCAGGGCCGGTGGCCGGGGCGGCCGGGGCCAGCAACATCAGAAGGATCAATCCCAGAGCCGCCGGGGCCAGCCGGCCCAAGAGCCTTTTATCTGAAACGGTCATAAAAGCTTACCTCATAGTTTTGGTCAACGCTCAACCGCCTATACGGTTTGAATATAGACGGCGGGAAGCGGCTTTAGATCCGGGAATACCCGAGGATGACTATAAATTTATAGGCAGTATATCATAATCCGGCCATGGGGGAAAGGCGGGGAGGCCTCACCGTTAAGCTCATTAGCTATTAAATTTTTTAATAGCTATTAAAAAATTTAATATAAAAAAAACGGCCCATGGCCCTCTTAAGTAAAGATTATTTTTTATAATATATTGATATTATAATAAAAAATTATAATATTGTTTTTGGCTTTTGATTTGCATAAATTGCTTGGCATGGTCATAAATTTATTCAGCAGGGAGATGGTTAATAATGTTCCCTAGATTTAATTCTCGCGACCCAAACCCCCACCCGGGCAGACCCGGCTTTTCTCTGGTTGAGCTCCTGGTGGTCATGGTCATCATGGTGGTGGTGGTGGGCGCGGCTTTCACCCTTTTCCAGGTGACGGCCACCCATGAGGCCCGCCAGCAGGAAGTGCTGACCCAGACCCAGAATCTGCGGGCTGCCCTCTACACGGTGGCCCGGGATGTGCGTATGGCCGGCAGCGGCCTGGGGCTGATCGGGGTGCAGATGGCCCAGATTTATGTGCCGGCCGCCGTTTATGACCCGACTTTGGACGGCACGACCCAGGAGGCGGCGGGCTGGTTCAAATACAAAGGGGCCGCCAAATTCGGGGTTCGGCCGATTTACGGCACCAACGGCGCCACGGACGACGAGGCTGACACTCTGACGGTCTTTCACACCGACGCTGAAGCCCCCACCCCCCTGGGCCAGTTGGCCCTTGACTTCACCCCGGGTGCCGATGACAAGCTGACTTTGACGGATAGCGTCCGCCATGGCCTGACTTTGAATGACGGCGACATTTTAGCGGTGGCTAGCGGCTCCACGGCGGTCATTGTCCAGGCTCAGGTGGACACCACCCCCGCCACCGAGATCACCGTGCCCTTTGAGGAGCCCGGCTTGGCCACCGCTGACGTCAAAATCATGGTCGGGCCGGCCAAAACCGAGATCACCCTGGGATCGCGGTTCAAGCCCGGGGCCCACCTGCCCGGCGATTTTGCCCCGACCTTTCCGGCCGGCTCCAGTGTTTATAACCTCCGGGACATCACTTTCGTCACCTTCCAGCTGGATCGGGATACCCTGCGCCTGATGGCCAATTATCACGATGAGAGCGTCGGGGAGGCCGGGGACAAGCACCGGGTGCCGGTGGCCCATAATATTGAGGATTTTCAGGTGGCCTATCGTTTTAATGAGGCCGGCAAGACTGATCTGGCCCCGCCGACCTACGTGATCAATGAAGCTACTCTGGATGGCGGCTCTCCGCAGCTAGTCAGGGCGGTGGATCTGGCGGTGGTCACCCGGTCGGAAAACCGAAGCAATCTGGATAAAAATGGCCAGCCGCTGGAAGTGATGGAACATACCGCCAGCGGCGAAAAGGGCTATGCCCGGCGCGTCTTGACGGAGACAGTGCAGTTGCGGAATTATGGGCCGGAGAAATTACAGCCCTGAGGCGGGGCCACTGTCCCGGCCGATTTCAAAATTAAGCTGAATTGAGGTTATCAAGCCATGCCTTTCCGAAAAATCTCTTGTTCCCGGCCCGGTTTTTCCCTGATGGAGATGATTGTAGCGGTGGCCATTATGGCCGTGCTGGCCATGATGGCCCTGCCGGCCCTGATGAGCATAGTGCCCCGCTATGAATTGCGGGCCGCAGCCAAATCAACCCAGACTCTGCTCCAGCAGGCCCGGCTGATGGCCGCCCACGCCAACCGGCCGGCCCGGGTGGCGCTTGACTGTCGGCCGCATGTGACCAGCGTCAGGAACCCCTGCCAGGCCGCGCTGGACACGGCCAATTTTGACACCACCGGGGCCCTGGTGGATTGGTCCCGAGCTGAGGGGACGGCCCGCGACCTGCCCGTCAGCCTGGCCGTGACCGCCGGCGCCGGATCCACGCCCCTGGCGGGCAACCCGGCTGGTTTATTCTGGGCGGTCTATTTCCCCGGCGGCCAGCTCAAGGCTTCTCACGATCCCTGGGTGCTGGTGTTTAAGTCAGAGAAAATCAAGACCAACACCTGGGAGCTCCAGCCCGATCTCAAGACCGGCGGCATCACTCTGCGCAAGGGGAGTTGAAAATGAAAAATAGGCTGAATAATTCCCTGTCCGGGCCAAGGGGCATGACCCTGGTGGAGCTGCTGGTCTCCATGATCCTCCTGGCCATCGGCTGTCTGGCCGCCTTAAACCTCCAGGCCACGACCATGACCCAGGGCAACAGGTCCCACCAACTGACCATTGCCTCCTTTTTGGCTGAATCCCACGCCGAAACTCTCCGAACCCTGGCTTTCAACGCGGTGGATCAGTCGGAAAACACGACCCCGACCAAAGTGACCCAGGCGGGGGAAGTCTGCTCCGGGGCCACCCCGCCTGCGGACTGCTCGTCAGACGCCAAATGCTACTGGCGCACCACCACCATTACGCCCAAATCGCCAACGCCCAGTAGTTTAGAGGTAGCCGTCCAGGTGGAGTGGCCGGCCGACACCAAAAGACAAAAGGTGACTTACAGCACTGTTATTTCCACTCTCGACCTTGAGAATAGCAGCAACTAAAGAGAGGATGATTTATATGGGCGCCCGGATTGAAAAAAAACACCCCAAGGGCTCGGTTTTGATGTTTACCCTGGTGGTTCTGACTCTGATGGCCCTTCTGGGGGCCTCGATCATGGTCAACACCAGAACCGAGCTGAACATAACCAGCAATAACGCCGTGGGGCAGGAGGCTTTTAACCGGGCCGACTCCACTTTGGCCATTGCCCTGATGCTGACCAGGCAACTGGCTAAAGAGTTTGACGCCACGGAAATTAAAGCCCCTCTGGATAAAAATCAGGATGGTCTTTTCAAGGTCGTCACCTGCCAATCGACTGACTGCTTTCAAAAAAACAAGCTGCCGGGTATTGGCGAGGTGACCACCATTCAGTCAATTAAAGATCGTTACCTGGCGGCCACTGATGCGGCCTTCAGCCATGACTCGAGCAGTAACCCCAAGAAGGGCAAGGTTATTGAGCCCTTTATCAAGGTCTATCGCGTTGATGAGACGGACAAGACTAATAAGGATAAGATGGAGCTCATTGGCACGGCCACCGCGACCATCGGCAACAGCACCCCGATGAGCGGGGAGGGGGTTGGCGGCAGCATCGGGGAATCCAAAGGCGACCCCAGCGACGGCACCAATATCAAAATTTATTATGTGGTCACCGCCGATGGCCGGGTCACCCGCGCCCATAAAGACGATGAGAGCGCGGCCAACTATTACACCGGCAACCAGCAGGCGACTCATTCGGTCATCACCACTATTTATAAAGATTTGGCCTATTAAGGCAGCCAGGATAAGGAGAGTTGTTATGAAAAATTTAAGGTTATCGGCCTGGGCCGGTCTGCTGATGATGATTTTGGCTCCGGCGGCCAGGGCCGCTGATATAGACAATTATATGGCCACCCCCTTCTGGCTGCAGGGCCGCACCATCCCCCAGGTGATGATGGTGGTGGAGCGGGACTGGAAGCTGTTTTACCCGGCCTACAATGGCCTGACCGACCTGGACGGGGATGGGATTATTGATATCGGCTTTAACCCGGACATCACCTATGTGGGCTATTTTGATTCCGACTCCTGCTATGAACATGACGAGACCATGTTCAAGCGGGTCGGGCCGACTGATAAAACCCAGACGGCCGACCAGCTTGAGGCCCTGGTGCCGCCCGAGATCAGTAGCCGGAGCAAAAAAATCAACGGCAGCGACTACCGGAACGCCGGCATCCGGGTGCCGCGCACAGATAAACACGGCGTCTGCGACCGCACTAAGGCCACGGTGGATGGGCAGGGCCAGTGGCACGGCAACTGGCTCAATTTCGCCACCACCAGCCGCATTGACGCCATCCGCAAGGTGCTTTACGGCGGCAAGCGCCGCACTGACACAGCCGCCCAGACGGTATTGGAGCTGACCTCCTACCTGCCGGCCAACGCCCATAACTGGGGCGGGGAACTGCCGGCCGACAACCTCTGGTTTAGTTACGCCAAATCTTCCCCCTGGTATGACATCCCCAGCTTTACCGGCTACATCCGGCCGAAACCCAATACCCTGCACTTCTGGTGCCGTAGCTCCCACTACACCGGCAACATCAACAACTTCGCTCCATATACGGCCCGCACCAAATCAGCCGACCCGCTGTTCATGGTGGCGGCCGATGTCCCCTCCAGCAACTGGCACCCGGCCTATAAAACGCCGGTGCGCATCTGGGACTGGGTCGGGGATCACGGCGGCGGTTCGCTGCCCGATGACAACAACCTGCTCTATGGCCCGGGCGGCCGGGCTTTCGCCACCACGGGCTACGCCAAAAAACCGGCCAACCAGGCCGCCCGGCGCTTCATCGCCCGGGTGCAGGTCTGCGACAAGAACAATCTGGGCCTCAATGAAGACTGCCGGAATTATGGCGCCAGTTACAAGCCCATCGGCCTGTTGCAGAAATACGGGGAAACCGGCGATATGTATTTTGGCCTGCTGACCGGCACCATGCAGAGCACCACCCGCTGGGAGGGCGGGGTTGTCCGGCACCATATCCAGCCCTTTAACAACTACGTCAACTACACTAACGGCACCATTAAAAGGCCGGGCCTGATCGACACCATCGATCGCTTCACCATTACCGGCTACCCTGGTTACATGACTAACCAAAATGGCTCCAGTTACACAGACGGCACCCAGGCCGGCAACCCCCTGGGGGAGATGGTTTTCGAGGCCGTGCGCTATCTGGCCCGCAACCTGGACGGCACGGGCTTGGCCCCCACCACCAATTATTCGCCGGGCGCCGGTGAAGTTGCGGTTCCGCTCTATGACAGTCCCACCAACAGCTCCCAGCTTCCTGTGATTGCCGATTGGAGCAAGGCGGCCCGGCCGAACCTGGGGGTGGACGCGCTCAACTGCCCCAAGCCGATTATCCTGCTCCTGAGCGAGATATTCACCGACCACGACCGCAATACCTTTCCCAACACCAACCAGTTGAACGCCGCCCCGAGGCTGAAGGCCATCCCCAGCGCCAGCGGTCTGCCGGCCACCTTCAGCATCGACGCTTATCTGGATCTGATTACCAACCAGGAAAAATTGACCACCGCTTTGTCCGGCAAGCATTTCTTTTATGCTCACCAGCCCCGGGGCACCTGCACCCCGGATGTTTTGGCCAACGGCCTAAGGGACATCAATGGTCATTGCCCCTCCGAGCCCAGCCTGGAGGGCGGCTACAGCCTGTCGGCCGTGGCCTATTACGCTCACACCCATGATATCTTTAACCTCAAAGGCGAGACCCCGGAGGGGGCTTATGTGGAAAAGCCCGCTGACCTTTTTGCCGTGGGCATCCCCGGCAACTTCCCGGATATCACCCTCACCGTGGATGAGCAGCGCAACCTGACCCTCATGCCCATCACCGTGGCCCGGGATATTGAGGCCACCAAGCTCCGGACTCTCATGAACTTTTTTGTGGATTCTTGGGAGGTTGACGCCCATAAACGACCTTTCCGGCTCAAATTCGGCACCAACTTTGAATACTGCACCACCCCATCCTGGGTTCAAGGCGGCGGCAGCAATAACATGGAGCGGGATGTTTTTAACAACTTTGACATCATCATGCTGACCGACAGCAGCACTCCGCAGGCCTTTCGCGAGACTGAGCCGGTTTTTATCAACAGCGGCCCCCTAAGAACCTGCCGGGTCGCGGACAATAAAAGCGCTCAGGCCAGAACCTGCGTTGCCGCCTGGAGGGCCAGGCAGAACCCCACCGCCGCCAATTATATCAGCGGATATTATTACCCGTTTAAGGATCCCTACAAGGATGCCACCAACTCCAATCCCCAGCCCCTGGACATCACCAACTACAATATCGTTGGGGTGGCCATTCAAAACGCCACGCTGGGCTCGGCCGTCAACATGTTTGGCCATGGCGGCTACACCATCAGCGGCGTAACCCGCCCCGGGGCCTACATTGAGGCCGGCTATGATGGCCACTACTACTACTACGGCGCGGCGGAATTTGCGGACGCGACTTTTGCGCCCACGGTTTTGACCGGGGACTACAACTTTGGTTGCACCGGCAACGATAACCCGCCAGGAATAGGTTGTTCGGCCAGCGCTGGTTTGCCGTATAAGCATACCAACCCGACTCAACTGTCGGATGCCCTGCTGACCCCCTGGGAGTGCCCCTTCTCCGGCTATACCAACCAAAACCAGCTCACCCCACAGGAGAGCGCCGCCTACTGCATCGGCGCTGTCTGCCCCGCGCCGGCTCAGGTCTGCGGCACCGGGACAACCAATAACAGCTACCCCCGTTTTGTTCAGGTGCGCTCCTTCCTGTTTGACACCAGCGCCACCCAGATCGCCAAGCTGCCCAACCCCCTGTGGCTGGCGGCCAAATACGGCGGCTTTAAAGACAGCAACGGCAACGGCAAACCCGATGTTGACCTTGAATGGAAGCGGGGCGGCTCCGGGCCCAAGAAAGACGACCCCTACAACTACTTTGGCGTGGAGAATATGAGCGAGTTGCCCGAGCAGCTCGGGGCGGCCTTTGAGGCCATCGCCAACAGCGTGGCCACCGGCACGGCCAACTCGGCCTCCATCAACACGGTGCTGGGCGGGGGCATCTCCATCCAGACCCAGTATTACACTGAATATCAGGATCCGGTCAACGCCGAGAACAAACTGAGCTGGGTCGGCTCGGTTTACGGCCTGTTTGTGGACAAGTGGGGCAACCTTCGGGAAGACTCCAACCTCAACGGAAAACTGGATATCAAGGCCGTCCCCAGCGCAGCGGCCTGGGCCGCTGACCCGGCCAACGCCGGGAAACCTTACCCCTATGACGGGGAAAAGGGCGACAAGATTGTGCATATGATCCCCCCGCCCTCGGGCGAGATCGGGATGCCCACGATCTATCTCTGCCACGACCCCTACGGCAACAACCTGGGCGGCCAGATCTTGCCTACGGATGTGCACCCGCCCCACACCAGCTACCCGACCTTGAGTCTCTGCAAGCCCGCCAACACATCCCTGGATGGCCTGAAGACCGTCTGGAACGCGGCCGAGCGGGTTTCCAGCATGGACGCGGATGACCGCAAAATTTACACTTACTACGGCGCCATAGCCCCGGACGGCAACTCAGACTGGTCGGGCGGTATTGAGATAAAAGATTATCCCTTTGTCAGCGACCACAAAGCCGCCCTCAAGACCCTGATGGCCCAGACCGATGTGGACGAGGCCGGGGATATTATTAAATATATCCGGGGCACTGATTTGGCCAAATACCGCAACCGCACGGCCACCCTGCCCTGGGGCGCCTCGGGGGTCTGGCGTCTGGGCGATGTCATCAACTCCAAGCCGCTGATTGTGGGCGTGCCCCTGAATAATTATGACCTTCTCTATGGGGACAAGAGTTACGCGGCTTACAAATCTGCGGTCTCTCAGCGCCGTCAGGTGACCTATTTCGGCTCTAATGACGGTATGCTGCACGCGGTCAACCTGGGCTATTTCGGCTCGCTGTTTGATGGCCAGGCCGGCTATCAAGAAGACGACCCCCGGGATCCGCCCCTCGGCGTCTCCCACCCCCTGGGGGCGGAATTGTGGGCCTACGTCCCCCCCTCGGTCTTACCCCATCTGCAGTGGCTGGCCAGCAAACTGTATGAGCACAGCTATTTTGTGGACTTGGTGCCCTACATTGTGGACATTAAAGACGGCCCCAACTGGCGCACCATCATGCTCATCGGCCTGCGCCTGGGGGGCCGGTCAATAGAGCTGGGCGACGGCAGTATCTCTTACTCCGAGTTTTTCGCCCTGGATGTGACCGATTCGGAAAAGACGCCCAAACTGCTGTGGCGCTACAGCTCCGGGGAACTGGGCCTGTCGGCGGCCTCACCCACCATTGTGCGCCAGGGGGATAAATGGTATGCCGTCCTGCCCAGCGGGCCCACTAGCGACTTCCTGCAAAGCGGAAAAATGGTGCCCGATGCCGTCAACGCCCTCAGGGCCTACGAGGGCCGCAGCACCCAAAAGGCCCGTCTGATCGTGCTGGACGCCCTGACCGGGAAATTGGTGAGGGATCGCGACCAACACCCGGAAAATTACTCGGATGATGACCCCCTGGTGGTCACCGAAGACAAGAGCTTTTTTAACTACTCCTTCACCCCCCTGGCCACCAATGTGACCGGTCAGAAAACTGATGACGCCGAATGGTTCCACCATGTGGTCTATCTGGGCCTGACCTCCGGGGATAAAGTCGGAACTTTGGATAAAGACACCGGCGCGGTTTACCGCCTCCAGATGGCCCATGCTGTTTCCGGCGCCCCCCTGACGCCGGATCAGTGGAAGCTGGCCCGGATGATCAAGACCGACAAACCAGTGACCGGGTCGGTCAACTCGGCTTATGATGTCTTTGGCAACATCTGGGTGGTCTTTGGGACGGGCCGGGTCTGGGGCACCATGGATCTGATCCCCTGCGGGGCCACGGCTCCGAACCCCGAGACCGGCGAATTTATAGACTGCTGCAACAACCACGACCAATACATCTGGGGCCTCAAGGAGATTCTCACCGCCGCCGGTGGTTTGACTTACGCGGAAATACCCAATGACAACCAGATTCTGGATAACAGCGGGATTACCGTCTATCCCAGCGGTGCCATTGAGCCGGCGACCAATGCGCCCGGATATTCTGCGCTCAGAACCAAACTCCTGAAGGACGACACGGTGCGCGGTTACAAGCGCAAACTGGAGAGCTGGAAAGCGCTCAATGACGACCCTGACTATAAGGGGCCGGGCCGGACGGTCTTTGAGGTGGTCACCACCCAGCCCAAGATAGACGCGCTGTCCAATGGCCGGTCGAATATGATCTTCACCAGCTATCAGACCTCGAATAATATCTGCGACCCCTCCGGCCAGAGCTACCTGAATGTGGTGGATCTGTTCACCGGCCTGCCGGCCCCCTACATGGGCGGCTATGGCGGCTTTGAAGAGGTTCAGGAATCGGCCCTGGCCACGGCCAGCGGCCATAAGGAGACCAGGATAACCGGGGTCAAAAATTCCGGGGCGGGCATGGCCTCCGAGGCCTGGGTGCTGAAAACCGGGGCCGGCACAGTTTACGGCAACACCAGCTTTAACTCCAACCGGAACATGGTCAATGTGGACGAGCCGCCGGATGTGGGCTTTATCTCCTGGCGGGAGGTTTTGGATCTGGGCTTTGACCTGAAGGAGGGCCAGGCGCCTGATGACGATAATCTCCTGTTTAAAGACCTGTTGTAAGGAACAGGGAAGGCTGAAACAGGTAAGGGGAGCCGGCCGACCAGAGGCCGGCTCCCCCTTAATAGGTGATACTAGGGTGATCCATGGTAAAATTGACCTGCCCGAGCTGCCAGGCCAAACTGCAAGTGCCCGATGACCATATCCCGGCGGCCGGGGGCTGGGCCCGCTGTCCCAAGTGCCGGGATCGCTTTTTCCTCAAACCGGGCGGCCAGGCGGCCGTTGACTTGGCCCGCCCCTTTCAGGAGCCGCCAACCGCCCAGGCCAGCCCGACCCGCCCGGGCCGGGACGAGGCCAGCCAGAAGCTCCTTGACCGCCTGAAAGACAAAAATCGGGCCGGCCAGCCGGACAAGGGGCTGGAAGACTTTGAGCCGGGGGAGATCATCGTCTTTCCCGCTCCGGCTCTGTCGGAGACCGCCTGTCAATACATCGGCCTGGCTCTCCTGAGCCTGCCTCTGCTGGCCATTATCCTGGTGCTGAGCTGGGGCCGGACAACGCCGGCAGTGGTGAGCCAGGTCTCTCCGACCGCCCTCAAGCGGCTGAATACCGAAGATTCTCCGGAAATCATCCGGGCTGACCTGCTGAATATCAAGCGGGACTTGCTGCGCCGCCGCCGGCCGCATATTGATGTGGATTACAGCGGGCCGGAATCGCGGGTATTTAAGTATTTCATGGGCCGCCTGACCCCGCCGGACTACTGCTCAGGTATTACTCACCTGGAAATAGCCGCCTCGCAACCGACTTCAGGGTTCGTGGCCACCGGCTTTTGTCAGGGCGAAGCCTATAAGCTGCTGGAAATGAAGGCCAGTTGGACGATCTGGGGGGTCAGGGTGCAGTTTAGCGACTATCCCGGCCAGGAAGAGTTTGAGATGACTTCCCAGCCCAAGCCGCCCTGGCATTAAAGAGGGCCAGGGCAACATTATCACACAACTCCTTCTAAAAATAAAATATCAAAAAGCCGCTTTACCTGAAATCAGGAAAAGCGGCTTAAAATCGCGTTAAAGGCAGTTATTGGGCTGGTTTAGCCGGCTGTTCCTTCTCGGGCATCCGGTCGTCAACGGGAGGGGTGGTGACCGTATTGTCAGTATCTGGCGCTGGTATGGTGACCGGTTCGTCATCACGAGTCGGCGCGGGCGGGCTGGTCTCGCCAGCGGCGAAGACCGGGACGGCGGCCAAACACAGGGCCAGGGTCAGGGTCAGGGCTAAAATAGTTTTCTTCATGGGCGGTTCCCTTTCATCGTTAAAGTTGCTTCCATTATATGATTAATCGGGGGCCGGGGCAACTAAAATCAGCCGGGCCGGCGGCGCCCTCTCCCGCTCTTCAGGGAGCCTCCGCTTATTTTCCGGCCAAAAATTGGAAAATTGGCTTTAATTTGTGTTAAAATCAAATTGTGAAGCTGTCTTTAAGTCGGCTGCCTAGAGTGATGCAATTTTGGCAAGAGATTAATTTTATGGAAATAATAATTAGAGGCATCAGAGAAAACGTCCCTAATTTTTCGCCGGAAACCGCTTTCTACGGAGGAAACACAGCCATAGTCGAGGCCCGGCTTTCCGAATGCCGGGTTTTCTTCGATGCGGGCACCGGCTTGCTCAATGCCTGCTCCGGCCTGCCCGAAAGCGGCGAGTGCCATATATTCCTCACCGGCAACCCCCACCATTTGCTGGGCCTCGCCTCCAACAGCATTCTCTACTCCCCTCTCTGGAAAGTGCATCTCTATCTTCCCAGACAACTGGAGAGCTGGCTTGATCAATACATCTTCACCACTCCGCTGCTTTCAGGCCAAAACAACCCCAGCCGGCGTCTGCTTGACCCCAATGATGTTGTTTCCCTGCCCGGCCACGAAAAAGCGAATGTCCGCGCCTGTCAGGTCAACCATTCCCGCCAGGGGCTGGCCTACAGGCTGGTCAGCAATGAAGGCGCGTTTTTTTACGCCGGTTTTAATGAGACCAGCGACTTTTCCGCCGCCGGCCAGGGTCTGGAACTCCTGACCGATGTGGATCTGGCGGTGGTGGCCAATGGCCACTGGCTGGATCTGGCCGAGAAGGCCGGAGTGCCGCGCCTGGTGCTGACCAACCATCCAGCCACCATGACTGATGTGGAACTGGATGCCTGGCAGCAAGTACTGTCGCAGCAACGCAACAACAACAGCGGGCAAATTCGGTATGTGGCCAGGGAAGGTTTAAATCTGACTCTGCCGGTTAATTACGCTCATCAGGTATTCAATAAGCCGCAATTGAGCAATTGGATGAATATTTTTTTGTCCAAACTGGCCAACAGCGCTGACGAAAAAGTCATTATCAATCAAATTCTGTCCAAAACCAGAGAATTAACCGGGGCTGAGGCCGGCACAATTTTTCTGGTAAACGACGATGGCAGCCTTTACTTCGCCTACACTCAAAATGAGGCCCTTTTTGAGGCCAACCCAAAGATTAAATACACTTTCGATGCGGCCAACCTGCCCATCTCTCACCAGTCAATCGTCGGCTACGCCGCCTTCACCGGTCTGACGGTCAACATAAAAGATGTTTATGATATGGCCGGGGAGCATTACACTTTCAACCGGGAATTCGACGATATCACCGGCTACCGCACTCAATCCATGCTCACCATCCCTTTTTTCGCCCACACCGGGAGCCTGATCGGAGTCCTGCAGCTCATCAACAGCCTGGATCCGGTCACCGGGCGGCCGGCTCCATTTCCTCATGATTTGGAGCTTCCCCTAAAAAAATTGGTCAACGAAGCGGCCAACATCATTGAGCGCAATACTGTTGTCCGCAACAGCATCTACCAGAACATCAACCGCATGATCAACTTTGCCGCTTTGCGCGACCCCACGGAAACCGGGCCCCACGCTGAGCGCGTCGGTGCCATGGCCGCCCGGCTCTTTCAAGGCCACGCGGTTAAAATGGGCCGCCTGGTCAGCGATATTAGAAACGAGCAAAAAGATATTTATATGGCCGCCATGCTTCACGATCTCGGTAAATTGGGCATCACCGATTCCATCCTTCAGAAGCCGGGCAAACTAACCGAGGTCGAGTTCACCATTATGCGGAGCCATACGGCCCTGGGCGCCTCTTTATTGGCCAGGGAAAATGAGCCCATCATTAGCCTGGCTAAAGAAATAGCTCTTCACCACCACCAGAAATGGAACGGCCTGGGCTACTGCGGGGCCAACGATAATGGCCGTCTGGCCGAAGAGGATATCCCCCTGTCCGCCCGTATTACCGCCGTCGCCGATGTTTTCGATGCCCTGGTCTCCCCCCGTTGCTACAAAGAAACATGGAGTTTCGACCGGGCCATGGAATATATGTTCACGGAATCGGGAAAACACTTTGACCCCGATATCGTGAGCTTTCTAGCTGAAAGCAAAGACGAAATACGATCTATTTTCCTTCGTTTTCCGGAATGGCCAACCCAAAAATTGGAGGGGAAAATATGTCATCCAGAAAAATAATTCTCATTTCGCTCGCCATTTTGATCCTGGTCGCCGCTCCTTCATCTCCGGCCCTGGCCAAAAAATATGATTTTGATTTGTTCACGGCCGAAAATGTGCCCGATAAGTGGAGCGTCAGTGACGAGGGGGGGATTGTCCGGCTGGTCAGCGATGACCGCAAGGTGGCCTTCCTGATCACCACCGGCCTTTCCACCACGGCTCACAAAGCCGCCATCGACTCTGAGTTGTCCAAATACAGCGATGTGCTGGCCGATCACCCGGAACGAAAAGTAACCCTGACCAGGATTAAAGGCAAGCGGGTGGTCGTGACCATCCTGGGCGACAACCCCGACCGGGTGCCGGTTTATTACGGCCTCAAGGAAAATGTGCGCCACTCCTGCGGCCAAAACGATTTTTTTAACAATGGAAAAAAATAAGACTATCTTAATTTTTCAAGCTCTTCCAGCCAGGCGTTGAAGAGATGGCATTCCCGCCTAATGGCCGGAAGGCCGCCCGGGCCGGCGTCCTCCCGGATTACCGGGACTACTTTCTCGGTTTTCGCCTAGCCCTCTCCCCGTTAAGGGCCGCCGCATCATAACCGGCGAAGATCTCTAACCCCAGACTCTGAATGAAAAGGCACCCGGGCGGGTTTAAAACCAGCCCGGGTGCCTTGCAATTCTCCAAAGTGCAGACCAGAATAGCCGGAAAGCCGAGATGAATATAAAATACTTGCTTGACAGAAGCCTTGAACCTGATTTAAACTTTAGCCAAACTTGACGAAAGATTAGATGAAAATATACCGTCAAAGACACAATGGACGAGGATCAAGCCTTAGCTTGAATATTATCAAACTATCGAAAAGGGGACATTATGAAAAAATTGCTTTTAGCGTTGGTTGCCGTCTTTCTGATCTGGCCGGCCCTGGCGCAGGCTGACGAATTTCAGGTGGCCGTGGCTGCCAATTTCACCGAGCCGTCCAAGGCCATTGCCGCCGCCTTTGAAAAGGGAACCGGCCACCGGGCTGTTTTGATCTTTGGCCCCACCGGCGGTTTTGAGACCCAGATTCGCCAGGGCGCGCCTTTCTCCATCCTCCTGGCCGCCAACACCAAAACGCCTAAAAACCTGGAAAAGGATGGCCTGACCAAACCTGGCAGCCGCTTCACCTACGCCAAAGGGGCCCTGGCTCTGTGGTCGGCTCAAAAGGGCTTTGTCGATGATCTGGGCGAGGTTCTCAAGACCGACAAGTTCAAGTATCTGGCCGTGGCCGACCCTGATCTGGCCCCCTACGGCAAGGCCGCTTACGAGGTGCTGAAAGCCTGGAATCTGCTGGAGCCTCTGCAAAAGGCCAAAAAAATCGTCACGGGCAATGACATCGGCAAGACTTTACAGCTGGTTGACAGCGGCAACGCCGACATCGGCTTCGTGGCCTGGTCTCAGGTCTGCCGCAATGGCAAACTCACCAAAGGCTCGGTCTGGCAGGTGCCGGGCAACCTCCACAAACCCATTATCCAGGACGCGGTTATCCTGAAAAGCGCGGCTAATAACGCGGCCGTCCAGGCCTTTGCCGACTACCTTAAAAGCCCCAAGGCCAGGGACATTATCCTTTCCTACGGCTACACCCTGCCCTGAAGCCCCCATAAATACGGGGCCAGTAACGCCGGGGAGGCCCTAGGTGGCCTCCCCGGTTGCTTTCGTTACAAATGTGTTCCGCCGGCTATTTCACGCTGTCTTCCACTCCGGCCAGAAAAGCGAAACTGTTTTTCTGCAGATCATTGACATTGGTCTTTTCCCCTAACACCCCGATTTTCTGCAATTCCTGGGCGGTGGTGCCGAAAGCCTCATAGGCGCCTTTGACCGAGGGGATATAGTTAAAAGTCTTCAAAACGCCGGCGTTGAAAACCGGGTCGCCCGCCACATAGTGGTTGTCCACCTGAATCTTGGCGGTCTCATCCTGGTTTTTCTGAATCCAGGCGGCGGCTTTTTGCATGGCCCGCGTATATCTGGCCGCTGTGTCGGGGTCAGCTTCGGCCAGTTTGGCGCTGACATAGGCGGCGCAGCAATATTGGTTATTGTAGGGCGGAGTTTTGGCGGAATCGAACAGAATGGTCAGCCCATTTTTATGGGCGGCCAGAGAGGCCACGGGGTCGTTGGCCGAAATGGAGTCCACCGCCCCTTTTTCCAGGGCCAGCGGCAACTCCGCATTGGAAAAGACGATGAATTCCACTTCCGAATCCTTGTCCCCGACTTTGACCCCGGCGGCGGCCAGCACCCGCTTGGCGAACATGATGGGGCTGCTGGTCAGGCTGGGCACGCCAATGCGCTTGCCTTTGAAATCAGCCGCAGTTTTGATGCTGGAGCCGGCCGGCACGAGCACTTTGTCGCAACCGGTGTGGAGACCGGTGGTTATTTTGATCGGCAGACCATTGGAGAGCGGCTGAATCAGGGTGGCTAAAAGCCCGAAACTGGCGTCAATCTGGCCGGCGGTGATGGCCTCGAAATTGGTGCCCGGGGCCAGCCTGATGGCTTCGGCCTCCAGGCCTTCCTCGGCAAAAAAACCTTTTTCAATGGCGATGTGCAGGGGGCCTTCGCAAAGCGAGCCGGTATAGCCGACTTTAATCAATTTTTTGGCTTCAGCGGCCCGCAGCTGATGGTCAGACGAGAGCAGCAGAGTCAGGGCCGCGAGGGCCAGAGCACCGATGATGATTTTCTTCATAATTTCTCCTTGGCTTAGATTTGATAGGGCGGCTCCTCAAGGTGGCCGCCGAAGTTGAGGATATTCAGGATATCGCTCCTGAGGCGCAAAAAATCAGGGTAGCTGCGGGCCCGGGGGCGCGGGAAGGGCACCTTTTTAACGGTTTCGATCTTGGCCGGCCCCGGGGTCATGATCACTATCCGATCCGAGAGATAGATGGCTTCATCAACGTCATGGGTGACCATGATCATGGTGATTTGCTCCTCCTGGCGGATGCGCAGAATCTCATCCTGCATATTCATGCGGGTAAAGGCGTCCAGGGCCCCCAGGGGCTCGTCCAGCAGCAGCACTCTGGGGCGGTTGATCAGGGCTCGGGCCAGGCTGGCCCTCTGGGCCATGCCCCCGGAGAGCTGGTGGGGATAGACCTGCCCGAAATCCTTCAGACCAACCAGATGCAAAAACTTTTTCACCTCGTCTTTCTTTTCCCGGTAAACTTTGCGGGCTTTCAGGCCAAAGGACACATTGGCCTGCACCGTCAGCCAGGGGAAAAGGTAGGGGTTTTGAAAAACCAGGCCTCTTTGGGCGTCCGGCCGGGTGATTTTTTGGCCGTCCAGGTATAGAGCGCCGGAATTGGCCTCTTCCAGGCCGGCGATGAGACGGAGCAGGGTGGACTTCCCGCAGCCGGAGGGCCCGATGAGGGAGACGAATTCTCCGGCCTCCACAGTGAAATCGATTCCGGAGAGGGCCCTGGTTTCCTGGCCATCGTGATGCCGGAATATTTTAACCACATCCTCGATTCTGATTTGCCCGGCTACCATTTAATCACGCCCTTTTGCCAGACCAGGACATGGTCGCGCATTTTAAAAAGGAGGGTGATCAAAGAATAAAAACTCAGGGCGATAATAATTAGCCCGGCATAGACATTGGCATAGGAGAGCATCTGCCGCTGCCAGTTTATATACCAGCCGATGCCGTTTTTGACGCCCACCATCTCGGCGGTCATGAGGGTGATGAAAGAGGCGCAGGCGCCCGTAAAAATGCCGATGAAGATGAAAGGCATGGCCGCTGGAATACCAACGTGAAAAATCTGGTAAGACCGGCCGGCCCCCAAAGTGCTGGCGACTTCAAAAAAAGCGTTTTGGACGTTGAGGATGCCGCTGGCCGTCATGATGGTCGTGGGAAACCAGACCGACAGGGCGATGAGGAAAACCGCGCCCTGGAAAGTGGAGGGGAAAGCCACCAGGACAATCGGTATCCAGGCGGTGGGGGGCATGGGGCCGAGAATCCTGATGATGGGGTTGACCCAGTAAGCCGCCTTTTTGCTGAACCCCACCGCGATGCCGGTGAGCAGACCCACTGCGGCTCCGCTGACGAAACCCAGTAGCAGCAGTTTGGCTGAAGACCCCAGGCAATCAACGAACAAATAGTGGTAATCTTCAACTAAGACGCTCAAAATGCGATCCGGGTTGGGGAAAAATATGGCCGGGAGGAGGCAATATTTCTTGGTGACCACATTCCACAGGTTCAGAAATAAAAAAAAGACGGCGTAAAAATCGGCCTTCTCTTTTATTTTTTCGCTGAACGCGGCGGAAAATCGGCGGCTCAGAGGGGCCAGGCCGAAAATAAGGGCCAGCAGGATGAGGGCATAGGTTAAATAGGGCTCCTCCACCGGCGGGTGCTGCGAGCTGTCCGGCAGATATTTATCCAGAGCCAGGGCCAGAATAATGGCCCCTAGCGGCCGCCACTGTTTTAATCTATCCATTAATTGGACCTCGGCTGCTTCGTCATCTCATCAGGATGGCTGAGCTGATAACATCTTCCATGAGCCGCAGACCTCCGTCATATCCGGTATAGCCCCGGTTTAACACCGCCCGGTTGGAAACCGGGAAGGATAGGCTTAAATGGGGGGCGCCCAGGGAGACGGCCAGAGCGCGATCCAGGGAACTGCCGGCCACAAAGGCCGGCCGGCGGCTGTTATGGTATTTGGTCGACGATGGCCGCCAACGGCCGTCTATTTTTTCGGCGATAGCCCCGGCGCGGCTCTCATAGATGATCTCCGGGCGGGGCCGGGCCCTGGCCGATCTGGCTTTATCCAGGCTGGCCCGCTCATCGTCGCTCAGGTCGTCGGTGACGAAAACCAGATCCGCCAGCCAGCCCAGATCATCGGTGAGAAAATCGGCGACGGCGCAGCCATAGTTGACGTCGCCGATGACGATGGCGTAGCGCTGCCCTTCCATATCGTTATACACGTCAATCAGGGGCTCGAGAAATTCGTAATGGCGGCGGCCCTCCCGCTTGATGATTTCCGATATTTTCCGGGCCGGCAGGCCCAGGCGCCGCCCCGCCAGCTTGAGAAAGCGATCCGAGGCGGCGGCGCCGAAGGGCGGGGGAAGGCTGATGAAGTCCACCCCATGAATTTTTTTAAACAGCCGGGCCGCTTCCAGGCCGTAAACATCGGACAGCACGATGTTCAGTTCCGCCCCGGCCGCGTTTTCGATTTCTTCAAGGCTGGCGCCCGGGCCAAAAAAGACGTTGGCTCTATAGCCCAAAAGCCCCAGGAGGTCTTTGACCCCGGCCAGATTGCCCTTCCAAAATACGTCCATCATGGGCGGCAGGCCCCAGACATTGACCGTCTTTTCCCGCCGGCCCGGTTTGGTTTTAAGCACTTTGGCAAACAGCGTTTTGAGCACTTCTTCATAGCCGAAATAGGAATTGCCTTTAAAGCCGGCGGTTGAGGCCGAAGTGATGGCCACGCCCCGGTGGGCGTATTTACGCACCACGCTGTCCACGTCATCGCCGATGACTTCGGGCACGCACCCGGTCAGCACGAAATATAAATCGCCGTCCATGATTTTGAGGGTTTGCTCAATTTCCTCATCCAGCCGCTCCGCGCCGCCGAAAACGACTTCATTTTCCTGAAGATTGGTGCCGGGAAAGGCCAGGGCGGCGCAAGGCCCGCCCACCTGGAGGCCGGAGGCCCCGTTTTGAGTCCAGGCGAAGTTGGCGGCGCAGCCAGGGCCGGCATGGATGATGGGCACCGTGCGGGGCAGGGCGGCGGCGGCGGCCAAAGCGCCGCCCAAAGCGCAGGTCCAGCGGGGTCGTTCAATAGCGGTACTCATAATAGGCTCTCTCAGGCCCGGGATCGAATCAGGGAAAACGGCTCGCGCCTATACCAGGATTTTTGGTAGGGCAGCCCGGCGTAACGCCCGAGGCGGTCGGTAAAGGCCGTATTTTTGAGTTTGCGATCTAGACGCCTGGCCAGGTCATAGGCGCCCCGGTAGCCGATGTAGCCGAAGCCGGTGTTGTAGATGACCTGGGTCGGGATGCCCAGGCGCGCGGCATTGTTGTTGCCGTGCCAGTGGCCGAGAAAGAGATCGGGCTTGATGCGCTTTAAAAGGTTGGCTTCCTCAAAAGGCTGGACATTGGCCACGCTCCAGGAAAAATCCTGACCCTCCCGGCGCAACTTTTCTATTTCGACATCGGCGAATTCATCATAGTGAAAAGAGCGGATGCCGGCTATCTCAAAGCCAAGCTCCCGCAGCAACGAGGCGGTGGCCAGGGAGCGGTATTCGCCGGCGGAAAGAAAAACCCGCTTGCCTTGGAAGAGAGGCCGAAAATCATCCAAAGCTTTTTCCAGCTCTTTTTCTTCGGCTTGAGCCAGAGCAGCCGCTTGAGGCCCCAGCCCGAAATGCTGGCCAATATCGCTGAGCCACCGGCTGGTGTTGGCGATGCCGATGGGCATATGGCGAATGATATAGGGCACGCCGTATTTTTCTTTTAAATGAATGAGAAAATAGTCGTCGTGAGTCGGGCAGGTGCTGACGGACAGGGCCGCCCGGGCCGCCCGGGGCAGGCTGTCCGGGTCGGAGAAGACCGGAAAGAAATTGGCCTTCAGGCCCAGCTCTTTCACCAGACGCTCCAGCTCCAGCTCATCGACCCGGCCCATGGAGCCGACGGTCATAATGTTGATGGTCGTCTTTTCCCGCGGCTGTTTTTTAGTCGGGGCCGGCAGGAGGTTTCGGCCCAGGGCGTGGTAAATGACGTCATAGGCCGTGGCCATAAACCGCGATTTAAAGCCCTCGCAGTGCACCGGCAATATTTTAGCGGCGATTTTGGGCTGCACCCTGGCGGCCACAGCGTCTAGATCATCGCCGATGATGCCGGGCAGGCAGCCTGAAACCACGAAAATGGCCTTGGGATGATGGGCGGCCTCTATCTCTTCAATGGCTCTGGCCAGCTTTTCATCACCTCCGGAAACCACATCAATTTCATTCAGCGCGGTTGACAGCCAGAGGGCATCGACCGGTTGGCCGCTGCGGGCGGCATGGCCGGCCCGGACATTGCCGTTATTGCCGTGGGCGCAACTCCCGCAGCCCACCGCCCCGTGCATCAACACCACCGTGTCCGGCAGGCTGCTCATAATGCCCATGGCCGGCAGGAGAGGGCAGATGGAGCCCTGGGTAAAAGCCCGGTCGGCTCCTGCGGTCAGAGCGCAGACCCGGCCCGGTTTTTGGGCGCCGCAGATGGTGCCGCCATAGGCCAGACAGGTATCCGCGTGGCGATCTTCCCGCTTGGGCGGCACCCGCTGATCTAGATAACTCATGAAAGACTCCTTTTAAATCCCGGCGGCTTGGGAGCTGATTTCTCCGCTCTCCATCCGCAGGAGTTCCCGCCCCCATTTGGAGGCCCACTCGCGTAAATCAGCGATGGCCAGGGGAGCCGGAGTGGTTGATTTATGGTGTTTTGATATTTTTTTGGCCAGGCTCAGATAAACCCTGGCCTGGTCTGAATCGGGGGCCGCCTCAATGACTGTTTTGCCTTGGAGCTCGGCCTGGGAGACGGTCACGGAGCGCGGCACATGTTCAATAATTTTGGTTTTGGTCTTTTGGGCGAAATCATCGACAATGGCTTTGGCGTAGGGAGCGCTGATGGAGTTGGCGATGACTCCGCCCAGCAGAGCCCCGCCGGCGGCGCTGTATTTCTGGATACCCGCAAAGAGATTGTTGGCCGCGTAGAGAGCCATGAAGTCGGATGAAGCGACCGTGAAAACATGCTGGGCAATGCCCTCCCGAATGGGCACGGCGAAACCGCCGCAGACCACATCGCCCAGAACATCATAGAGAACCACATCGATCTTTAATTCTTCAAAGACCTGCAATCGTTTCAGCTGCTCCACCGCAGTGATGATGCCCCGGCCGGCGCAGCCAACGCCAGGGGCCGGGCCGCCGGCCTCGACGCAATAGACCCCCCCAAAGCCCTCAAAAATTATCTCGTTGGCCGCGACCTTGCCTTTTTCCCTCAGAGTATCCAGGACGGTGGGGATATATTGGCCGCCGCGCAGGGTGTTGGTGGAGTCGCTTTTGGGGTCGCAGCCCACCTGCAAAACACGATACCCCAGCCTGGCCAAGGCCGCGCTGAGGTTGGAGGAGGTGGTCGACTTGCCGATGCCGCCTTTCCCGTAAATGGCGATTTGTTTGATATTTTTACCCATTTTATTCTCTGGTCACCTTACATTTTTGCGCTTGTTCAATCTTTTAAAGGCTTCGGCCATTGAGAGACTGACCGCCAGAGCGGGGATGCCCCTGGCTTCCAGCCGCCGAATGGCTTCCGGGCCAATTTTGCCGGCCAGCACCAGCTGGCAGTCGGCCAAAAGCTCAATGGCCCGGTTGAGCGTTTCCGGGTCATGATCCTGATCGCGGCAGGGGATCGGGCTGGGGCGGATTTCCATAAAATGGTATCCATCGGCCCGGGCGTTGGCCTCGTAAATGTGATAGGCCCGGGCCCGGCCAAAGCAGCAATCAATCATGACCCCGTCTTCAGTGGCCACGGCCACCCGCCCCGGCCGGCTGGAGAAAATATCAGCCATGAGAAAAGGTCTCCACCGGGCCCCAATCCTGATAAAGTTCCCGGGCGAAATCGCTCTGGCCTGGAACGCCGCAGGCATCCGCCCGGCAGCGGCGGCAGTGGCGCAGGGGCGGTAAATGCCGCCCGGCCACCTCATTGGCCTCTTCCATATATTCAGGCCCGGGGCGGGCCGCGCCGGAAAGCTCCCCGGCCGGCAGCAGGGGAATCAGGTTGATGAAAGCGGCCCCCCAGTCAGCCGCAGCCCGGGCCACCTGGCCGACATGGCGGCCGTTTATTTCCGGTGCCACGACCATATTTATCTTGATGTTTAAGCCGCTGGCCCGGGCCCGCCTGATCCCCTCCCGCTGCGAGGCGATCAAAAATGCGCAACCTTCATAGCCGCCCAGGTCAGCCCCTTCCCAAACGATGCCGGCGCACAATTGGGTTAAAATTCCAGGGTCAACCGCGTTGACCGTCACCGTCAGGCTTTGGACGCCGGCCGCCATTAGGGCCGGCAGATAATCCGCCAGGGCCAGGCCATTGGTGCTGAGGCAATTTATCAGCTGAGGATATTTTTGATGAATCAGCCCCAAGGTTTCAACCGCGTGGGGGCTGGCCAGGGGGTCGCCCGGACCGGCCACGCCGGCGACTTTAAGGTCGGGGCAAATCAGCATGGCCCGGTCTAAAATGCCCATGGCTTCCCTGGGGGTGACCAGTTTGGCCGCCTGGCCGGGCCGGGCCAAATCCGGGGAAAGCCCCCGGGCGCAGAAGCGGCAGCGGATGTTGCAGCTGGGGCTGACCGGCAGATGGATTCGGCCGGTCGTTGGCCGGCATTCGCCGCTGAAGCAGGGATGATTCTTCATAACCACAGGGGCCCTCAACCTCGTTTGAGAATAAAAAAAGAAGGCCGAAGTTAATTACTTCGGCCTTCAATATCATTGATCAGCAGAGAGTTACAATTTATCTTATTAATTTAGCCAAATCTGGCGGCTATGTCAACTATTTTTTCCATGACCGCCGAGTCGAATGGGGGAAAGTCCGGGTAATCGCGGCCCAGGAGGGCGTATTTGCCCGCGCCGAAGCGGTGGTAGGGCAGGGCCTCGAAAGCCGCTCCCGGCTGGCCGGCTATAAAAGCCGCAATGGCCGAAAGGGCCGGGGCCGTGTCGTTAAAGCCGGGAATTACCGGGGTGCGCGCCAGCTTGGGCAGGGCGGGAAAATCCGCGCCCAGGCGGCGGAAATTGTCCAGAATCAGCTCATTGCCCTGCCCGGTGAAACGCTGATGGCTAAGGCTGTCCATTGACTTCAGGTCATAGATGACCATGTCCAGAAGCGCGGCCGCCCGGGCCACCAGATGGTAATCGGCCAGGCCGCAGGTTTCGAGGGCGGTGTTGATTTTGCGAAGCCTGGCTTCGCGCAACAGTTCAATCAGGGCCTCGCCCTGAAAAAAGGGCTCACCCCCGCTGACGGTCAGCCCGCCCCCGCCACGATAAAAAACCGCGTCCTCTTCCACGGTATCCAGTATTTCGGAAATCAGGGTTTCCCGGCCTTCGATCCGGAGCGCGGCTGAGGGGCAGACCTCGGCGCATTTCAGGCAGTTCACGCAGAGGGCCCGGTCAATCTCCGCCCGGCCGTCCGCCCCGAAGTTCAGGGCCTGGCGGGGGCAGGCCCCGGCGCATAAGCCGCAGACGCTTTGGCCCAGGCACCGGGAGGCGGCGCAGGCTATTTCCGGCTGCGGATTTTGCGACTCGGGGTTGCAGCACCAGCGGCAGCGCAGCGGGCACCCCTTGAAGAAAACCACGGTGCGGATGCCCGGGCCGTCATGCAGCGAATAGCGCTGAATATTGTAAACGACCGCCGAGCGGCTCACAGGGCCTCATGCTGGGTGCGGGCAATGATGTCGTTTTGCAGATCCTGGGTCAGCTCGGTGAAATAGGCGCTGTAGCCGGCGATGCGCACCAGGAGGTTGCGGTATTTATCCGGCTCGGCCTGGGCGGCCAGCAGCGTTTCCCGGTTCAGCACATTAAACTGAATGTGCCACAGCTTCAAATCGCGCCAGCCCTCGATAAAACGCACCAGTTTTTCGGTGCCTGCCGCGCCCTTGACGCAGGCCGGGCTGAGCTTGACGTTCAACAGGCGGGAGGCGTGCTCGCTGCGATCCTGGTTTTTGGTGGCGAAGTTGGACAGCAGCACCGCAGTCGGGCCGTGCACATCCGCTCCCTGGGAGGCGCTGGAGCCGTCGGACAGGGGGGTGAAGGCCAGCCGTCCGTTGGGGGAGGCGCTGACCACTTTGCCGAAGGGCACATGCGAGGTAAACGGCACATAGCGCAAATCCAGCCTGACCCCCAGTTCCCGGGAATATTTCCCCGCGAATTCCTGGGCGGTGCGATCAAGACGCCGGCCAATCTCGTCGGCCCGGGGGTCGTTGTTGCCGTAGCTGGGGGCGTTTTTCTGGTAGGCCCTGATGACCTCGTAGCCCTCGAAATTGTGGGCCATGGCCTCCCGGAGCTCGGTCAGGGTGAAGCGGCCTTCCTCAAAGACATTGGCCCTGATGGCCGCCAGCGAATCCACCACCGTGCCGTAGCCGATATATTCAAAATAACCCAGGTCGATCCCCCCGGGAATGACCGGCTGGTGCAGGTCGAGGCAACTGGCGCGGCAGAGGCGGTGCAGGCTGGAGCCCAGCGGCGTGGCGAAATGCCGGGCCCGCAGACGGATTATCTCGTGCTGCTGGATGAAGGCGTGTTTCAGAAAATAGGTCTGCTGCCGCAGATAGGCCTCGAAAAAATCATCGAAGGTCTGAAAACTCTCCAGTTCCCCGGTCGCCAAGCCAATGGCTTCGTCACCGTATTTCAACATCCGGCCGTTGTAGATCACCATCTCCAGCGCGGCGGCAAAGTTGATGTAAGCGCAGGGGCTGGTGTAGGTGTCGCGGTTGGGCATCCGGCACTCCGAGCAGCCGGAGACGCTGTAGTCATAGGCCTCGGCAAAGGAGGCGCCTTTGGCCAGCAGCAGAGGCACGACCTCTTCGTCATTGATCAGCTTGGGGAAGCCGGAGCCCTCCTTGATTGTTTCGGCCACCTCGTGCAGATAGCGCCTGGGGCTACGGGTGTGAATCCGGGCGGCCAGATCAGGGTAATTCAATGGAAATTCCCGCTTGGATTTCAGCAGGATATAGGTCAGCTCGTTGACGGCGTCCTGCCCGTCCGGGGTCTGGCCGCCCACGGTCACCGCCTCCCAGTGGGCGTAGCCCTCGTTGATGGCCCCGCCGGTCTCCGAGAGATACAGGTCGATGAACTGGGCCATGGCCGCCCACACGCACTCGAACAGCTCCTGGGCCTCGTCGTCGGTCAGGAGGCCAGCCTCTTTGTCCCGCCTATAGTAGGGGTAGAGATATTGATCCATCCGGCCGTTGGATATGACCGTGCCGGTTTTCTGCTCGACGCGGGAGAACATCTGCACGAACCACTGGGCCTGAAGCGCCTCGCGGAACGACCGGGCCGGATGGGCGGGCACCCGGCGGCAGATTTGGGCGATCTGCTCCAGCTCGGCCCGGCGGACGGGATGGGGCTCGGCCGCAGCCAGCTCCTCCGCCGCCTCGGCGTGGCGTTCGGCCCAGAGGATGATGGCCTCGCTGACATTGATGACCGCCTGCCAAAAGGGGCGCTTTTCAGTGTAATCCAGGGGGCTGTTTTCGTCCAGGGCCGCCAGTTTGGCGGCGGCTTCGGCCCTGATTCCGGAAAAACCCCGGGTCAGGACTATTTCATAATCATGCACCCACTGGATGGACGAGCGGAAGGAAGCGGTTTCGTTGACGATGAAGCGGGAGGACAGATCACTGTTGTAGGTCAGGCGGAAGGTCTCCGGGGTGAGGGCCTGGGCCAGATCCTCGTGAAAAGTTTTGCCCCGCCAGTATGGGGCGATCTCTTCTTTGATGATCCGCGCGTCCTCCTCGGAAATATTAAAGGGGGAATAGGCCCGCTCGGGCAGCTTGTCCAGAGCCGCGCCCAGCTGGTTGCCGTCCAGCTCGGGATAGAGGATGCCATAGCGCCCCGGCTGGCCGCTCCGGCCCACGATCAACTGGTCATCGTCAATATAAACCGTGGACCGGCGGGCGTAATGCAAGAGGGCCTCCGACCAGCGCAGGATCAGCGGCTGGCCCTCGGTGCGCCGGAACGACTCGGTGAAATAGAGCCCGCGCTCAATGTCGATGACCGGCTTGGACTGCTTTATTCTTTTCAGGATGGTCAGCGCGCGCCCGGCGGCCTCCTCCGGGCCCGGCGCAATCTTCAGTTCCGCCTGAATTCTGATTTCCTGGGGGGACAGCACGCTAGCGCTCCGCATAAGAAAACTCCTTTAAATTCAAATGGTATAAGCAAAGGGCAGATCGGTTTCCGCGAAAAACTCTTTGTAGATGACTTCTCTGATCTTGACGAACGAGGAGCTGGTGCGGCTTTTGGGCCGGCCCAGCTCGACATCGTGTATTTTTTTGATACGGCCCGGGCGGGGGGTCATGACCACCACCCGGTGGCCTAGATAGATGGCCTCGTCAATGTCGTGGGTCACCAGAACCATGGTCACCGGGTCGCGGTTCCAGATGGATAAAAGCTCTTCCTGCAGATGTATTTTGGTGATGGCGTCCAAAGCGCCGAAGGGCTCATCCAGCAGGAGGGTGTCCGGCCGGTTGGCCAGGGCCCGGGCCACCGCGACCCGCTGGGCCATGCCCCCGGAAAGTTGCTTGGGATACGATTTTTCAAAGCCTTTCAGACCCACCAGGTCAATATATTTTTTGATGACGCCGTCTTTGTCCGGCTCGCCCTCCGGCAGGCTGAAACGCATATTTTCCTCCACCGTCAGCCAGGGCAGAAGGCGGTGATCCTGAAAAATAAAGCCAATTTTGCGGGTGGGCCCGGCAATGGCCCGGCCCTCAAATAGGGCCTGGCCCGCGTAGCCGGTATCCAGCCCGGCCAAAATGCGCAGGAGGGTGCTTTTGCCGCAGCCGCTCCCGCCGATGATGGAGACGATCTGCCCCTCTTCAATGCCCAGGGTTATATCGTTAAGCACGTCCAGCCGCTGGCCATCGCGCTCAAAGCTCTTGCTCAACCCTGAGATTTTAATGATTTCGGCCATGGCCGTCTTCAAGTCCACCGGATCAATTTTTTAACCATGAATTTGACGGCGTCATCCATGAATTTGCCGATGACGCCGATCAAAAGCATCCCCAAAATGATGGCCTCGCTAAAAGTCACTGTACCGAAAAGTCGGCTTAATATTCAAAGTTTGTGTTTGCCGGAGCTGGCCGCCAAAAAAATCGT
>JAISJK010000040.1 GCA_031261565.1 Candidatus Adiutrix sp. | reverse complement strand
ACACGGAAGTTAAGACCCACAGAGCCGATGGTACTGCCCGTTAGGCGGGTGGGAGAGTAGGTCGCCGCCGAAATATTCAAAAGCGGCTTGCACTTTTTATCATGCAAGCCGCTTTTTTTATGGACTATGACTGTCCGGTCAGACGACCCGGGTGATGTTCCGGGCCCGCCCTATTTCCATGTTGGCATCTTCGCGCAGATTTCGTTCCCAGGCCACCTGAGCTTGGTTGTTGGCCGCCAGATCCGTTTCATAGCGGGATTGGCCATGGTGCCGGTCAGTGGCGGCGGCGGTTTTGGTGTTGGCCAGGCCCTGATAAGTGGTCAGGTCAGCCGAGTTGACGGTATTAGCCATAGGATCAGATCTCCTCGCTTCGGTTGTAAATGTAAATCAGGCCTTCCAGGTTGTGAACCTTGCGCAGAGTCTCCGGGCTGGCCGAGCGGATATCCGTGGCCAGGCCCCTGAGCAGTTGGCCGGCCCGGCCCAGGTCGCCCGGCGGGGGAAGTTTTAGAGCCCGGTGGTTTTCCAGGGAGACGGTATCGCCCACCCCGGCGCTCCGGGTCTCTCTCAGGACGGCGGCGAATTCAGTAGTCTGGCTGGTTTTACCAGCTTTATTCCCAGTCTTTTCCAGCGCCCTGGGCGCTAAATTCGGGGTAAACGGCAATATTTTCATGGGTGCCTGCCTCTCTCTTCCTTAGGCCAAGGCGGCCAATTATCTGAGATTTATCGCTCTCAAATAGCGTATCGGAAACCTCCATCTTAAACTTGAGGATTTTTTCAGCTATACCTAAAGTAATTTCACCGGAAAAGTTCGGGAAATTTCTGATGGACATGAGCCACCGCTTTGGCGGCCGCTTCTCCAGCGGTTTTGGAGGCCAGGGTGTCGGCGGCCCAGGCCTGAAATTCAGTTAGCCTGGCCATGCGGATAATGCGCTTGATTTTGGGGATGGCCGCCGGGGGCATGGAGAGGGTGTCGGCCCCCAGGCCGATCAGGATGGCGGCCGTGACCTCCCCGGAGGCCATGTCGCCGCAGATGGAAACGGGCGTCCTGGTCTCCCGCCCGATGTCCAGCACATGCTTGAGCATGCGGAGAATGGCCGGATGGAGCGGCTGATACATCTCCGAAACTTCGGGGTTTCCCCGATCCACCGCTAGGGAATACTGGATGAGATCGTTGGTGCCGATGGAAAAAAAGGCCGACTCTCCGGCCAGTTCCCGGGCCAGGAAAATGGTGGCCGGCACTTCGATCATCACCCCCAGGGGGAGGCGGGGGGCGTAGGGCAGGTGAGCCAGCTCCAGGTCGTGCTCGGCGGCGGCTAGGAGGGCCCTGGTCTTGCGCAGCTCGTCAATGCTGGAAATCATGGGCAGCATGATTTTGACATCGCCGAAGGCTGAGGCCCGCAAAATGGCGCGCAGCTGGGTTTTAAACATGGGCCGGTTGCGGAGGCAGTAGCGGACGCCGCGCAGGCCCAGAGCCTGATTGGCGTCCGCCGGGCCCGGCTTGTGATCCAACATCTTGTCATAGCCCAGGTCGAGGGTGCGAATGACCACCGGCTTGGGGGCGATGCTTTCCACGACCCGCCGGTAGGCTTCAAAAAGTTCATCCTCGGTCGGCAGACTGGCTCGGTTGAGGTACATGAATTCAGTGCGGTAAAGGCCAATCCCTTCGCTGCCGTAGGACATGATGGCCGGCAGTTCCTCCACCAGCTCCAGATTCCCCAGCACGGCGACCGCGTGATCATCAAGGGTCACGGCCGGCAGATGGGAGCAGCGCACTATTTCGGCGTTGAAGGAATACTCCATCTTCTGCCGGGTGCGGTAGAAATTTAAGGTGTCCTGGTCGGGGCGGACGATGACGTGGCCGCTGCGGCCGTCGATGATGACCGTGTCGCCGTTGTTGATGGTGGTGACCAGGTTTTTGACGCTGACCGCCGTCGGTAGCTCCAGGGCCTGGGCCAGGATGGAGGCGTGGGAGGTATGGCCGCCGCTCTCCGTGGCCAGGCCGGCTACCTTGGCTGCGGATATCTTAATTATTTCGGCCGCGCTGATGTCCGGCACGACCAGAATGCAGCCTTCCTGGGCCTGGGCCATCTCATCAGCGGTTTCATCGCCGGTGAGAGCGGAAATGATGGAGTGGCCCACCATTTCCACATCGCTCAGGCGGGAGCTGATGTATTCGTCAGTCACTTTGGTCATGAGGAGCGATACGTTCTCTATGGATTTGAGAACGGCCTGCTCAGCGTTGCGGCGTTCATCGCGGATAAAGGACCAAGCGAGCTGGCAGAGCATCGGGTCATCCAGCAGCAAAAGGTAGGCGTCAATAATACCGGCCTGGCTGCGCAGCTCCGGGGGCAGAGAGTCCCGGGCCGAGGTCAGCTTTTGCCGGGCCGCGTCCCGGGCTTTATTCAGGCGGTTTACTTCCGGCTCCACCAGGTCGGGGGCCAGGCGGTAGTTGGGCAGGCGCAGCTTTTGATGGTTGTAAACCCGGGCCGGGCCAATGGCAATGCCTGTGGAGGTGCCCACCCCGGCCAGGACGGCGTCATCGGGCACAAAGGGCGGGGGCTGATTCATTCCTCACCAAAGCGGTCTTCAATGATGGTGGTCAGGGCCTGAATCGCCAGGTGGGCATCCACGCCTTCGGCCTCAATCGTCACCAGGCTGTCATAGGCGCAACCAAGGCTGATCAGGCCCAGGACACTGCGGGCGTCGGCCGCTTCCCCGTTTTTGACCAGCCGGATGGCCGCCTGGAAACAGCTGGCGGCCCGCACCAGTTGGGCGGCGGCCCGGGCGTGGAGGCCCAGTCGATTTTTGATGGTCAGCTCGGCCGAGCTGCTGACAGGTCTATCCATGTATGTCTCTCCACCTGATGATCAGGGTAAACCGTGGTGCCAGACGCATAAAATTGCGGTGGCCAGGGCCACCAGGATGACCGGATACCAGTAGTCCAACTGCCGGTTCCGCAGGAGCGGAAGGCGGAACAGGATCACTCCGGCGGCCACCAGAAAAATGACGAGCCACAAGCGCCCCAGAGGCACGCCGCCGTGGTGTTCCCTTTGGCTGAGATGGGTCAGGACAACGGTGGAAACGCCCACCAGGAGGGCGGTGAGTTTGCGGATAGCCTGGGCCGCCTGGGGCAGTTTGAGCCGGCAGAGGAGATTGACGATGTTTTCCCCCTGGCGGTAGCTCAGGTAAAGCCCCCCAAAGCGGGCCGGCGCGGCCAGGAGGCCGAACAGGACAGGCAACAGCAGGGGCAGCCACCAGACGGTCTCCAGGGACAGGACGGCCCACACGGTAATCAGACAGCAGAGCGGCAGCCAGGACTGCCAGAAAAAGGCGTCGCCCAGGGTGGCCAGGGAGCGGTTGAGACTGTTGGCCATCCGTATCCGCTGGTCAGCGGTCATCAGCCCCGCAGCCAGATCCTGCTCCAGTTTCAGAAGCACCCCAATGGCCATCCCGCTGAGGATGGGGTTGGTGTTGAAAAAATCAAAACACCGCATCCGGGCGCTCTGGAGATCGCCCGCCGCCGGGTAAATCTCCTGGAGGGCCGGGTCAACTGCGGCGGCCAGACCCAGATTCTGCTGGCTCTGGTTGTTCCAGGAAGCTTCCAGAAACAAGCTTCTCCAGGCCACTTGGGCCAGGGTTGTGGGTTTCAGCATATTATTAATGCAATCTTTAAGTGTGGTGCGGGTGGTCACGGGCTTCATTCCCGCTATTATAACACAAATAACCAGAGGGCGGGCGGATAATTCTATCTCAGGCTCCAGATGGTGAGATCATCGCGCTGGGTCGGAACCAGGCCGGATTCGCGCATCAGGGCCAGGGATAGCTCGTCCGGGTAGGGCCGGCGGAAGACGAAGCGGGTGACATCGAGATTGAGGAGCATCTTGAGGCAGGTGGCGCAGGGCTGGTGAGTGCAGTAGAGGGTGGCCCTGGTGACGGTCACGCCATAGCGGGCCGACTGGATGATGGCGTTCTGTTCAGCGTGGATGGCCCGGCACATCTCCTGGCGCTGCCCGGAGGGGATGCCGGCCTTTGTCCGCAGACAGCCCAGCTCCAGGCAGTGAGCCAGGCCTTTGGGAGCGCCGTTGTAGCCGGTGCTGAGGACGCGGCTGCCCGAGACCAGGAGAGCCCCGACCTGGCGCCGCAGGCAGGTGGAGCGGGTGGCGGCCAGCTCGGCCAGACTCATAAAGTATTCATCCCACTCGGGGCGGAGACGCACCCGCCTTGCCCCTCCAGGCTCGTCCGCCGTCATGGCCGTCTTTCACAGCTCCGGGTAGAGGGGATGATCCTGGCAGATGGTCTCGACCTTGCGGCGGATTTTCCGGCTGAGCAGATCATCGTCAGGTTGGCGCAGGGTCTCGACAATCAGCTCGGCCACCAGATCCATATCGGATTCCACTAAACCGCGGGTGGTCACGGCCGGGGTGCCGAGACGGAGACCGGAGGTAATGGTCGGCGGCTGAGGGTCAAAGGGAATGGCGTTTTTATTGGTGGTTATGCCGGCCCGCTCCAGAGCTGTTTCAGCCTGAGCCCCGGTCAGGTTTTTACTGCGGAGATCGACCAGGAGCAGATGGTTGCTGGTGCCGCCGGAAACGAGACGGAAGCCGGCCTCGGTCAGGTTGTTGGCCAGGCGGGCGGCGTTCTGGATGACCTGCTGCTGGTAGTCCATGAAGTCGGCGGTCAGGGCCTCGCCGAAAGCCACGGCTTTGGCCGCGATCTGGTGCACCAGCGGGCCGCCCTGTAGGCCTGGAAATATCTGGGCGTCAACCGCGCGGGCCAGGCCGCTCTTGCAGAGGATCAGGCCCCCGCGGGGCCCCCGGAGGGTTTTGTGGGTGGTGCTGGTGACAATATCGGCCAGTTCCATGGGCGAGGGATGGAGGCCGGCGGCCACCAGGCCGGCGAAGTGGGCCATATCGACCACCAGGGCGGCTTCGGCCAGGTCGGCGGCCTCCCGGAATTTGGCGAAATCAAACTGACGGGGATAAGCCGAGGCCCCGGCCACAATTACTTTGGGCTTGAGCCGCTCGGCCTTTTCCATCAGGTCGTCATAGTCAATCAGCTCAGTGTCCGGCCGGACGCCGTAGGCCTGGACATTGAACAACCGCCCGGAAAAACTGGCTGCGGCCCCGTGGGTCAGATGGCCGCCGTGGGCCAGGCTCATGCCCAGAAGGCACTCGCCGGGCTTCATCAGGGCGAAATAGGCGGCCATATTGGCCTGTGAGCCGCTGTGGGGCTGGACATTGACGTGTTCAGCCCGAAAGATTTTGCGCGCCCTGGTGATGGCCAGGGTTTCAATCTGGTCGGCAAACTCGCAACCGCCGTAATAGCGGTGGTCAGTATAGCCCTCGGCGTATTTGTTGGTGAAAACAGAGCCGGAGGCGGCCAGAACGGCCGGCGAGGCGAAGTTTTCCGAGGCGATGAGTTCCAGGGTCTGCCGCTGCCGGGCCAATTCACTGTTGATGATGGCGCTGACCTGCGGATCCTGATCTTCCAGGAAGTTGTTCATGGCGGCCTCTGTCAGGGGATTTGGTCTATATTAATTTTATCTAGATAAATTTTATCCAGGCGGGCCTGGTGGCGGCCGCCGTCGAAGGGAGTAGCCAAAAAAGTATCGACTATGCCCAGGGCCAGGCCATCGCCCAGCACCCGTTGGCCCAGGGTAAGAATGTTGGCGTTATTGTGGGCTCTGGCCATCCGGGCCAGATATTCGTTGGGGCAGTTGGCGGCCCGGGCCCCGATCACCCGGTTGGCGGCTAGGGCCATGCCCGTGCCCGTGCCACAGACCAGAATGCCCATTTCGTATTCGCCGGCGGCCACCGACCGGGCCAGAGGGAGGGCGTAATCAGGGTAGTCGGCCTTGTCGCGGGGATGATCGACCCCCAGATCCTTGACGATCCACCCTTTAGCCATCAAATGGCTGACCACCAGATTTTTCAGGATAAATCCGGCGTGGTCGCTGGCCACCACAAGTTCCACCCGGGTCTCCTCTTCAGGCGGCCTTCTTCAGCACCAGGCAGCCATTGGTGCCGCCAAAGCCGAAGGAGTTGCTCAGGGCGGCCTGGAGATCAGCCCGGCGGCTGTGGTGGGGCACATAATCCAGATCACAGGCCGGATCCGGGGCGTCCAGATTGATGGTCGGCGGAATCAAGCCGTGTTTTAAAGCCAGAGCCGTGATGACCGCCTCCACGCCGCCGGCCGCGCCCAGCAGGTGGCCGGTCATTGATTTGGTGGAACTGATGGCCAGTTTGGGGGCCAGATCGCCGAAGACGTTTTTAATAGCCCGGGTCTCAATGATGTCGTTGAGCTCGGTGGAGGTGCCGTGGGCGTTGATGTAGCCGATGTCGGCCAGGGTCACCCCCAGGCCGGCGGCGTCATCCAGGGCGGCTTTCATGGCTGAAATGGCCCCTTCGCCGCTCTCAGGCGGGGCGGTCATGTGGTAGGCGTCACCCGAGGCCCCGAAACCAGCCACTTCGGCGTAAATTTTGGCCCCGCGCCGTTGGGCATGCTCCCACTCTTCCAGAAGCAGTAACCCGGATCCTTCGCCGATGACAAAGCCGTCGCGGTCTTTGTCAAAGGGCCGACTGGCTCTGGCTGGGTCGTCATTGCGGGTGGAGAGAGCTTTCAGGGCATTGAAGCCGGCCACTGTCAGGGGGGTGATGACTGATTCAGCGCCGCCGGCCAGCATGGCCAGATAGCCGTTGTCGCGGATCTGGTGGAAGGCCAGACCAATGGCGTGAGTGCCGGCGGCGCAGGCGGTGGAGGTTAAAAGGTTGGGCCCTTTGAGGCCCAGCTCAATGGAGACCTGGCCCGGGGCCATATTGCCGATCATCATGGGGATGAAAAAAGGGCTGATCCGATCTGGGCCGCGCTTTAGCAGGGTTTCGTGATTGGCTTCAATGGTGGCTAGGCCGCCCAGGCCGCAACCCATGGCGCAACCCACCTGGGGGGCCAGAGTCTCGTCAATGACCAGCCCGCTGTCGGCCAGGGCCATCTTGCCCGCTGCCACCGCATACTGGACAAAAGGGTCAAAGCGACGGGCGGCTTTTTTATCCAGATATTTTTCCGGATCAAAACCCTTGACTTCTCCGGCAATGGTCGTCTTTAAGCCGGTGGCGTCAAATCGGGTGATGGGGCCGATGCCGCACCGACCGGCCAGCAGAGATTGCCAGGATGTTTCCAGGTCATTGCCCACCGGGGTCAGCAAGGCCGCCCCGGTCACGGCCACCCGGCGGGGAGATGGGGTTCGAGCCATTTATTTGGCCAAGCTGGTGATGAAATCCACCGCGTTTTGCACGGTTTTAATCTTCTGAGCCGCGTCGTCGTCAATTTTGACGTCAAACTCCTCTTCCATGGCCATGATGAGCTCCACCAAATCCAGCGAGTCGGCTCCCAGGTCATCCTGAAAAGCTGATTCGGCCGATATTTCAGTCACATCCACCGAAAGCTGGTCTGAGGTGACTTTGATGACTCTGCCAAGAATGTCTTCGGGCATATTTCCCTCCTAGTTTTGGATAGCGTATTGTAATAAAAAACATCTAAATACTCAAGTCTCAGAGTTTGAGGTCTTAGAGATAGAGGCCACCGTTGACGTGGATTGTTTGACCGGTGATATAGGCGGCCGCCTCAGAGGCCAGAAAGGCCACCGTCGCGGCCACGTCTTCCGGGGCGCCGAAGCGCCCGGCCGGGATGCGCTCAATAAAATGCTCCCGGATTTTGGCCGGCAGAGAGGCGGTCATGTCGGTGTCAATGAAGCCCGGGGCCACGGCGTTGACCGTGATGCGGCGGCCGGCCAGCTCCAGGGCCAGAGATCGGGTCAGGCCGATGATTCCGGCCTTGGAGGCGCAGTAGTTGGTCTGGCCGGCATTGCCGCTGAAAGCCACAATGGAGCTCAGGTTGATAATCCGGCCCTGGCGTTGCTTCATCATGATTTTGGCCGCAGCCCGGGCGCAGGCGAAGACCCCGAAGAGGTTGGCCTCCAGCACAGCGTGCCAGTCCTCGTCCGACAGGCGCACAGCCAGACCATCGCGGGTCAGGCCGGCGTTGTTGACCAGGATATCCAGGCGGCCGTAGCGAGCGGCGATGTCGGTCAGGCGCTCCGAGGCCGCAACGCTGTCCTCGGCGGCCCAGCACTGGGCCTCGGCCTGAGCGGCTTTGGCCTGCAACAGAGCCAGGGTATCGGCCGCCCCGGTTGAAGATGGATGGACATGGGTGAAAATGACCGCTGTTTCCGGGTCAGCCAGCCCCAGAGCTACCGCCCGGCCGATGCCCCGGGCCCCGCCGGTAACCAGAGCCACTCTTTGGAAGCTCATGCCAGATCCTTTATAACAATGGCCCCGGCCGGGCAGGATTCCAGACAGTCCCGGCAACCGAGACAGCCGGGGCCAATGGAGAAAACCTCACCGTCAACGGTCACCGCCGAGACCGGGCAAAGCTGGAGGCAGAGGCCGCATTGGAGGCAGGCCGCCGGGGTGATGGTCAGGATTTCAGGCGTCAATATTTCAGCCGTCAATAGTCAGAAACTGGCGGCCCCGGTAAGTGCCGCAGTGGGGACAGACGTGATGGGGCCGCTTGGGCTCGCCGCAGTGGCCGCATTTGACCACCGTGGGGGCCAGGGCGGTATAGTGGGTGCGGCGCTTGCGGCCGTTGGTCTTGGATTGTTTCCTCTTGGGTACTGCCATTTCACACCTTCATTATATTTTGTCAGAGCAGTTGCAGGGGCCCTGATTCAAGTCGGTGCCGCAATGCGGACAGAGTCCGGCGCAGTCAGGCCGACAGATAAAACGAAAAGGCCAGGCCAGCCAGAAATGCTCGGCCACCAGGGCTGACAAATCCGCCTGGCCGCCCTTGATTTCCAGGGCGCCGTCGCCCTCCTGGTCATCCTGATCTTCATTGCCCGTCTGGCCCGGAGGGGCCAGAGTCAATATTTCTTCAACCCGGCCGGCCAGATCAAAATCAAATTCATTCAGGCAACGGTCGCAGGTGACGCTCAGCTTCACCTCAAAGTTGCCCCGCACGGCCAGGCGGTGGTCGGGGCGGGTTAACCGGAGACTTCCGGTCAGGGGCGAGCGGGCCAGCGGCCTCTCCTGGCCCTGAGCCGAAACCAGGTTGGCCAGATCCTCGGGGCTTAGATCCAGAATCAGATCCAGACCCTCAGGGGGGATATCATCAACCGTGACCAGAAAGGTCATTCCCCGGGGGCCGGCTCAGCTGCCGGGGCCGGAGCCGGCTCAGGCGCGGCCGCCGGGCTGGCCATCGGCGGCGGGGCGGCGTCCTGGTAGTCGTCCATAATGGAGCCCTTAGGGCCGCCTCCGCTCTGGGACAGAGCCAGACTGAGAGAGGTGATCATAAACACGACCGCCGCTCCGCAGGTGATCTTGCTGATGAGGGTGGTCGGGCCCCGGGTGCCGAAAACCGTGCCGGAGGAGCCGCCAAAGGCCGCCCCCATGCCCGCGCCTTTGCCGGCCTGGAGCAGCACTGTCAGCACCAGGACGACCACCGCCGCTACATGAATTGAGACTACTACAGGGTTCATGATTAGTCCGCTAAATAATTATTCTGCTCGTCTGAGTCAATCTCAGAATTGGCTATCATAGCACATCAGCCAAAATCAAGTCAATCGTCAAAGTTGACAATCCGGGCAAAGGCGGCCGCCTCCAGGCTGGCCCCGCCCACCAGGGCCCCGTCCAGATCCGGCTGGGACATGAGCCTGGCCACATTGTCGGGTTTGACCGAGCCGCCGTAAAGAATCCGCAGGTCGGCCGCCAGCGCCGGGCCCAGATGACGGCCCAGCCACTGGCGGATGGCGGCGTGGGTCTCCTGGGCCTGCTCCGGGGTGGCGGTCAGGCCGGTGCCGATGGCCCAGACCGGCTCATAGGCCAGCACCAGCGGGGCCAACTCGTTGGCAGCGAAGCCCGCCAGCCCCTCGGCCAACTGGCGGCCGAGCACCTCGAAAGTTTGGCCGCTTTCCCGCTCGGCCCGGGTTTCCCCTAGACAGACAATGGGGGCCAGGCCCGCTCTCAGGGCCGCCCGCAACTTCTGGTTGACCCACTGGCCTGTTTCGCCGAAGAGCTGGCGGCGCTCGCTGTGCCCGATGATGACCGCCGTGGCCCCGGCGGCTCTGATCATGGGGCCGGAGACCTCGCCGGTGAAAGCCCCCTGATCTTCCCAGAAAATATCCTGAGCGCCAATGGCCACCGGGCTATCGGCCACGGCTGCGGCCGCCGCCTCCAGGCTGGGGAAGGGGACGCCTAAGGCCACTTCCCGGTCGGGCTTGAGCGGAGTGATCAGGGGCAGCAACTGGCTGAAAAATTGGCGGGCCTCGGCGCTGGTTTTGAACATTTTCCAGTTGCCGGCCAGGATGGTTTTGCGGCTCATGAGGTTATTCCTTTCGTGGGCGGTGATCCAGGAGGGCGGTCAGGGCGGCCAGAGGCCTTCCGGCCAAGGCCTTCAGAAAGGCGCTGCCGCCGGCGGACAGGAAAGAGACCTGGCTGCGGTCGGACATTTTCAATATAGCCGCCGAAGTGTCCACCCCGCCGGCCAGGGTCACCCCCGGACATTCAGCCATGATTTTGGTCATCAGAGCCGTCCCCCGGGTAAAGGCCGGGGTCTCGGAGGTGCCCATGGGCCCGTTCCAGATGATGGTGCGGCAGCCGGCCAGGACTTCCTGATATAAAAGGCGGGTGGCCGGGCCAATGTCGCCGGTGATATAATCAGCCGTCAGATCCAGCACCGACATGGGCTGGGCCCCGGCCGGATCATCGCCCCGGATCACGGCCATCACGTCGAGGGGCAGGAGAAGCTTGGAGCGGCCGTGGCGGGCGTCGTCCAGGAGGCGGGCCATCATGGCCAGCGAGGCGGGGGAGAGGCCCAGGTGGTCCAGGTTTGAGCCGTAGGCCAGCCGGGAGAAAGCGTCGCCCATGGCCCCGCCCAGGAAGAGATAGTCGGCCAGGCCCATGAGTTTGTCCACCACCGGTAGCTTGAATTCGATGTGGCCGCCGCCGATGATGGCCCCAAGAGGGTGGGCCGGGTGGCTGAGGGCCCGGTGGAGGGCCAGCAGCTCATTTCTCAGAGCGAAGCCGGCCACGCAGGCCGGGGCGAACCTGGTGATGGTGGTCATGGAAGCGTGGTCGCGGTGGCAGACGCCAAAGGCGTCGTTGACGTAAAGATCGGCCATAGCGGCCAACTGGCGGGCGAAATCCGGGTCGCCGGAGATCTCGCCCGGGTGAAAGCGCAAATTTTCCAGAAGGAGCACCCGGCCGGGGGCCAGACCGGCCGCCGCCCGGCTGGTCTCCGGGCCGACCACGCCCGGGGCCAGCTCAACCTCCACTTCCCAGATGCGGCTCAGGCGATGGGCCAGGGCGGAGAAAGACAGGCTTTGATCCGGCTCGGATCCGCCGGCCAGCGGGTTGCGCAGGTGGCCGCCGACAATGACTCTGGCCCCGTGATCCAGGAGATAGTTGATAGTCGGGAGGACGGCCCTGAGCCGCCCGTCATCGACCATGGCCCCGTAATTGTCGAGGGGCACATTGAAGTCGGCCCGGACAAAAACCCGCCGGCCGGCCGGGTCAAAACCCCCCAGAAAGGGCAGCTGGCGCAGGAGCGCGTCTAAATTACAGTTGTCATTTGGGGTCTCGGTCATAAAGGGCCTCTATCTGGCGAATATAACAGAAAATGGGCGGCGGGACAAGCGCCCCGGCGACAGACCCGCTGACAGACCCGCTGAAGGTATGGTATAGTAAAGCCGTCGGGCATCTTCAGCGCCCGTGATTTTCATATGGAGGGTAGCTCCCAGCGCTTATGGACATTAAAGAAATAAGAAACAGGGCCCGGGAGGCGGCTCGCGGCTCCTGCCGGGTTTGCGCGGTCTGCGACGGGACGGCCTGCGCCGGCGAGGTGCCGGGCATGGGCGGGGCCGGGGCCGGCCTTTCCTTCCGCCGCAATGTGGAGGCCCTGGCCGCCCTGCGGCTCAAGACCCGGCTGGTGCATCAGGTGCGCCATCCGGAGATGTCGGTGGAGATATTGGGGCTGACCCTGTCTTTGCCCCTCCTGATCGCCCCCATCGGCGGCCTGGCCTTTAACTTGGGCGGGGCTCTGAGCGAGGCCGACTACCAGGAGGCGGTGGTGGCCGGGGCCACCCGGGCCGGTATCCTGGCCGGGACGCCTGACGGCGCTCCGCCGGAAGTGATGGAGACCGGCCTGGCCTGCGCCCGCCGCCACGGGGGCCGGGCTCTGGCCTTTATTAAACCCTGGGCGGTTTCGGAAATTATCCAGAAAATGGAAATGGCTGCCGAGGCCGGCTGCCGGGTGGTGGCCTGCGACCTGGATAGCATCGGCCTCATCACCCTGCGGCAGATGGGCCGCCCGGCCTACGCCAAGGACGCGCGGGAACTGGCGGAAATAGCCGGGGCGGCCCACCGGCTGGGCCTTAAATTTGTCCTCAAGGGCCTCATGAGCCGGGAGGACGCTTTGGCCGGGCTGGAGGCCGGCGTGGATGGCCTGGTGGTCAGCAACCACGGGGGCCGGGTGCTGGACGGCACGCCGGGGACGGCCGAGGTTTTGC
>JAISJK010000017.1 GCA_031261565.1 Candidatus Adiutrix sp. | reverse complement strand
ATCCTGGCTTTTTTTCATCTGGCCGGTAATCATCCTGGCTACGTAATAAATAATCCGCGTCCGTATGTCGGGCAAATCCGAGAGCTGTATTTCAATGTCTATGACCTTGCCCAGCCGGGTTTGCAGTTTGACATCCAGAATGCTCATTTTGCCGGCTTTAGTCTCCCGGTTCAGGTGAGAGTCGGTAATGGTCAGTTGGCCATAATCGTCAGGCGGCAAGTCCAGAGTAGCCTTCAAAAAACCCTCTAAAATCTCCGCATTCTTCTGGTCACCAAAGATCAGCTTAAAAATCATATCAGATTTGGGCAACAATAGCGGTTTAGACACGGAGCCTCCGACAGGGCTTTATTTTATAGGTATTATAGCACAAAAACCCTTGGGAGGAAACCAGCCCAGGGGGTGCGACACAACTGAAAGAATGAGACGATGGTATCGCTTTAGCGCGACATGAAGATAGCGGTGATAATTCGCTCTTTGGTGACCGTTGGGGGTGGGGCTGGTCTGACCTTGCCGCAATAGATACGATAGTCCGTGACTATTTCCCAGACCTGGGCGTAAGCTGGACTCTAGAGCCGACCATTTTCGAGTTGACCAGAATGGCTGACCACCATCGAACTGTGGAGAAAGCCATACGAGAGTATTTTGACCTGATTCTTTCTGGTAGCTCCAAATATGCCTATGATGAGTTTGCCTACGAACCTCGCGATACGATTATGCTTTTATCGAAGGAGCGTGTGGCTGAAAATGATCGTCTTCCAGCCGGCCCCGGATCGGCCCATGGCCTCTAGACCGGCATTGGTGACCTCCGCCCGGCCCCTGGCCGGATGAAAATTACCCTGTTATAACAATATATTTCAAAATTAGCTTGATTTTATGGCTAAATTGGCTATGCTATAGACTGCTGACCAATATAGAACTGCTGAGGCGCGAGGCGGGTATATGAATCAAACCAAATTTGAAACCCTGGAGCGGCTGGATCGCCAGGTTTCAGCTATGCTGGATAAAGTGGCTTCCCTGACCGCCCAAAAGGAAGGGCTGGAAGCTGACCTTCAGGCGACCAGGGAAAAACTGGCCGGCACCCAGAGGGATTTGGAAGCGACAGAAGGCCTTTTAAACGAAATGCAGTCTGAGCGTGATGATATTCTGGCCAGGGTCGAGGCCATTCTGGGACGGCTGGCCTGATATTATGATTGATGACAAATCAGTTGTGGCCTATGGCGAGCCCCGGATGGTCACGGTGCGGATGTTTGACCGCGAGTACCAGATCAAAAGCGATGATCCCCAGTTGGTCGAGCTCCTGGCGGCGGAAATCAACCGGGAGGCCCGGAAACTCCAGGAGGCTTACCCGGGCAAAATGGGCCCCGGCCATTTTGACTGGCCGGTGCAGGTGGCCTTCCGTCTGGCCGAAAGATGCTTTCGCACCCAGGAGTCCTATAACGCCCTAAAAGCTCAAATCGACTCCGATGCTGAGAATATGGCCGCCCGCATCACCGCCAGCCTGGATCAGGCCGAGACTGAAAAAATGGCCGCCCGAATTAAAGCCGAACTGGACGGCAATTTTTGACCATCCGTCCGGTGATCCGATGGCGGTCGGCCGGGTGGCATGACTGCGGAGTATATATTAATGTCTGAATATATTGTTTGGGCCGCCTCAGGAGCAGGAGCCGCGCTTCTGGTTCTGGGCGGGCTGATTGGTTTTTGGTGGCGAAAAAGAGTCTTTGAATCCAAACGGGAAGAGATTGAGCGCTTATCCCAGAAGATGATCGAAGAAGCCCAGCGGGATGTGGTCAATATCAAGAAAGAGGCCACGCTTCAGGGGCAGGACATCATTTTCCAGATGAAGTCAGCCGGTGACAAGGAGCTCCTGGAAAAGAAAAAGGAGCAGAAGCGCCAGGAAGACCGGCTGGCCCAGAAGGAAGAGCATTACGAGCGCCGGGCCGAGCAGTTGACCCAGCGCGAGGCCGCTGTGGCCCGCCAGGAAATTGATCTGGTCAAAACGGAAAAGAAAAACCAGGCCAGGGCCGAGGAATTGGCCCAGTTGCTGGAGGCCCAGCAGGCCGCCCTGGAGCGCGTGGCCAACCTGACGGCCACCGAGGCCAAAGAGACGCTCATCAAAAGTCTGGCGGAAGAGGCCCGTCACGAGGGCGGCAAGCTCATCCGCCAGGTGGAGATGGAAACCAGGGAGACGGCCGACAAAAAAGCCAAGGAAATACTGGCCCTGGCGGTCAAGCGCTACGCCGGCGACTATGTGGCCGAGCACACCATCAGTGTGGTGCCCCTGCCCAACGATGAAATGACGGGCCGCATCATCGGCCGCGAGGGCCGCAACATCCGGGCTATTGAGGCCGCCACCGGCGTGGATCTGATTATCGATGACACCCCCGAAGCGGTCATCCTCTCCGGCTTCCCCCCTGTGCGGCGGGAAATTGCCCGGATATCCCTGGAGCGGCTCATTGCCGATGGCCGCATCCACCCGGCCCGCATTGAGGAGATCGTGGCCAGGGTCACCGAAGAAATGGAGCAATCCATCAAAGAGGCCGGCGAACAGGCCACCTTTGACGTCGGCGTTCACGGCATCCACCCCGAGCTCATCAAAATCCTAGGCAAGCTGAAATATCGCACCAGCTACGCCCAGAATGTCCTCCAGCACTCGCTGGAAGTGGCCTTTCTGTGCGGCATCATG
Organism: Candidatus Adiutrix sp.; assembly: GCA_031261565.1. GTDB lineage: Bacteria > Desulfobacterota > Desulfarculia > Adiutricales > Adiutricaceae > Adiutrix. The sequence goes on along the minus strand of JAISJK010000017.1, from coordinate 2,099 downwards.
GCCTCGGAGCTGGGCCAGAACGTCAAACAGGCCAAACGGGCCGGCCTGCTCCACGACATCGGCAAAGCCGTTGACCACGAGGTCGAGGGGCCGCATGGCCTGATCGGGGCTGAGCTGGCCAAACGCTACGGCGAATCGCCGGCCATTATCCACGCCATCATGGCCCACCACGAGGATACCGAGCCGGAAACAGTGCTGGATGTGCTGGTGCAGGCCGCCGACACCCTCTCCGGCGCCCGGCCGGGCGCCCGCCGGGAAATGCTGGAAACCTACGTCAAGCGGCTGGACGATCTGGAGCGCATCGCCAACTCCTTTAAGGGCGTGGCCAAGACCTACGCCATCCAGGCCGGCCGGGAAATCCGCATCATTGTCAACAGCGAGCAGGTCACCGATGACTCCGCCGCAATCATGGTCAACGACATCTGCCGCAAAGTCGAGCAGGAGATGGCCTATCCCGGCCAGATTAAAGTCACCGTCATCCGGGAAACCCGAGCGGTGGGCTATGCCAAATGACCAGGCTCATCTTCGATCCGGGGCAAACCCCAGAGCCAGCCCCAGTTGGCGCATCTGATCCCGGGCCTCGGCCGATAGCCCGGCGGTGAAGGTTTCGAGTTGATTCAGATCGGCCCACTTGTTCTGGGCTCCCCAGACCTCGAAAGCATAGCCGTTTTTTTTCACCAGGGCGATAAAGCCGGCGAGCTCGGACAGGAGTGAGCCGGGGTCTTTGGCTTGGGGCAGATCCTGGAAAATTTTACTGAGAAAGGTTCGGGCCGGCCCGCTGACCAGGGGCTCGTCACTGCCCAGGCCCAATGAGCCCCGCCAGTCTAAAAGCCCGCCCAGAGTGCTCAGGTTGACCGGCCGGCCCAGATCAGCCGGGGTCAGCAGCCGCTGAATCTCTGTTTCCGCCATGACCTGAAAGATAAACCTCTCCAGCCAGGTGATTGGCGGCCCGCCCCCCCGGTTCATAATCAGGAGGGGCAGATTCTGGTGAAAAATATCCCGCGCGTGGCCCTTCAGCTCCTGACAATTCTCTTCAATCAGGGTGGTCAGGAGAGAAGTCCGGCAGTAGGGCAACAGATCCTCCAGAGTATAGAGGAAGGCGTTGGGCATCAGTTCCAGCAAAAAATCCCAGAATCGCAAGTCGTCCGGGGTCTTCAGCTGCTCCCCCAGCAGCTCGGTCAGCCTGGCTTCGTCCATCCAGCCCGGCGGGTCATCGCCCGGCCCGCCGGGCTTGCCCACCAGGATGGCCAGGTGGGCGTTGCCGGAATAGACGGCCAGCGCCAGGTGGTGGTCGGTGCGGGCCAGACGGGGATCCTCCAGTTCCACCTGGGCGGCCAGAATTTTCAGATTTTCCTGTCCCAGTCTGACGGCCGAGACATTCCTGAAGCGCGGCACCCCAAAGCTCTTAAGCAGCTCGGGCGCGTTCAACAAGTCGGCGGCGACCCAGTGGGCGGTCAGAGCCCGGCTGTCCAGGCTGCCCGAGGCCACCAGTTTGGGCCAGATATCCAGGCCCGTGGCGTAATCCGGATTGTTGGGCGCCATGGTTTTCAGATAGGACTGAAACCCCCGGGTCAGATCGGTGGCCGCAAAGGGCTGAACCAGCTCCATGGCCCGGCAGGCGTAGCGCATATTCTGGGTCGGCTCCAGACCGGAAATCTCGTCAAAAAACCAGGCGCAACTGGTGAACATATACAGGCTCATCAGCTGAGATTCCAAGAGAGTCAAAGCCCGGGTGATTTCGTCAGGCCCCAGAGACCGGGCCGCATGCCTGGCCAGAAATTGAGCCCGCACCGTTGGCTGGTAGCCGCTGAGAAGTAAATGGATATACTCATCCCGGGCGGCCCAGGGGTCTTTCAGCAGCGGCCCGCCCTCCCTTTCAAAAATCTCGGCCAGCTCATCCCGCAGCCAGTTGAGCCCGTCCCGGAGGGGCCGGCGCCATTTCTGATTCCAGGTTCCGTCCCCGCCCCCGGTGTGGCAGCCGCAGTCAGACCGCCAGCGCTCCAGGCCGTGGATACAGCTCCAGGAGGTGTTGTCAATGATTTTAGCTTCTTTGACCGGCGGGAAGAGAGCCAGATAGTGACCATAATTGGTCAGTTGGA
>JAISJK010000128.1 GCA_031261565.1 Candidatus Adiutrix sp. | reverse complement strand
ACATCCAGATCCGCTACTATGACGTCATTTACAAACTGATGGATGATATCAAAGAGGCTATGGCCGGTCTCCTTGATCCGGTCAAGAGCGAAAAAGTGGTGGGCCGGGCCGAAGTGCGGGAAACTTTTATGGTCACCAAGGTGGGCACCATTGCCGGGTCTTATGTTACTGACGGCAAAATCGTGCGCGGGGCCCGGGCCCGTCTGCTGCGCGACAGCGTGGTGGTGCACGACGGCCGCATCTCGTCGCTGAAACGCCTGAAAGACGATGTTAGGGAAGTCGCCTCCGGCTATGAGTGCGGCATCGGCCTGGACAACTATAATGACGTCAAGATCGGCGATCATATCGAGGTCTATCAGGTGGAGGAAACAGCGGCCACCGTGGATCTCATTGACGAGGCGGTGGCCCGGGCGGCTAAAGACCGGGCGGCCACGGAAAAGGCCGAGGCTGACCGCGCCGCCGCCAGTGAACAGTAGCCTCTAGGGATGCACGTTGGTCTTCTGGAAGTGACCTTGCGCCTGGAGGGCAACAGCAGCCTCAAGGGCAAGCGCAAAGTGGTCAAGAGCGTTCTGGGCCGCGTTAAAGCCCGCTTTAACGCGGCCGCTTCCGAAGTCGGCAGCCAGGATGTCTATGAAACGGCCACTCTGGGGTTTGCCGTCTGCGGCCCGGATCAGCGTCTTTTAAACGCCGTTCTGGATAACATTCTTGATTTTATTGAAGACCATGCTGACGCGGAAGTGGCCGACTCTCAGATGGAGTTTGACCTTTTTTTCGGTTGAGATGGTTTGGGTGACCCATGAGCCAACGGCGTTTGGAAAAAATGAGCGAGCTTCTGAGGGAGACCATTGCTGATCTCCTGTTGCTCAAAAGTAAAGACCCGCGTCTGAAGCAGGTCAATGTCACCGGCGTCAAGCTGACGGCTGACTTCAAAAGGGCCCAGGTTTCCTATAGCGTTTTCGGCGGAACCGAGGGCCGGGAGGCGGCTAAGCTGGCCCTGGCCAGGGCCTCTGGTTTTGTCCGGGCCTATCTGGGGGAGACTCTTAATCTGAAATATACTCCGGAAATCAGTTTCAGGTTTGACCGCAATCTTGAATACGCCCAGCACATGGCGGAAATCCTGAATGCTCTCCCGTCTTCCGGCCCGGCCGAGCCTGACTGAAATGGCCGATTTTATCGTCTCCCCGGCGGTTTTGGAGAGCCTGAAACAGGCCGGCCGGGTTTTGATTCTGCCGCACCATAACCCGGATGGCGACGCCCTGGGCTCGGCCACCGGTCTGGCCAGAGCTATCCTGGCTGAGGGTGGCCGGGCTGAGCTCTATCTGACCGGCGCTTGGTCTGAGCATCTGTCTTATCTGCTGGAGGGCTTGACTCTCCCGTCATCTCAGCCGGATCCGGTTCATTATGATCTGGCGGCCCTGATTGACTGCCACAGCTTTGACCGCCTGGGGCCGGAGTCTCCGGCCCTGGCCGCCGCCCTGGCTGATGTGCCGCTGGTGGTCATTGACCACCACCTCCTGGCCAAACCGTCTGATCAGGCGGCCTCCAACTGGTTTCATCAGCCGGAGGCCTCCTCCACCGGCGAGCTGGTCTGGCTGGTCATCAAAAGTTTGGGCTGGGTTCCGCCCAGGCTGGCCAGCCAGGCCCTGCTATTGGCCATGGCTGCGGACACCGGTTTTTTCACCCAGGCCAACACCACGCCCGCAGTTATGCGGGGGGTGGCCGATCTGCTGGAACTGGGCGGCGATCTGGAGGAAATCCACCGGCGCCTGAAAAAAAATCTGCCCCTGCGGCGGCTGAAACTCATGGGCCTGGCCCTGGATTCCCTCCAGTTGCATTTTAACGGGCGTCTGGCCACCATCATGGTTACTCCGGCCCTCCTGGCGGCCGCCGGGGCGGTGATGGCCGACACCGAAGATCTGGTGGAGCTGGGCCGCAGCCTGGCCGGGGTGACCTTGTCGGCCCTGATTAAAGACAATGGCCACGGCCCCGGCACGATTCGGGTCAGTCTGCGCAGCCAGGAGCCGGTGGACGCCCGGTCTCTGGCCCTTCTCTTTGACGGGGGCGGTCACCGGCAGGCTTCGGCCTACAATGATCCGCAGGCGGCCGAGGCCGGCGCGGCCCTGACAAATCTGCTGGCCCGGGCCGAAGCTTTTTTATGAGTGCGCCCCGGCCGCCGCGTTGGCACGGCCTTCTGCTGGTGGATAAACCCTCCGGCCTGACCAGCCACGATGTGGTTAACCGGGTTCGGGGCTTGGCCGGCCAGCGCCAGGTGGGCCACACCGGCACCCTGGATCCGCTGGCCACCGGCCTCCTGGCCCTGCTCCTGGGCTCGGCCACCCGCCTGGAGCCGTATCTGGTCAAGGCGGATAAGTCCTACTCCGGCCGGCTGGAATTGGGGCTGTCCACCGACACCGATGATATCAGCGGCCGGGTGCTGGCCCGGCAGCCCGGGCCCTGGCCGGGTCAAACTGCGGTGGAACGGGCCCTGAAGCGGCTGGAAGGGCCAGGGGAGCAGATTCCTCCGGCCTATTCAGCCATCAGGGTGGCCGGCCGCCGGGCCCACCAGGCGGCCCGGGCCGGGGCGCCGTTGCAGTTAAAACCCCGGCTGGTCACGGCCCGTAGCCTGGAACTGACCGGCTATGATCCGCCCTATCTTGATTTTCGGGCCGAAGTTTCATCCGGCTATTATATCCGCTCTCTGGCCCGTGATTTAGGGTCAAGCCTGGGTTTGGGGGGCGCTCTGACCAGCCTTCGCCGGGAGAGGGTTGGCCCCTGGCCGGTGGCCCAGGCCGCCCTTCTTTCGGAAATGGCCGGCTGGTCGGAAGACGACTGGCATTTCCGGTTGCGGCCGCCGGCCGAGGCCCTGTCCCACTGGCCGCCCTTGACCCTGGCCGGGGACAGCATCGGCCGTTTCGGCCAGGGCCAGACTTTGGAAATTATGGCTGAAGCAGCCGCCGGCCGGGCGGCCGGGAACTATAAAATTTTGGATGACCAGGGCCGGTTAATCGGCCTGGGCCAGCTATCGGCGTCCTCCTTTGGAGGGTTGCCGCCCCGGGGGCCTTTCTTGCGGCCCCTGCGGGTCTTTAACTCCGGTCAATAAAGCCGGAAAAATTAGTCAAGATGGCAAGGAGTTTATTATGTCCATCACCACTGAAAAAACCCGTGAACTGATTGAAACCTACCGGACTCACGATTCCGACACCGGTAGCCCCGAGGTGCAGGTGGCCCTGCTGACCGAGCGCATCGCCAACCTGACTGAACACTTCAAATTTCACCACAAAGACCACACTTCCCGCCGGGGGCTTTTAAAGCTGGTCGGCCAGCGCCGCCGTCTGCTCAACTACCTCAAAAATCAGGATATCAATCGTTACCGTGATTTGATCGGCCGTCTGGGACTGCGCAAGTAAGCAATAACTGTAGGAGTAAAGATGAAAGTAGAAACAAAATTTGGCGACGCCGTCATTTCGATTGAAACCGGTAAAATCGCCCGCCAGGCCGGGGCCTCGGTGGTGGTTCGCATGGGCGAGACCATAATTCTGGCCACGGCCACGGCTTCCAATGATAAACGGGAGGGCCTTGATTTCGTGCCCCTGACCGTGGACTACCTGGAGCGCTTTTACGCGGTGGGGCGTATTCCCGGCAACTTCTTCCGCCGGGAAGTCGGCCGTCCTTCGGAAAAGGAGACTTTGACCTCCCGCTTCATTGATCGGCCCTGCCGGCCGCTTTTCAACAAAAACTGGACCTATGAAACCCAGGTCATTGCCCAGGCCATCAGCGTGGACGACAAATATGACCCGGATCTATTGGCCATGCTGGGGGCTTCGGCGGCCCTGACCCTGTCGGATATTCCCTTCGCCGGCCCCATCGCCGGGGCTAGAGTGGTCAAAATAAACGGCCAGCTCATCGTCAACCCCACCCAGGCCCAACTGGAATCAGCCGATCTGGCCCTGATTGTGGCCGCCAGCCAGGAAGCGGTGGTTATGGTCGAGGGCGGGGCCCAGGAGGCCAGCGAAGCCGAGATTCTCGATGCGGTCTTTCTGGCCAAGGAAGTTATCCAGCCCCTTCTGAATCTCCAGCTGGAGCTGCAAAAGGCCCACGGCCAGGAGAAGAGGGCGGTGGAGGAAATCACCCGCAATGACGAGGTTCTGGCCAAAGTGGCCGCTGATTACCGGGCGCCCATGCTTGAGGCCCTGACCACCAAGTTGAAACAGGATCGCCAAAAGAAAATCGCCCAGGTCAAGGCTGAGGCCCTGGCCGCCCTGTCGGAAAGTTACCCTGACGGCAAAGGCGACATCTCTTACGCCCTGCACAACCTGGAGAGCGAGATATTAAGGGGGCTCATCGTCAGGGATAAAAAGCGCATTGATGGCCGGGCCTTAGACGAGGTCAGGCCCATTGACTGCGAAATTTCCTATCTGCCGAGGGCCCATGGCTCGGCCCTGTTTACCCGGGGCGAAACCCAGAGCCTGGGCGTGACCACTCTGGGCACCAGCTATGATGACCAGCGTCTGGATACCCTGATCGGGGACACTTCCAAAACTTTTATGCTCCACTATAATTTCCCGCCTTACTGCACCGGCGAGGTTAAGCGTCTGGGCGCCCCCGGCCGCCGGGAGATCGGGCACGGCGCCCTGGCCGAAAGGGCTTTGAAAGCGGTCATTCCGCCTCACGAGACCTTCCCCTACACCATCCGGGTGGTTTCGGAAATTTTGGAATCCAATGGCTCCTCCTCCATGGCCTCGGTCTGCTCCGGCTCCCTGTCGCTGATGGACGCCGGCGTGCCCATCAAGGCTCCGGTGGCCGGGGTGGCCATGGGGCTGGTGGTGGAAGGCGACCAGGTCATCATCCTGACCGATATTCTGGGTGATGAAGACCACCTGGGCGATATGGATTTCAAGGTGGCCGGAACAGCCGCCGGCATAACCGCCGTGCAGATGGATATCAAGATCAGCGGAGTGACCCGGGAAATCATGAGCCGGGCTCTGGAGCAGGCCCGGGGGGGGCGTTTGCACATTCTGGGCAGGATGAAGACGGCCATTGAAAAGCCCAAGCCGGAAATCTCGCCTTACGCCCCCAAGATGACCATTATCGAGATCAACCCGGAAAAGATTAAAGATCTCATCGGCCCCGGCGGCAAGATCATCAAGTCCATCCAGTCCGAGACCGAAACCCGGCTGGAGGTTGAGGACAGCGGCAAAGTGACCATTTACGCCCCAACGGCCGAAAAGGCCGAGGCGGCCGTCAGCGCGGTTCGCCGTTATACTCAGGAGCCGGAAATTGATAAAATATATCGCGGCCGGGTGGTCAAGATTATGGATTTCGGCGCTTTTGTGGAAATTTTGCCCGGCACTGACGGGCTGGTGCATATTTCCCAACTGGCCGTTGACCGGGTGCAGCGGGTCTCCGATGTGGTCAAGGAAGGCGACCTGATTGACGTCAAAGTCCTGGGCATTGACAAGCAGGGCAAGATCAGGCTGTCGCGCCGGGCTCTTCTGGAAGACCATAACTGAGAGTTTAAGCCAGCTATTTCTTAATAACCGCAGCGGGCTCCTGATCGGGCCCGCTTTTTTTCCAGAGAGACGGGACTGGTTTCATTAAATCCATGATCGAGGTGTAAAATGCGACTGGAATTTATGAGAGTGCGGCCGGGGGCCGATGACGATTTACCTGTGCCGGCGCGGCAGACGGCCGGAGCGGCCGGGCTGGATTTGTGCGCCGGGGTCGGGGCGCCCCTGACCATTGAGCCCGGGGCCATCATCCTGGTGCCCACCGGCTGGGCCGTGGCCATCCCGGACGGGTTCGAGGGCCAGGTGCGGCCGCGCAGCGGGCTGGCCCTGAAACAGGGCCTGACCCTGGTCAATACTCCGGGCACGATTGACGCTGATTACCGGGGGGAAATCCAGTTGCCCATGATCAATCTGGGTGGTCAGAAGGTGACGGTCAATCGGGGCGATCGGGTGGCCCAATTGATTATCAACCGGGTGGAGCGGCCGGACATACACATTGTGACCGAGCTTTCCCCCACCGCCCGGGGGGGCGGCGGCTTTGGCTCCACCTCGGTTTAAAGGTTAAGATGAAATTCTGCGCGCTGGCCAGCGGCAGCCGAGGCAACGCGGTCTGGGTGGAGGAGGGCGACCTGGCCATCCTCCTGGATTGCGGCCTGACCTATAAAGAATTTAAAAACCGGGCCCATCTGGCCGGGCTTGACCCCGGCCGGCTGGGTTGTGTCCTGGTCAGCCATGAGCATACCGACCACATCAGCGGGCTGGGGCCTCTGTGCCGGGCTTTAAAAATACCGGCCCTGGCCAACCGGGCCACCTGGGAGAGCATGGCTGAACGGGTCGGCCGGGTGACCTGGGAAGCCTTCAGCACCGGCGATACCCTCTCTTTCGGCCCCCTGAAAGTCAGAACCATGCCTATTTCCCATGACACGCCCGACCCGGTGGCCTTTCTGATCCAGAGCCACTCTGGCGATTTGGGGCTGGCCACGGATATGGGCGCGCCCACCGGCCTGGTGAGGCAGAAATTTCAGGGGCTGGCCGCCCTGATTCTGGAATTCAATCACGATTACCACCGGCTGATGGAGGGCCCCTACCCCTGGCCCTTAAAACAGAGGGTTCGCAGCCGCGTCGGCCACCTGGATAACGAAACCGCCGCCGGGCTGGCGGCCGAGCTTTATCATTCCGACCTCCGGCACCTGGTGCTGGCCCACCTCTCCGAAACCAACAACACCCCTGAGCTGGCCCTCCAGGCCGTCCGGGAGGCCCTGGCCGGCTCCATTGAGCCCGTGGTGGCCGGCCAGTGGAGCCCAACCAGGGTCTTTGAGTTTTAAAAGACCTGCCGGAATATCATTGGAGCCTAAATATGTCCAAGTTTCTGACTTTAAAATCGGCTGACGAAATATTCGAAATGCTCAATTTTGACCCTTTGCCGCCCGAAACCCTGCCCCTGGATCAGGCTCTGGGCCGGGTGCTGGCCGAGCCTTTCCCGGCCTCGGAGGATTTGCCGGGCTTTGACCGCTCGACCGTGGATGGCTTTGCCGTCCGGGCCCGCGATGTTTTCGGGGCCACGGAGGGCCTCCCGGCCGCCCTCGAATACCTGGGCGAATGCCCCATGGGCGATGTGCCTCAACTGACGGTGGGGCCTGGCCAGACCGCCCGTATCTGGACCGGGGGCATGTTGCCGCCGGGGGCCGATGGTGTGGTCATGCTGGAATATTCCCGCCCGGCCGGCGATAAGCTGGTGGAGTTGACCCGGCCGGCCGCGCCCCTGGAAAACGTCATCAGCCGGGGCGAAGACGCATCTTGCGGCGAGGAATTACTGCCGTCCGGCCGCTCTCTGCGGCCCCAGGATCTGGGCCTGCTGGCGGCTCTGGGCCAGACTGAAGCCAGGGTTATCAGGCGGCCCCGGGCGGCCATCATCTCCAGCGGCGATGAAGTGGTGCCGGTCACGGCCACCCCCCGGCCCGGCCAGGTGCGGGATATCAACTCCCACACCCTGGCCGCCCTGGTTCGCTCGGCCGGGGGTGAAGCCAGATCCTTCGGCCTGGCCCCGGATCATCGGGACAAGCTTCGGGCGATGGTGGCCGAGGCTCTGGACTGGGCCGATCTGGTGGTTATGTCCGGCGGCTCCTCCGCCGGCCAGCGCGACTTTACTATTCTGGTTTTCGGCGATCTGCCCGGGGTGGAAATCCTGGCCCACGGGGTGGCCATCAGCCCGGGCAAACCCCTGATTCTGGCCCGCCAGGGCCAGAAATCCCTCTGGGGCCTGCCCGGCCACGCCGCCGGTGCCCTGGTTTGCGCCGAAGTCTTTCTGCGGCCCCTGATCAAACGCCTGACCGGGCAAACTGACCCGGAAGTCTGGCGCGCCGGGCTGACCGCCAGCCTGACCCGCCCGGTGGCCTCGGCCCAGGGCCGGAGGGATTATATCCGGGTCAGCCTGGCCCCGCCGGAGACGCCAGGGGGGCCGCTACAGGCCACGCCCATTTTAGGCAAAAGCGGCCTCATCAGCACCCTGGTGCTGGCCGAGGCCCTGGTGGTCTGCCCTGAAAATCTGGAGGGCCTGGAAGCCGGCCAGATCGTGCCCCTCCATCTTTCCTTATGATGATTACATGATCTCCCATGGCAGAATCGGCCACCTTGTGCTATAAATTGCGTATAATATATATGTTGAGGGGGATTACGGTGAGAAAATATCGAGTCTATCTTGAAACCACGATGTTCAATTACTACTTCGATAGTGATCGTGATGGTCATGTCGATACTGTCCGCATGTTTGAAGCAATTGGCGAGGGAGAATATGAGGGTTATACTTCCGGTTATGTCATTAACAAGATTAAAACCAAGGAAATGACTGCGCTAATTAATGCGCGTGAGGGCTACCGAAACATAATAATTTGTACACCCATGGAGGTGTTGGACAATGAGGAACAGTAGAAGCATCGAAGATGAGCTTGACGCTATTCGCGTTGACCTTTATGAAAAAACAAAAGCAATGACCTCGGAGGAACGTGTATCTTATATAAAGGCGCAAATCGCCCCAACGCGGGAAAAATATGGCATACACACCATAAACCGTGTCAACGCAGGTAAACCAATTCAGTGATTTGCGCAAAGGAACAACATGAAACGCCAGGCTTATTTGAAACTGCTCCCGCTTGATGACGCTCTGAATCTTATGCTGGCCACTTTTTCGGCCAGCCCCCTGACCCCGGAAAGAATCCCTTTAAACCAGGCCCGGGGGCGGACTCTGGCCGAAAACGCGGTGGCCAGGGTTTCCTCACCGGCCTTTCACGGCGCGGCTATGGACGGGGTGGCCGTGATCGCTGAAACAACCTTTGGTGCCTCCGAGCGCCGGCCCAAAACTCTGCGCGTGGGGAGCGAGGCCCACTGGGTCAACACCGGCCGGCCGCTGCCCGCCGGGGCCAACGCGGTCATCATGGTGGAGGATCTGACCCCGGGGCAAACGGCCGACGGCAAGGAAACCGTGGCCATTGAAAAGGCCGCCTTCCCCTGGCAGCACGTCCGCAAACTGGGCGAAGACCTGGTGGCCACCGAAAGCGTCCTGCCGCCGGGCACGGTCATCGGGGCTTATGAGCTGGGCGCCCTGGGGGCCGCCGGCCTTTTGGAGCCATTGGTTTTCAGGCACCCGCTGGTGGATGTCATTCCCAGCGGCTCGGAACTGATGCCCCTGGCCGAGGCCGGCCCGGATCGACTGGCCGCCGGCGATAAACTGCCGGAATTTAACAGTCTGGTGCTGTCGGCCCTGGTGGAAGACCTGGGCGGCCTGGCCGCAGCTAAAGCCATCGTGCCGGACGAGCCGGAGCTCATCAGGGCGGCTATTCTGAATTCCGTGCGCGGGCCGGCCGACCTGGTGGTCATCAACGCCGGCTCCTCAGCCGGCAGCCATGATTATACCGCCGGAATCATCAGCCAGTTGGGCGAGCTCCTCTTTCACGGCATCTGTCTCATGCCCGGCAAACCCACCGCTCTGGGGCGGGTTGAGGGCAAACCCGTCCTCGGCATTCCCGGCTATCCGGTTTCAGCGGTCATCGCTTTTGAAGAGCTGGGGCAGGCTCTGCTGGCCCACTGGCAAAACCGAACCAGGCCCCAGCGGCCCCAGGCCACGGCTCGCCCTTTCGCCGCTCTGCCCTCCCGCCCGGGGCTGGAGGAATTCATCCGGGTCAAGCTGGGCCGGGTGGAGGACAACCTCATCGCCGTGCCCCTCCCCCGGGGGGCCGGCACGGTCACCAGCCTCAGCCGGGCCGATGGGATCATCCGGGTTCCGGCGCCCACCGAAGGTCTGCCGGCTGACCAGCCCACCCCAGTCAGCCTCATTCGCACCCCCAACGAGATTGAGGGCGCTCTGCTGGCCATCGGCAGCCACGACAACGCCCTGGATCTGGCTGACAGCTTCCTGCGCCATCGTTTCCCCGGCTATCGGCTGACCTCGGCCCACCTGGGCTCGCTGGGGGGGCTTATGGCTCTGAAAGCCGGGCGCTGCCACCTGGCCGGCTCTCACCTCCTGGGGCCGGACGGCGTTTACAACAGCGCGGCGGTGGCCGAGCACCTGCCGGAGCGGCCGGTCAAAATGGTGCGGCTGGCCGACCGGGAACAGGGCCTGATCCTGCCCCCCGGCAACCCCTCAGGTCTCCACACCCTGGCCGACCTGGCCCGGCCCGGGGTGACCTTCATCAACCGCCAGCGGGGCAGCGGCACTCGGGTGCTCCTGGACTGGCAGTTAAAACAGCTCGGCCTGAGCCCTGATGACCTTCAGGGCTATGAGAATGAGGAATACACCCACATGAATGTGGCCGCCGCTGTGGCCGGCGGGCGGGCCTCGGCCGGCCTGGGCGTGAGGGCGGCGGCCACGGCCCTGGGGCTGAGTTTTATTCCGGTAGGCGTAGAGGAATATGACCTGGTCATCCCTCTGAGCTACTGGGCTGACCCCCGGATTAAAGCTTTGCTGGAGGTGATTACCTCATCTGAGTTTAAAGCGGCGGTGGCTGCTCTGGGCGGTTATGACTTAACCGCCAACGGCGTCATCCGCTGACCGGGGAGAGAAACAGTTAGTCAATGAAATACATTTTGGTCGGTATACCAAACGCAGACAAAATTGAAAACAACAGCGACATAAGTAGCGGCGTAAATAAGCTGGTATTGCTGATTCAGTCAATAAAAGAGGCGGTTATGCTCTAACCGCCAATTGATTTATTCCACAAAGCGTATATCAACTCTTTTGCCTAAAGCGCTGGCCGCTTTGCTCATTGTCTGTAAATTAAGGGACAAATTAAGGGGATCAAGAAGACGGTTGACAACGGCTCTGCTGGTTTTCATGCGGGCTGCAAGTTCCGTTTTCGTAATCCTGCTTTCGCTCAGAGCTTGGGATAACTGTAAGGCCAACAATTTTTTTACAGCCCCGGCATTAACATCTTCATACAAGCCCTCCTCTTTCAAAAATTCGTCAAAATCAGACCCGCAATAAGTATTAAGCTTTTCCATCATACCCTCCATCTTAACCTATCAGCAAACTAATTGTTAAAAAGGGCTTTACGCTCTCTGGCCAGACTCATATCGGCCTCTGGAGTTTTAGGGGTTTTCTTTATAAAGCCGTGGAGCAGGATTATGTTATCATCACAGAAACAAAACATGACCCTGGCGATTCTGCCATTTGGCAGAGAGCTTCTGACCTCATATAAACCATTGCCTAATGGGCGACAAACAGGCATACCGATAGGCCATGTCATTTGAACCAGCCGGATGTCTTCTCCGATAATTAAAGAGTCAGGGCACCTCAAAGATTTCAGCCAATCTCTGACAGGTTCACGTCCGTTTTTTGAACGAAAAAAACGAAGTGGGAATTTCTGTGAAAGTTCTTCTCTGGTCATCCCTGCTCCACTATCGTATCAAATATGATACGATAGCTTGACGAAATAGTCAAGATAAAAGTAACCATACACAGATTATGCTCTAACCGCCAACGGCGTCATCCGCTGACCGGGGAAAGAGGGTATCGCTCAAGGTCAGGCGGCCGGCCGCCTCCAGGCTGGCCGGGTCTTCCAGGCGCACTTCCAGGGCCCGGCGGTCAGTGGTGGTCAGCTTTAACCGCACTCCGTCCTGGTGGTTGGCCAGGGCTGTGACCGACAGGGAGCCATAGCTCTCGCATTCCTGAAAGGCCAGGGTATAGCGGCCTCCCTCCACCCGAAGGCGGCCAAGCCGGGTCAGGCTCTCCTCCACGGCCACCAGATGGCCGTGGCGCAGCTCAATTTTTTTCCGGCACAGCTCGGCGTCCAGGCCAGTGTCGTGGGTGGTAATGATAATGGAGAGATGCAGATCGCGTCCCAGGCTGGCCACCAGATTGACCAGACCCCGCCGGGCCTGGGCATCCACATTGGCCGTCGGCTCGTCCAGCAGCAAGACCTCGGCCCCGGCGGCCAGAGCCCTGGCCAGACTGCCCCTCTGAGCCTCGCCGCCGGACAGGCGGCGGGCCGGAGCTTCGGCCAGGGCGGCCAGGCCGACCAGATCCAGCAGTTCCAGGGCCCGGCGGCGGCGCTCAGGGTTGGCCACTTTTTTCAGTTTGAGGGGATACTCCACATTGTCGCGGAGCGTGCCGGTGAACATGACCGGAGACTGGGGCGACCAGACCACCTGAGAGCGAAAGCCGGCCATGTTTTGGGGCGTCACCCGCCGGCCCCTAAAAACTATCTGCCCCTCGTCCGGCGTCTCCAGAAAGGCCAGGAGTTTCATCAGAGTGGTTTTGCCGGCGCCATTGGGGCCCAGGAGGCCATAGATGAGGCCGGCCTCAATGGTAAGAGCGGGAATGGCCAACACTTCCCGGCCGGCGAAGACCCGCCTTAAGCCGGTCAGGGCGTATAGCTCGCTCATGGCTCGCTCACCGTTCGATGCGGCCCTGGAAAAAGGCCAGGGCGCCGTTTAAGGCCAGGCTGACCAGGAGCAGCACCAGCCCCAGGGCCACGGCCAGGGTGAATTCCCCTTTGTCGTATTCCAGAGCCATGGCCGTGGTCATGGTTCGGGTAAAGCCTTTGATATTCCCCCCCAGCATCATGCTGACCCCCACCTCGGCCAGCCCCCGCCCGAAGGCTGCGCACAGGGCGGCCACCACGGCGAAACGCGCTTCCCTGATGACCACCAGGGCCGCCTGCCAGCGGTTGGCCCCCAGGGTCAGGGCGGTCTGGTGATAGCGCTCGTCCAGGCGGCTCAGGGCCGCCAGCACAAACATGACCATCAGTGGTAAAATAAGTAAAAATTGGCCGATAGAGATGGCGGTGGGGGAATAGAGCAGATCCAGCGGCCCGAAGATGCCCCGGCGGGAGATGAAAACATAGAGAAACAGGCCCACCACCACCGTGGGCACGGACTGGAGGGTATTCAGGATGAGGATAATCAGCCGTTTGCCGGCGAAATGACCCTGGGCCAGCCCAAAGGCCAGGGGCAGACCCAGCAGAGCGGCCCCGAGACAGGCCCGGAAAGTGCACAGGAGCGACAGGGCGACAATTTGCCACAACTCCCGGTCGCCGCTCAGGATCATTTTAAAAGCCGAAGCCAGACTGTCAAGAAATATGGCCATTCTGGCTCCGGCCGGGCCCTGGCGGCTCTGGTTAGTTCAGAGTGATGGCGTCGGGGTAAAAGACCTGCTGATCTTTGAGCTTGTAATCAGCAATGACTTTCTGGCCGCGCGCGGAGACCAGCCATTCAGCGAATTTGGTGGCCGGCTCCACTTTCACATGGGGATGTTTGGCCGGGTTGACCGGTATGACCCCGTAGGGATTGAAGAGCGACTCGTCGCCCTCCACCACTATTTCCAGGCTGGTGGGCTTTTCAAGGCCAAATTTTTGGGAAATGTAGGTGCCCCGATCGCTGATGGTATAGGCTTTTTTTTCTGCGGCCATGATCAGGGTTTTGCCCATGCCCTGGCCGATGCTGAGATACCAGGGGCCTTCCGGGGCCTCAAAAGTGACTTCGGTTTCCTTGCCGGCCTTGACCACTTTTTTACTTGTTTTGGTCATGGGCACGCCTGATTTTTTCCACAGATCCAGCTCTTTAAAATGAGTGCCGCTTTCATCGCCCCGGGAGATAAAGTCGATTTTCTGGTCGGCGATGGCTTTCAGGGCGGCGGCCGCGTCATGCCCGCCCTTGAGGCCGGCCGGGTCGGAGGGGTCGCCTAAGATGACAAAATCATTGTGCATGACTTTGTAGCGCTTCGTGCCGAAGCCATCGGCCATGAATTTTTCCTCGCGGGCCGGGTCGTGGACAAAGATGACATCGACATTGCCGTCTTCGCCATCGCGGATAGCCGCGCCCGTGCCTTTGGCCAGCACCTGCACTTCAATGCCGGTGTCTTTTTTAAACTCGGGCAGGAGAACCTCCAAAAGCCCCGAATCCTGAGTGCTGGTGGTGGTGGCCATTTTAATGGTCTCCTCGGCCCCGGCCAGGGGCGGGGCCATGGCCCAAACTGACAACAAAGCGATGAGCAGAACTGACAGACACTTTTTCATGGATACACTCCTCCGGTTAGGTTGTGAAGTTTGAAGCTATAAAATTAACAATAATAACGATTATTTATAATAGCATGACTCTGACGGGAATGTCAATGATGAGATGATGAGATTGGCTCAAAATAAAAGCCGCTGGCTCCTCAGGCGGCTTTTACTTTATTTTTACTTCGGTAGGTCAAAAAATGGTTATTTAGTGTCTGTCTGGTGGTGTGATTTCCAGTGATTAACCCAGCCGGGTTTCTCATTTTTTACCTGGTAAATCGTCCAAATTCCAAGGCCGCTTCCAGCAATGGCGATAAAAGCTAAAAGCGAAAAAACTATCGCTTGGCCGGATATCATTTGTCACCTCTCGCAAAAACGGATACAAAAACAAAAAAGGAACCAAGCAGAATACCAAAAACAGCTAAACCTCCGGCAAATGTGTCGTTTTCATAAACACCCCGGAAGGCCGATGCCGCCGAAAAAGCTAAAACCCAAGCCGCCCCCCACCTGAATATTGAGCATATCCTGTAGCATATTACAAAACCTCCTGTTCTCAATGTTCATCTGATTTGACTTTCCCGGCTCAAATAATATACCCTCTAAAGAAAATTGAAAAGAGGTTGCCCACCATGTCTATCCCCCTAGCTGTCTCTGATCCTTCCCCGGCCCGCTCTATTCATATTGAGCCGGCCGGCCCGGCCTGGCAACTGATCATGCAGTCCGGCGTGGGCCTTTGGGCCCGGGTGGGCCTGACCGTGGCTGACTTTCTGACTCAGGAGCTGGGCCTGAGCGAGGAGCAGCAGGGTCAGGCCGATGTGCTGATGCTCGATGGCATGCCGGTGGACGACCCGGCCACCGCCATCGTCCCGCCCAACGCCCGTCTGGCCCTGGCCGCCGGTCTGCCGGGCATTGTCGGCCTGTCCCTGAAAAAAGACAGCGCCATTAAGGTGCTGCGGGCCACCATTACCCATTTTGAACAGGACTCGCCCGATCCCCGCCCCGGCCGGGTCACCCTGTGTCTCTACAGCCTGGTTCTGCCCCTCCTGGCCGGCCACTTTCTCCGGCGGGGCGTTTTAATCAGCCATCAACAGTTCCAGCGCTACGCCGGCCGGAGCCCGTCCGATAACTGCCGGCTGGACGGCCGGGTCTGGCCGGCGGCCGAGCTGGCCCGGGAACTGGCCGGGGCCCCGCCGGCCGAGTTCCTGCTCACCGCCGTCATCACCCCCGAAACCGAGGGCCAGCCCCATGTCTGAGGGCCGCTCCGAGAGCGGCTGCGCCGGCTGCTCCATCGCCTGCCACCGCCCCGGCCAAGGCGGCCGGGGGGATAAACTGGCCGCCTACGGCGCCCTCTGGGGCCTGGCCGGGCCGGAACTGGGCGAGCTGGTGGCCGCCTACCACCACCGTTGCGATGACCTGGGCCTGGAGGCCTTTGAAACCGCCCGGGCCCTGGCCCTGGCCCGCCAGACCGGCCGCCTGGAAGCCAGCCCGGGCGGCCTGCTGGCCGCTCTTGACGAGATTGACCAGGGGACGGAGTTGGGGCGAATCCTCGGCTCCGGGGCCGAAATAGCCGCCCGGGCTTTCGGTCTGTCTCTGGCCGGGGCCCCGGCCGGGCCGGCCAAGACCAGCGGCCCCTCGCCGGAAGAGGACGCCCTGATGGACACCCTGGGCCTGTGCGGCTTCGCCGCCGCCGGCCTGGCCGGCAACCCGGCCGCCTGGGCCGCGCTGGCGGCCATGCTGGAGGCTAAAACCGGCCAGCCCGCTCCCGTTTCGGCGCTGGCCGGGCTGGGCCGGGCCATCCTGGCTCTGGAAAAATCTTTTGGCCCGGGCCAATAGCCCCACCTTATGTCATGCTTGACATAACTTATTGTTTTTATTGAAAAAATATCTTGACAGCCCGCCTTCTATCGGGTTATATTATTCCTACGGTATTCTTGCATAGCTCTGAAACAACCTATTACCTGAGGAGGCTTAACTATGATTAAAATCCTGCGCGTCAACATGAAAACCAAGGCCTGCGATTTCCAGGATGTGCCGGCGGAATACGACGGTCTCGGCGGTCGGGGTCTGACCTCGGCCATCGTGGGCAAGGAAGTCCGGCCGACCTGCACCCCATTGGGGCCCCACAACAAGCTGGTCATCGCGCCCGGCCTTTTGGGCGGCACCAACTGCGCCAACTCCAACCGCGTCTCCGTGGGTTGTAAAAGCCCCCTGACCGGCGGCATCAAAGAGGCCAACAGCGGCGGGCAACCCGGCGGCCATCTGGCCAAAATGGGCATTCACGCCATTATTATTGAAGACATCGCCCCGGAAGGCGAGTGGTATCAACTGGAGCTGACCAAGGATACGGCCAAGCTGGTGCCCTCCACGGTGGCCGGCCTGAACAACTACGACGCCGTGGCCAAGCTGGTGCAGCAGTATGGCGAGAAAAACAGCTACATCACCATCGGCCGGGCCGGCGAATTCCGCCTGACCGCCGCCAGCATCGCCTTCACTGACCGCGAGTTGCGGCCGACCCGCCACGCCGGGCGCGGCGGCGTGGGCGCGGTGATGGGTTCCAAGGGCCTGAAGGCCATTATCGTCAATCCCGAGGGCGGCGAAAACCTGCCTCTGGTGGATAAAGAGGCCTTCACGGCCGCAGCCAAGCGTTTCTCCAAAGCCCTGCTGGAGCACCCGGTCTGTAGCCAGGGTCTGCCCAACTACGGCACCGCAGTTTTGGTCAACATTCTGCATGAGGCCGGCGGTCTGCCGACCCACAACTTCTCGGCGGGCCGTTTCGAAGGCCACGATGAGGTCTCCGGCGAAACCCTGAACCGTCTGACCAAAGAGCGCGGCGGCGAGGGCGTGGTCGCCCACGGCTGCATGACCGGCTGCATCATGCGCTGCAGCGGCATTTTCCCGGATAAAAACGGCAAATTCATGGGCAAGTGGCCGGAATATGAAACCCTCTGGGCTTTCGGCCCCAACTCCGGCATTAACGACATTGAGATGATCGTCCGCTATGACTATCAGTGCGATGATTATGGCGTGGACACCATAGACGTGGGCGCCGCCATCTGCCTCTTCATGGACGCCGGGGTGCTCAAATACGGCGACGCCGAGGGCTGCTTCAAGCTGATGGAGGAAATCAGCAAGGGCTCGGCCATTGGCCGGGTGCTGGGCTGCGGCGCGGCCACTACTGGTAAAGTCTATGGCCGCCGCCGGGTGGCCGAGGTCAAAGGCCAGGCCATCCCGGCTTACGACCCGCGCGCGGTCAAGGGCCAGGGCGTGACCTACGCCACCACCACCATGGGCGCCGACCACACCGCCGGCTACGCCGTGACGGCCAACATCCTCAGCGTGGGCGGCACCATTGACCCCCTGGGCAAGGGCGGCCAGATTGATCTCTCCCGCAACCTGCAGATCGCCACGGCCGCTGTGGACACCGTCGGCCTGTGCCTCTTTGTGGCCTTCGCCGTCCTCGATATCCCCGATGCCCTGGTGGCCATTGTGGATATGCTCAACGCCCGCTACGGCCTGAAGCTGACTCTGGACGACGTGCCCGCCCTGGGCAAGAGCGTCCTGGAAACCGAGATCAAATTTAACCGCGAGGCCGGCATCAATGAATTCGCCGACCGCCTGCCGGACTTCTTCTATGATGAGGAACTGCCGCCTCACAATGTCAAATATGACATTCCCGAGGAGGAACTGCGCACTGCTTTGACCTGGTAACCACAGTTTGCCTTTTGATCTAGAGATAATGCGTGTCTCCTTCAAAGGCAAAAACCGGCTCTGTCCTCCCTCTTGACCAGCCCAAATGTCAAGCCGGGGGCGGAGCCGGATTTTTTTCTCTGAGGAAATTTGTTATACTGAAATATAAGGAAAGGCGGGGCTATGAAACTGGAAAATAAGCTGTTTCTGGCGGAGAATGGCCAATATCTGCTGGGCCCGGGCCGGATGGCCCTGTTGCGGGCCACGCTCGAGTTGGGCTCTCTCTACAAAGCCGCCCAGTCTCTGGGCATGAGCTACCGCTGGGCCTGGGGCCGGATGCGGGATTCGGAAAAAGCGCTGGGCCGGGCTCTTCTGACCCAGGATGGCCCCGGCCGGGGCCGGCGCAAGGTTCTGACCCCGGAGGCCCACGAGCTGCTCATCTGGTATACCTCCCTGGAAAAGTCCCTGGACGCGGTCATGACCCTGGCCGTTGACCGCGCCCCCGCTTTTTTAAATCTGGAAAGATAGAGGCGCCCCATGTCTGTTTTTGTCACCCTCAGCACCACCCTCAGAAATTTCGTGCCCGGCTATCGGGCGGCCGATGGTTTGAATCTGGAAGTCTCCGGCCCGACCACGGCCGGGGATCTGGCCCAGCGCCTGAATCTGCCCCTATCCGAAATCAAGATTGTCATGATCAACGGCCGCCGGCTGGAACTGGCCACCCCGATCAACGATGGCGACCGGGTGGGCTATTTCCCGGCCGTGGGCGGGGGCTGAGGGATATTGATGGTATGCGCAAATTATATATCGAGCCGACCTCGCGGTGCAATCTCAGCTGTCTGATCTGCTTTAGAAATTCCTGGATAGACGAAACCGGCGGCGATCTGGCGCCGGCTGTATTTGATAAAATCATTGAGACCCTGCCGGCCTCGGTGGAAACTATCTTTTTCGGCGGCATGGGCGAGCCCCTGGTTCACCCCGAGATTATCAGCCTGGTGCGCCAGGCGGCGGCCACCGGCCGGCGGGTGGAAATGCTCACCAATGCCACCCTGCTGAATCAGACCCGGGCCCGGCTGCTCCTGGCGGCCGGGCTGGCCCGTCTCTGGGTTTCCCTTGACTCTCTGGAACTGACGGATAAAAACAAGGGCAACCACACTCTATCCCTCATTCAGACTAATCTCGACGCTTTTAACCGGGAGCGGAAAAGCTTGAACAGCGGGGCCGCCCTGGGCCTTAATTTTGTGGTGATGAAAAGCAACGCCAGCCAGTTGGCCCTGATGCCCGCATTCGCCCATCGCTATGATATCAGCGAGATCAATGTCTCCAACGTCCTGGCCGCTGATAAAGATTCGGTGGCCGAGATATTGTATGACAAAGCCCTGAATGAAGGCTTTGGGTCGTCCCGGAGCCAGGTGGAGGTCGAGATCAATGTGCCGATGATGGACTGGCGCCAGCCGGAAGTGATGCGGGGCCTTCAGGGCCTCCTGGCCAGCCCGGAGGCCCGCCTCCGCCTCTCCGGCCAGCCGGTGATCAGGCCGGTGGGCCGCTGCCGGTTTATTGAGGAAGACTGCGCCTTTGTCCGGCACGATGGCCAGGTCAGCCCCTGTATGGCTCTCCTGCACAGCGGGATCACCTATCTGGGGGCGCGGGAGAGAAAAGTTTACCACCATTCCTTCGGCCACCTGCCCAGCCAGGGGTTGGAGGCCATCTGGCAGTCAGACGAGTATAGCCGCTTCCGGGAGCGGGTCAAAAAATTCGATTTTTCACCCTGTCTGCGGTGCAGCGGCTGCGAATTGTCTGAGGAAAATAAAACCGACTGCTTCCGTAGCCCCGGCCCGGCCTGCGGCCCCTGCCTGTGGGCCGAGGGGCTGATCAGTTGCCCGTAAAATTGCCGGCCATCTAAGGCTAATAGCGGTTTTTCAGGCTGAAGCGGTAGGGCACTCTGACCGTCACGGTGCGGCTGGGCTGGGGGCCGGAGAGTTTAAAGCGGATGCGGCGGGCGGCGGCCATGGCTGAGGCATCGAGGCGCGGGTGGCCGCTGGACTGGAGAAGGCTCACCCCCCCGACCGAGCCCGAGGGCGTGACTTCCACCCTCAGCACCACCCGTCCCTCTTCCCGGTTGCTCACCGAAGTCTCGGGGTAGGCCGGGGTCGGCACGCTGACCGCCTTCCAGGTCGATGCGCCGCCCTTCAGGCCAGACCCGCCGCCCCCGGTGGTTGATTCGCCGTCCGGCACGCCGGGGCCGGGCGGGGCCGTGGTATCGGTCGAGAATTTTTTACGCGGCCGGCGCTGGGGTTTAGCCTTGGGCGGCGGCGGTTTGTCCTCTTTGACTTTCAAGGCTTCCGGCTCTGGCTGCGGCTCCGGCTCCGGCGGAACCGGCTCAGGTTCCGGCGGGGCTTCCTCGGGCTCCGGCTCAGGCTCCGGCGGCGTCTCCTCCAGTTCCGCCCCCCCGCCCTTGAGGGTGACCATGGCGATTTCCAGATCCTGATCCCCCAGGCTGCCGGCCAGGGGAATCTCCGGGCGGCTGACGTAGAAAAAGACCAGCAGAATGACGGCCGCGTGCAGGGGCAGACTGAGGACACCCAGAGCGGTCTGGAGCCAGGGGCGCTGATCCTTCGGAGTCTGGAGAAAGAAATCCTCCTGGCCGTCATCCTCCGGCCGCAAATCAGGGGGGATGGTCAGCTCGGCCGGGTCGTCCATGACCACGTCAAACCCGGTCGGGGGCTGATCACCATCTTCTTCCAGCCGGCGCATCATTTCCCCGGCGTATTGCTTGGCCTCGTCAAAATCGGCCTCGGTCAGCCCCTCATCGCGCAAAGCTCTGAATCTCGGGCCGATGAGCCCGTTTAGGAAGCGGAAAGTGGCTGACCGCTTTTCCAGCTCGGCTTTGATAAAGCGGAGACAGCCGTGACACTCGGGGTTGTGGGCCGCGTAGTCCCCGGGCCGGATACCATTGACCCAGGCCAGCCAGCGCATCCCGGCCACCAGCGGCTCCCGCACCAGCCGGAACCACCAGCGCTGCCGGTAACATTTGCGTATCAGGCGCAGGACGCAGGCCCGGCACAGGATCGCTGCCTCAGTCATCGCGCTCTCACATCAGGCCCGGGCGGAACTGGGTGGGCCCGCCCAGCACCTGGTCAATTTCCTCCGGGCTGGCCTGGTAGTGGTAATAGTTTTTAAAAAAATCCCTGACCACCGTCTTCATATCAATATCCGCGAACAAGTCGGGATACATGAGCGTCCCCAGCCACAGGGGCAGCATGGCCCCCTCGGCGCTGCGCACCCGCCACAGGAAAATGCCGTAGGGGCAGATGGCCACCCGCTTGTTTTTGACCGCGTCCACCGTGGCCAGGGCCGGGTTGTTTAAAATCTCCTCCTGGGAAGCCTGGCTGTCGGTCATAATAAATTGGGGATCCCACTGCACCACGCTTTCCGGATCCACGGTCAGGGCCTGGCGGGTGTCGGGCAGGTAGTCGGCGGCCGGGTTGAGGCCGCCTGCGGCGGTCAGATACTGGTGGCCGACGTCGGTTTTGTTGATGGTCGATAAAGTCCCGCCCGTGCTGGTGAGCACCAGGAGGCGGGCCCGGTCTTTTTCCGCTATTTGGGCCGTGCGCCGGGTCGCCTCGGCTGCGTTGCCCTGGTAATATTTGACGAAGGCCCGGGCCCGGGCCGACTCCTCCGGGCCTAAAATATCGCCGATGATTTGAAATGACTGGCTCATCTCCTCAATGGAGCCAATGCCGTTGATGGCGACCACGGCCAGGCCGGCCTGCCGCAGCTGATCCCGCTGGGCTTCGGAAAACCTCAGATCCGGCCCGTAAACCACCTGGGCCCCGGAGGCGATGATGTCTTCCACCGAGCTGCTGTCATAGTTTTTAGGGTTGGAGCTGACAATGTCGGGAAAGATTTTTTTGAAATAATCCCTAATATTGGTGACCGGGTAGGCCACCACCTTGCCCCCGCCCAGGGTCAGCATTTCGGTCACCTGGGCAAAGGCCGGGATGAGCGGGGCCACCCGGGTGACCTCTTTGGGAATAGTCACCGGCCGGCCGTTGCTGTCCAGCACTTGCCGGGTTTCGGGGGCGGCCAGGGCCGGCCCGGCCAGGGTCAGAAAGAGAGTCAGCAGGGCGGCCAGGCCCAGGATTTTTTTAGCCATAGATAGTTCTCCTTATTCGGGCAGCGGGCGATACTGGGTGGGCCCGCCCAGCACCTGGTCAATTTCCTCGGCGCTGATCTGGTAGTGGTAATAGTTTTTAAAAAAATCCCTGACCACGGTCTTCATATCAATGTCCGCGAACAGGTCGGGGTGCAAAATCGTCCCGAACCAGAGGGGCAGCATGGCCCCCTCGGCGCTGTAGTTCTTCCAGGGGAAGATGCCGTAGGGGCAGACGGCCACCCGTCCGTTTTTGACCGCGTCCACCGTCCCCAGGGCCGGGTTGTTTAAAATCTCGGCCTGGGCCGCCGGGCTGTCGGCTAAAATATATTGAGGATCCCACTGCACCACGCTCTCCGGATCCAGGGTCAGAGCCTGGCCGCTGTCAACCAGGTAGTCGGCGGCCACGTTGAGGCCCCCGGCGGTGGTCAGATACTGGTGGCAGATGCTGTTGCGGTTGAAGCTGGTGAAGGCCCCGCCGGAAGTGCTGAGCTGCAGGAGGCGGGGCCGGTCTTGATCGGCCAGATTGGCCGTGCGCCGGGCGGCTTCGGCCGCGTTGCCTTGGTAATATTTGACGAATTCCCGGGCCCGGGCCAGCTCCTCCGGGCCCAAAATCTCGCCGATGACTTGAAAAGCCAGGCCCATCTGCTCAATGGAGGCCCGGCCGGAGCGGTCATTGACATCAACGGGCACCACGGCCAGGCCGGCCTGCCGGAGCTGCTCCTGCTGGGCCTCGGAAAAGCGCATGACCGGCCCGTAAACCACCTGGGCCCCGGAGGCGATGAGGTCTTCCACCGCCCCGCTGTCGTAATTATTAGGGTTGGAGCGGACAATGTCGGGAAAGACTTTTTTGAAAAAATCACTAACGCCCATCCGGGGGTAGGCCACAATTTTGCCCCCGCCCAGGGTCAGCATTTCAGCCACCTGGGCAAAGGCCGGGTTGATGGGGGCCACCCGGGTGACCTCCTGGGGAATGGTCACCGGCCGGCCGCTGGTGTCCCGCACCTCTCTGGTTCCGGCGGCGGCCAGGGCCTGGGCGGCCAGGGTCAGGATCAGCCCCAAAACTAAAAAACCTGTTTTTCGCGCCATAATCGCTCTCCTTCAGTTGAGCAGGGGCCGGCAAAAGCGGAGGGGCCGGCCGGCCGGGCCCGGGCCGGGCAGATCCAGCACGGCCACCGGCACCCCGTAGGTGTCTTCCAGATTCCGGGCGGTCATGATGTCGGCCAGGCTCCCCACCAGGTGGGGCCGGCCCCGCCGCATCAGGGCTACGGCTGTGCCGCACTGAAAGACATGATCCGGAAAATGGGTGGTCAGGATGACCCCCAGCCCCTGGGCGGCCAGGTTGCGGATGGTTTGCAGCACCTTGACCTGGTTGCCGAAGTCCAGGCTGGAGGTGGGCTCGTCCATCATCAGAAAGGCCGGCTCCTGGGCCAGGGCCCGGGCGATGAGCACCATCTGGCGCTCCCCCCCGCTCAGCTCGGTGTAGAGGCGGTCTGTAAACTCCGTCAGGCCCAGCCGCTCCAGGGCCTGGTCAACCGCCGCCTGGTCGGCCGGGCCGGGGCTGCCGAAGAGGCCCAGGTGGGCGGTGCGGCCCATCAGGATGACCTCAGAGACAGTGAAGGCAAAGGGGGTGATGTGGGCCTGGGGGACATAGCCCATCAGCCGGGCCCGCCGGGCCTGGCTCAGATCGGCCAGATTTTGTCCGTCAATGGTGATGGCCCCGCCCTGGAGCGGCAGAAAACCCAGCACGGTTTTAAAGAGTGTGGTTTTGCCGATGCCGTTGGGCCCCAGGAGGCAGAAAACCTGGCCGGAGGCGATCTCGGCGCTGAAATCAGTCACCACGGTTTTGGCCCCATAGCCGCAGTCGAGATTTTTCAGGCTCAGGTCCATTCTTTGCGGCTCCGGCACAGGATATAAATAAAGAGCGGCGCCCCCACCACCGAGGTGACGATGCCCACCGGCATTTCCCCGGGCAGGGCCAGCCGCACCACGCTATCCACCAGGAGCATGAACAGGCCGCCCCCCAGAAAAGTCACCGGCAGCAAATCCCGGAAATTGGGGCCCACCAGAAAACGGGCCAGGTGGGGGATGATCAGGCCCACCCAGCCGATGAGACCGCAGAGGGCCACGGCCGAGGCCGTCAGCAGGGTGGCCGAGATGACGATAATCAGCCGCAGCCGCCGCACATCCACCCCCATGGCCCGAGCCTCTTCCTCGCCGAAGGCCAGGGTATTGATCTGCCAGCGGGTCAGAAACAGGGGCAGAATGCCCAGCACCGTCACCCCCAGCATGATGGGCAGGTTGATCCAGGCCCCGGCTTTGGCCAGGCTGCCCATCAGCCACAGGACAATGACGGCCAGACTCTGGTCATCGGTGTTCAGATACTTGATAAAGGAGCCCACGGCCGAAAAAAGCGAGGAGACCACCACCCCCACCAGGATGAGAACCACCAGGGAGCCCCCCCGGCCCACGGCCCGGGTGACGGTCAGGACAATGGCCACCGCCCCCAGGCCAAAGAGAAAGGCGGTCAGGTGCAGGGCGGCCGTGGGCCAGCCCCAGACAATGGCCAGGGAGGCCCCCACCCCGGCCCCGCTGGAGACCCCCAGAATATCCGGGGCCACCATCGGGTTGCGGAACAGGCTCTGGTAGGCCGCCCCGGAGACCGAGAGGGCCCCGCCCACCAGAAAGGCCAGCAGAATGCGCGGGAGCCGGATGTTGAACAGCACCGTGGCCGGCCGGGTCAGCTCCGGGGGGATGTCGGCCTGGCTGAGTTTTAAAGACGCCAGTTCCCGCATGGTGGTCAGAGGTATCTGGTAGCGCCCCCAGGCCAGGGCGGCCAGGGCGGTGAGCCCCAGCCCCCCGGCCAGGAGGAGGGTCATCAGGGCCGCCCGGCGCAGGGAGGTTTTGGCCGGGGCCGTGGTCATGGCCGATCTAGACCGGCCCCGACTATTTTGTTTCTGGGGATAAAATGGTGAGCCGCGAAGTCAGTCCTCAAAAACTGCCCGGCAAAGTCTTTGGCCGCCTCCGGGCACCGGGCCGCCTTGGGGATGGTCAGGGCATGGGCAATGGGCGAGCCCTGGACCACATTTTTATCATCCAGCTTTATTTCCACTGAACTGTAGAGCTGGGCCAGCGAGTCGTCCGACAGATCCATCACCGGCGGCAGCTCGGCCAGGGGAATATGGCGCGACCTGGCCCCGGAGTAGTAGCCAAACATATAGTCAAAGTCCGGCTTCTGGCCGGGCTGGGGCTTATCGGCCAGGGTGATGTGGCCGGGGTGGTTTAAGAGTTTGGCGCTCAGGCCCTTTTCATAGTTGTCGGCCAGCATCAAACTCAAAACGGCCCGGTAGCCGCCCGGGTCGGCCTGGGGGTTGAAATGGGCAAAGCGGGCCGTGGGGGCCAGCAGTTTTTCTTTCCAGTCCTGGCTGGTTATTTCGTGGCCGGGGGTGGCCGTCACCACCATCTTGTTGCCGGCGAAGATGACATAGCCATCGGCGTGCCGGGGCATCATCAGGGAGGCGATGATGGCGTCATCGGCGGAAATGAGCACATCGCAGGGCTCGCCGGCCAGGGCGCGGCGGATTAAATCCACCGAGCCGCCGGCGCTCAGGACGGCCGGCAGTTCCGGGTGGTCACCGTTCCATTTCTCTATTAACTGCCCGGCCAGGCCCATGACCACCCCGGCGCTGAAAATATGCAGGGTCTCCGCCATTATTTTTCCTCCGGGGCCGGGTTGTAGAGGTCAATGCCGTCGCGCAGCAGGAATAGCTCCTGTCTCACGTCGGTCACCTTCTGGGCCAGGATGCCTAAAAAGTTGCGGAGCATGACGCTCTGGGCCGGGGCCACCCGCTCATTATAAAATTTGGTCATCATTTCCCCGGAAACTTCCAGGGTGTCCAGATCCAGGGCCGGGGGCTTTTGATGCCCTTTAAAAGGCATTTTGGTCGGCCGGGGCAAAACTTTGAAAATCTGGGAGAGGGAAGGTATCTCGCCCATCATCATGCCCGGCTCGCCGAATTTGGGCATATCCCATTTAAAGCG
>JAISJK010000120.1 GCA_031261565.1 Candidatus Adiutrix sp. | reverse complement strand
GCTGGAGACCCTTATTATCCATATCTTGTGGTTTGCAGGCTTTCATGCACAGAATATAGCATAACTTAATTAAAATGTAAATAATTATATTTAATTTAAATAATGCCGTGAACGGTTACAAAGTTAATAACCGAATAGAGTCATATTCAGGTAACAACTTAAAAATAAAATGGTTTTTTAAAATTGAGTTTAAAACGGGCCAGAAGGAGGTTCGGCCAAATTTTTTTGGCTATAGAGGCGAAAAGAATATTTCAGAAATATGGCCCAAAGGGCCAAGAAGGCGGTGGTAAGGGCCGACCTCAGCGGCTGCGATGGATACGGCCCCAGCGGCTAGCCCGGCCCTTGCCAAGGGATTGCAAAGAGTATATATTAAAAGCTAATTATGGCCTAAATCGGGTTTATGCAGCCATTGGAGCCAGAGGGCCTTAAAGTGGCGGTCGGCCAAGATGGGAGGCGCGTATGCAGATAATTTTAATCACCCCGGAAGCCCTGCCCTTCTCCCGCATTGGTGGTCTGGGCGATGTCTCCTTCCAGTTGCCCCGGGCCCTGGCCCACCTGGGCCACCAGGTGACGGTGGTGGCGCCCAAACACCGGGGCTCGGATAAAATGACCCTGACGGAGCTGACCTCCTGGCGCTCGGAAATAGACCTGTCGCTCTCCTGCCGGGAAGCCCGGTTTTATGAGGGGGACACCGGCGATATCCACGGGGCGGTGCTGGTGGGTTGCGATGACCTCTTTGACCGACCCGGCCTTTACGGCAATGAATTCGGCGACTATGACGACAATGCCGAGCGGTTTATCTTTTTCTCCCGGGCCGCTCTGCTGGCCGCCTCCAAAATCGCCGACCCGGATCAGGAGGTGGTGGTGCACTGCCACGACTGGACCACCGGCCTGGTGCTGATCTGCCTGAAAAGCTGGCTCTCCAGCTATCCGTCCCTGGCCGGAGCCGGGAGAGTCTTCACCTATCACAACCTCGACAGCCAGGGCCTCTTTCCCCATTACGACTTCGCCATGACCGGCCTGGACTGGAGCCTTTTCACCCACGATGCCCTGGAGTTTTACGGCCAGATGAACCTGACCAAGGCCGGGCTCCTGGCCGCCGATGTCATCACCACCGTCAGCCGGACCTACGCCCGGGAAACCCTCTCCCCGGCTCTGGGCATGGGCCTGGAAGGCGTTTTGGGCAGCCGGAAGGCCGACATAGTGCCCGTGCTGAACGGGGTTGATTACGACCAGTGGAACCCGGAGACCGACCGTTATATCGCCGCCAATTATTCCCGAACCGATCTGGAAGGCAAGCGGGAATGCCACCGCCAGCTGGCGGCCCTCTTTGGCTTCGACAACCCGGAACTCCCGGCTGTGGCCCTGGTCTGCCGCCTGCTCTCCCGCAAGGGGCTGGACATTATCGCCAAGACCCTGGATCGGATGATGGAGATGCCGGTCAACCTGGCTTTAATGGGCCTGGGCGAAATCCACTACCAGGATTTTCTGCAGGAGGCCGCCAACTGCTGGCCGGGCCGGCTGGGCTACAAAAAGGCCAACGACCTGGCCATGATTCACCACACCCTGGCCGGCGCCGACATTTTCATCATGCCCTCGCGCTTTGAGCCCTGCGGCCTGGAGCAGCTCTACGCCCTGCGCTATGGCGCGGTGCCGGTGGTGCGGGGGACGGGCGGGCTGGACGACACGGTCATTGACAATGTGGCCCGGGCCGGCCAGGGCACCGGCTACAAATTTGAGGGCTACACCCCGGAGGCCTTTCTGGAAGCCCTGGCCCGGGCTGTGGCCGACTACGGCCGCCCGGACATCTGGCCGGGCCTGGTGAGCCGGGGTATGGAGCAGAACTTTTCCTGGGATTTGACCGCCGCCGGCTATGAGGCGGTCTATCGCCGGGCTCTGGACGCGGCCGCGAGGCGGAGTTAGGATGTCATCTCTACCCAAAACCGACCCGGCCACCATCCTGGCCAAGCTGATCAAGCTCTCCAACTCCAACACCCAGCACGAATTCAAGGTCGGCAGTTTTCTCAATGTCATCACCTGGGAGCTGGATTTCGACCACGCCATTCTGCTGACCCTTGACCGCGAGCGGCGCCTTTTGGAGCCCCTGTGGCGGCCCGACGCCGCTTTCCCCCAGTTGAGCAGCATCACCACCTCCGCCGACAGCATGATCGGCCGATGTCTGACCGGCCGCCAGACCCTCCTGGCCGACCCCCCGGACTTTGAAACCCTGCCCCGGGATTGGGCCGCCTTTGCCGAGCCTTTTAGAAACTGCCTCCTGGTCACCCCCTTGGGCGATGACAAAACCACCTACGGCGTCCTGGTGCTGCTGGCCCGCCAGGTCTATGAAGTCAACCCGGTCAAGGCCCTCCTGCTGGAGGCGGTGGCCAATGAGCTGACCATCGCCATCAAAAGCTCCCAGCTGGCCACCGACACCCGCAAACGCCTGAGCGTGCTGAATGTGCTGAGCGACCTGGGCCGCACCCTCTCGGCCACCATTGAGGTGGATCGGGTCATGGCCATGATTCCCCAGATCGCCTCCGGCATTTTTCTGGCTGACGGCTGCACCCTCAACATCCTCGACGACGCCGGGCAGACGCTGCTGCTCTCGTCGCAGCACGGCCTGATCCCCCCGGCCTACAATTTTGAGCGTTACCGGGCCAAGGCCCTGCCGGTCACCGTGGCCATGGCCCTGTCGCGCAAGGCCAGCTTTTCCGGCTACCTCAAAGACGACCCCGGGGCCCTCGACCTGTCGGAAGCCGAGCTTAACAACACCATCATCAGCTGCCCCCTGAGCTTCCAGGGGCGGCACCAGGGCTCCATCTCCCTTTTCAACAAGCTGGGCGGGCACAACACCCAGGCCCCCCTGGCCCCCCAGCTCTTTGACCGCTATGATCTGGAGCTCCTCTTTTCCATGAACAACATGGTCTCCGGGGTGGTGGAAAACGCGCTGAGCTTCCGCGAGGTGCAGAGCCTGGCCCGAACCAACGCCAAGATGGTGGGCTACCTCTCCACCCTCTACGACATTTCCAGCGCCCTGATGACCACTGTCCACTACGATGAGCTGATCTGGATCATCACCCGGGCCCTGACTGACCGCAAGGGGCTCAGTTTTGACCAGGTGCTGATCCTCCTGTTGCAGGAGGAGGGCGAATCCGGCCAGTCGCTGGTCAGCTCGGCCTTTTGGACGGGGGCCGACAATCTTGAGTATAGCGGCCGGGGCAACAGCGCCCTGGTGGATATTCTGAAAAAACCCTCCAAGGAAGAGGCCGGCCTGATGCTGGAGCGGGGCCGGGAGATGGGCCTGGCCATCCCCGTTTTCCCGGAGAGCCCCCGGATTCTCTCCCGGGTGCTGGTGGAAAAGAAAGCCATGCTGGGCTTTGGGCTCATTGACTCCGACAGCGACGCCGACCTAAAGGACTTTGGCCTCAAGGCCTACGCCGCCGTGCCCATGATGGGCAAAAACCGGGATGTGGGGGTCATCGCCGTGGATCGCTCGGTCAGCGGCGAGCCCCTGACCATGGACAGCCTGCGCGACCTGACCATGCTGGCCAACCAGGCCGGCCTGGCCATTGAAAACGCCCGCCTCTACAGCGACCTGGAAAACGCCAACAAGTCTCTCAGCCAGGTGCGGGTCAAGCTCATTGAAGCCGAGAAACAGGCGGCCCGGGGCGAGATGGGCACCCACCTGGCCCATGAAGTCCGCAACCCCCTGGTCTCCATCGGCGGCTTTACCCAGCGGCTTTTGAAAAAAATGAGCCCGGACGACCCGCTGAAAAAGTATGCCGAAGTCATCTGGGAGGAAGTGGAGCGGGTCAATAAAGTCTTGAACAACGTCTTAAATTTCTCGCGGGATGAGGCCGGCCTGGTGCGCGATTTCAAGATGGAGGAACTGCTGGCCGAGGCTCTGGGCTCCCTGTGCCTGGAGCTGGAGCGGCAGAAAGTCAGGGTGGAGACCAGAATTGAGCCCAACCTGCCGGAGGTGGCCGCCGATGACCAGCAGATCATGCATATTGTTCTCAATATCTTTTATAACGCCACCCAGGCCATGGCCCCGGCCGGGGGGATCATCCACCTGCGGCTTTACGAGACCAAAGAGAACGATCAATCCTATGTGGCCTGCGAGATAGCCGACACCGGGCCGGGCATCCCCGAGGACATCCTGCCCAAAATCTTCAGCCCGTTTTTCACCAGCAAGAGCGACGGCACCGGCCTGGGGCTGTCCATCGTCAAAAAAATCGTTGACCGCTATCACGGCCTGATCCAGGTGGAAAACCACCCGGCCCGCATTCCCGGCAGCGGGGCCGCTTTCACCTTCATGTTCCCGGTCAGCCAGGCGGGGGCCAGACGCACCTGAGAAAGACCATGTTTAAAAATCTGAGATTGCAAACCAAAATATTCTCCCTGGTTTCGGCTGTGGTCATTGTCGCCTTTGCGGCCCTGACCCTGGTCGTTTCCAACAAGACCTTTGAAATGTCCAAAAATGACGCCTTTAATCTGGCCCAGGAAACGGCGGACAAATACCGCAACGAAATCAGGGCGGAACTGCAGGGCGCCCGGGTGACCTCGGAAACCCTGGCCTCGGTCTTTGAAGCCCTGAAAGACAACCAGCTCACCGACCGCAAAATGATGAACGACATTCTGAAACACACCCTGGCCAAAAAGGAATACATCACCTCTTTTTGCATCGCCTATGATCCCGACGCTCTGGACGGCCGAGACAGGGATTTCGCCGGGAAAAAGCCGGAGTATGACGAGACGGGCCGCTACGCCCCCTATTGGAACAAACTTGATGACCATATCGCCGTGCAGCCCCTCTACGATATTGATATTTCCGACTGGTATTACGTCCCCAAAGACACCCGGAACGAATATATCACCGACCCCTATGACTATGAAGTGCAGGGGCGGCCGGTGGTGCTGGAAAGCCTCATCTTTCCCATTATTCACCACGATAAGTTTATCGGCATCATCTCCTCCGA
Organism: Candidatus Adiutrix sp.; assembly: GCA_031261565.1. GTDB lineage: Bacteria > Desulfobacterota > Desulfarculia > Adiutricales > Adiutricaceae > Adiutrix. The sequence continues at coordinate 6,566 of JAISJK010000120.1, read as the reverse complement.
CATTGTGCTGGACACGCTCCAGGCCATGGTCTCCAAAGTCAACCCCCACGGCCAGGACGGCTATACCGAGATCTTCGCCAATGGCGGGGCCATCGCCGCCCATCCCGACAAGGCCCACCTGGGCAAGGATTTGGTGGAATCCCTGGCCTACGATATGCTGACTTCCGACCGCGCCAAAGTTAACGAGGCCCTGAAATACATCGATGAATATGTTGGCCGTCAGCCGGAGGTGGATGAAAACGACAGCGCTCAGGTGGCCGCCGGCCAGAAAATCCGGCAGTTCGCCGCCAATTTAAAAGACTACGCCGCCAGCTTTGAGCCCGGCCGGGTGGATTTGTCGCTGATGACGCCGGAGCTGGCCCAGGCTATGCTGCAAGCCGACCCGGCCCGGCTGCGCTACGCGGCCGAGGCCAAAGAGGCCATCAAGAGCGGCCATCAATATACTTCCAGCCGCGATGACTTCTATACCATTTATCTGCCGATTAAATTCAGCAGCGTGACCGCCCCCTGGTCAGTGGCCGTCAGCATCCCCATGGCCAGGATTCTGGACAACGCCAACGCTATCCGCGATTACGTCATTCTGGTGGCGGCCATGGCCATTGGCCTCATCGCCATCCTGCTCTATTTCGTGGCCAAAAGCGTGTCCCGGCCCATCCTCATCCTCTCGAATACGGCCAAGGCGCTGGGTGAAGGCCAATTTGACGCCGAGGTGCCGGTGTTTCAAACCCGCGATGAAATCGGCGCGCTGTCCAAAGCCTTCCGATTTATGGTGGAAAAGATTCACGCCCTGGTCAGTGAATTGCAGAATTACGCGACTGAGCTGGAGGACAAAAACAAGTATCTGAACCGGCTCAACGAGCTGAAAGACGAATTTCTGGCCAATACCTCCCATGAGCTGCGCACCCCCATCCACGGCATCATCGGCATTGTCGAATCCATGATCGACGGGGCCGCCGGCGAGCTGACCCGGGAGCAGAAATACAACCTGGCCATCGTCTCCAACAGCGGCAAGCGGCTTTCCCATATGATCAACGACATATTGGATTTTACCAGGCTGAGAAACAATGAGATCATCCTCCAGGTCAAACCGGTTGACCTGAAGACCATTGTCGATGTGGTGCTGGTCTTGTCCAAGCCCCTGATCAAGGGCAAAGAGCTGACCCTGGTCAACGACATCCCCCCCTCTCTCCCGGCCATCCTGGCGGATGAAAACCGTATCCAGCAGATATTGCACAATCTCCTGGGCAACGCCATCAAGTTTACCGACAAGGGCCAGGTCAGGGTCTCGGCCAGGGCGGACCTGGACGGCCAGATGGTGGCCGTCACCGTGTCCGATTCGGGCATTGGCATCCCCGAGGATAAATTTGACCGCATCTTTGAGTCGTTTGAGCAGGTGGACGGCTCCACGGCCCGGGAATACGGCGGCACGGGCCTCGGCCTGTCGGTCACCAAAAAACTGGTGGAGCTTCACGGCGGGGCGATCAGCCTTGAGTCCCAGCTGGGCCGGGGAACCAGCTTCACTTTTACCATGCCCGCCGCTCAGGTCAATCAGGCCGAGGTCGCGGCCGGCGAAGCCTCTAAATCTCTGATCGATATGGAGGATTACGCAGTCGCCAATGGCCCGGGCGAGCCACCGGCGGCTGGCCCGGGCGCTTGTAAAATCCTGGCCGTGGACGACGAGCCGGTCAACATTCAGGTTTTGAGCAATATTCTGTCGATCCGCAATTATACGGTGGCCAAAGCCTACAGCGGCCCGGAAGCCCTGGCGATGCTTGACGGCGGAGAAAAATTTGACCTGGTTCTTTTGGATGTCATGATGCCCAAAATGTCGGGCTATGAGGTCTGCCGAAAGATCCGGGCCAGCTACACCCTGTTTGATTTGCCGGTGCTGATGCTGACGGCCAAACACCAGGTGCAGGATGTCCTGTCCGGCTTCCAGGCCGGGGCCAACGATTACATTGAGAAACCCTTTGATAAGGAAGAACTGCTGGCCCGCATCAAAACCCATCTGGAATTGAAGAGCGCCATGGAGGCGGCCAAGGCCTCCAATCAGGCCAAGAGCGAGTTTCTGGCCAACATGAGCCACGAAATCCGCACCCCCATGAACGCCATTCTGGGCCTGACCCATCTGCTTTTGGAAACCACCCTGGATGAGCAGCAGCACCAATATACTGACAACGCCCACCGGGCGGCCCAGGCCCTCCTGGGCATCATCAACGATATTCTCGACTTCTCCAAGATGGAAGCCGGCAAGATGAATCTGGAGCGCGTCCCCTTCTCCCTCAGGCAAGTCCTGAGCGATATCCATATTTTCTTTCAGGAGCAGATTAACGAAAAAGGCCTCCCGCTGGTGTTCGACCAGCCGGCCGACCTGCCGGACGCCCTCCTGGGCGACCCGTTGCGTCTGCGCCAGATTTTCCTGAATCTGGTGGGCAACGCCTTTAAATTCACCGGGGAAGGCTCCATCACCGTGGCCGCCCGGCTGGAGGGCGCCGCCGGCGACTCCGTCACTTTGGCCTTTGCGGTCAAGGATACGGGCATCGGCATGAGCCACGACCAGGCGGAAAACCTTTTCAGCGCCTTCACCCAGGCCGACGCTTCCATCACCCGCCAATACGGCGGCTCCGGGCTGGGCCTGACCATCTCCCGCAGTCTGGTCGCTTTGATGGGCGGAAAAATATCGCTGGAAAGCGAGCCGGACGTGGGCACCACGGTCACCTTTACCTGCGTCTTCGGCCTGGATAAGGCGGCTGAGCCGCCGCCCCCTCCGGCACCGCCGCAAAATAATGATAAAGCCCTGGCCGGCTTCCGCGTGCTCCTGGTGGAGGATAATGATGTCAATGTGCTGGTGGCCAGATCGCTGATGAAAAAAATGGGGCTGGAGGTGACCGTGGCCGGCAACGGCGAGATAGCCCTGGCCAAGCTGGAGGAGGCCGCCCAAAAGGGGCTGAAGCCGCCCTTTGACGCGGTGCTGATGGATATTCAGATGCCGGTGATGGACGGCCACGAAGCCACCCGGCGCATTCGGGCTGATAGTCGCTATGAGGGCCTGGTGGTGGTGGCCATGACCGCCCACGCCTACGCCGACGAAGTGGAGAAATGCCTGGCCGAAGGCATGAACGGGCACATCTCCAAGCCGATTGACGTGGCTGTTTTACAAAAAACTCTGCGCCATTATCTGCTGCCGGAGCCGGCCTGAGCGGAGGTGCGGATATTGGCGAGCGACAGACTCTCGGACTCGGCGTCATACGGAGGGCCGGCATCCAGTGTTATCCTGTTCCGGCCCGTGCTTTTCGAGTTATAACACATCTGATCGGCCAATTCCATCAGGGCCTGCGCGCTGTCGATTTGATACGGGTATCTGGCCGCCAGGCCGATGCTGACGGTGACATAGGGCCCAGCCTCGCTCTTCGGGTTGGGTATTTTCATATCCTGGACGGCGCAGCGTATTTCCTCGGCCAAAGCCAGGGCCGCTTCGCCCGGAGTGGTGGGCAGCACCGCCACAAATTCTTCGCCGCCGTAGCGCGCGAAGATATCCACCGTCCGCTTGATGTAGCGCCTGACGCACCGGACAAAAGAGCGCAGGCACTCGTCGCCTTTCAGATGCCCATAGGTATCATTGAAATACTTGAACCGGTCGATGTCCATATACATTATCGTTATCGGGATATGCAGCCGTTTGCATTCGTCCCAGGCCCGGCCGAGAAATTCGTCCAGAGCCCGCCTGTTGCTTATGCCGGTAATCTGATCGGTCGTTGAGAGCATCTCAAGCGTGGTGTTCAGTTCTTGCAGACTTTTGGCGTATATGGCCAGCTCGGTTTGCACCTTCTTTATCTCCTGGGCCGCGCTGACGAATTTATTATTGAGAATCCCCAGCTCATCCTTGCGGTTCACCGAATTGAACACTCCGTAATCGCCCCGGCCGAAATATTCGGTCGAGTTGATCAGCTGGCTCAGGGGAACCCTTATGTTTCTGACTATCATCGACACGTAAACAATGCCCAGGATGAAAAAGACGGCAATGGCGATATAGGAGCTGGTGACGCTTTCACTGTATCTCTTTTGGTTAATTTTCGATTCCTGATCAATGTTTTTGACCATAGCGTTAAAGGCCACGGTGATATTATTGTCCAGGGGCCCGATTATCTCTTTTTGGAGCTTGATGAAAAAGCTTTCGGTCTCCTCCGGCTGAAGCGACGGCAGGGTAAACCTGAAGTTCTGCAGGTGATACAAATAGCCATAAACCTTGTTGATCGCTTCGTTTTGGGGCGAGAGCGGCGGCAGCATACCCTCCAGCTCGACTATGTCGGCCTCCAGGATGACAAAGCAGGCGTCAAACTGCTCCGAGAGCCCGTCCGTTATGGGCTTGTCGCCCCAAAAGAGAAGATACTCAGTGGTCATGGCCCGTATCTTGTTGTAATTTTCGGATATGTCGCGCATCAGGCTGAACTGCCGGAAAAAATTATCCATACTTTTTCGGTAGCGCATATTGTTGTTAAGCCCGACAATCGTGATGACCGTCGAGAAAGTCAGGGCCAGCAGCCCCGCAGCAATGGCTATAGACTTAATTTTTTGGTTAATTGAAATATCGCCAAGAATTTCATCGATTTTTCTCATAAGCGAACCGCCTACAGATTCCATTTATGTTTCAGTTGTTCCAGAGTGCCATCCGTCTGCGATTCGCGCACAAAGGCGTTCAGGTAGTCCAGCAGAGTCTGATTGCCGAGTTTTACGGCTATGCCGTAACTGCCGGGGTGAAAGGTTTCCTCCATAACTTCCAGATCTTCGCTTAAATAGCCGAAAAGAGCCGCCCGAACAGTGCAGAAGGCGTCCACCTCACCGTTTTTCAACGCGCCCGCAATGATCGGATAATCGGGATAGGTCTCCACCTTGATATTCAAGCCGCGTTCCTCAATCATCGCGGGCAGAGGTTTGGAGGGGGCCGTGCCCTGGGCCAGGCCCACGGTTTTCCCGTTAAGCTGCTCAATGCGGCTCAGTTGGTCTCTCTTGCGCACCAAAAAGGCCAGACCTTCGCTGAAATAAGGATCCGAAAAATGCACCAGTTTTTTTCGTTCCTCAAGTATGGTGAAAGTCCCGATGGTGAAGTCAATGACTCCCTGGTTCAGCTTGGCCACCCGGTTTTGGGGCGTTACCGGCTTGATGCGGATTTTGGTTTCATCGCCCAAAATCCGCTTGGCCAGCATCTTGGCCAGATCCACCTCCAGGCCCTCAAACTCGTTGGTCTGGTAGTTGAGAGTGCTCATCCGGGGGGAATCCACCTTGACGCCCACCAACAGCACCCCGCGTTCCCTGATCAGATCCATATATGACGGGGGCTCGGCGGTTTTGACGACAGCTGGATAGCCGAATACCACCCACATAATTATTATGGCGATGAACAGCGCTCTTTTCATAGCATATCGCCTCGCTTGTCGATGGATAGCTCGCTTAAAGGCATGGCCAACCCTCCCCCAATGTAGGGGCAAGGATAACATTAATCCGGGGGTATTGTAAACAAGGCCCAGGGCCATCTGGCCAGGATCGCTGACCGCCGAAAACCAATAAACCGGGCGGAAAAGCGACCTCAGGTGGAGACTACCTGATTTCGGCCCCTGGCCTTGGCCAGGTATAATCTCCGGTCCGCCAATTGCACTATTTCGTCCTGGGTCAGATTTTCGACTTCCTCGCTTGAGGCCAGGCCGATACTGATGGTGATGGATATATGGTGGCCATTGAATTTGAATTCTTTCCTTTCCACGACCTCGCGGATGCGCTCACAGATTCTCCGGCAGGTTTCAATATCCGTCCCGGGCAGGCAGAGCAAAAATTCCTCGCCGCCATATCGGGCGACAAAGTCGGAATTCAGGCGAACAAATTCAGGCAGGATACCGGCCACACTTTTCAAAATATAATCGCCCGCGGGATGCCCATAAGCGTCGTTGACCTTTTTGAAATGGTCAATATCCAGCATGGCGACCGACAGCGGCCGGCCAACCTTGGTGGTATTTTCCAGAAGGGCCGGAAGATTATCGTCAATGTAGCGACGGTTGAGAAGCTGGGTCAGTTGATCGGTTTTAGATTTTTTATTCAATTTGTCGATGATTATCGGGATCTCCATTTCGCTGGAGGCATCGCGCTTGTCCACGGACAGGGTTTCGGTAATATCTTTGACCAGTTCCACGACCGCCTGTTGCTCGCCCACTCTTATCGGGGCCGATATTACCAGAAATATGGAGCCGTTTCGGTATTCAAGCTTTACGGTCTGCTTGTCGGAATACAAGGCCTGCAGGGATGTGCAATACTTGCACCTTCGATCCGTTTGAAAGGCCGCGACGCAGTCAATCTCGGTCTTTTGCGCGCGACCATCGTTCACTTCCACGACTGTGCCCGCGAGAGGATCGACCAGACGCACAACATCAAACAGGGCCTCATATAAACATGATTCAGTTACAATTTGCCTTACTTCATCCATTTCTCTTTCCTCGCTCTATCCTTTATTCAGAAAGACTTTTGGTCTCCTTGGCCGTTAAAAACTTCCCAACGCCCGCCCTTTTTGGGGCCCACAC
>JAISJK010000133.1 GCA_031261565.1 Candidatus Adiutrix sp. | reverse complement strand
GGAAGTGGTCATCAAGTCGCTGGGCGAGAGGCTCAAATATGTGCGATCCCTGGCCGGGGGCACCATCCTGGGCGATGGCCGGGTGGGTCTGATTCTGGATGTGACCGGCCTTTTCGAGGTGTCCGGCCTCTGCGCGCCCATGCTCATCGGCCGTGGCCAGGACGAGGGCGCGGCTGACGACTGGGGCATGGATGACCGCCCGGACGCAGTCTAAACTTTTATAACAGGAGAAGCTGATGACGTCCAGGACTCAAGAGCCGCTCAAAGGCTCGGAGGAAAATAAATTTCTCCAGTTTGAGATCGATGGTGAATTCTACGGGGTGGATATCCTGAAAGTCCGCGAAATCAATGGGATGATGGATATCACCGCCGTGCCCCAGACCCCCAGGTTTATGAAAGGGCTCATCAACCTGCGGGGCAAAGTGGTGCCGGTGATTGACCTGCGGCTTAAATTCGGCCTTCAGGAATCCAATTATGATGAGCGAACCTCCATCATCGTCATTGAGTTTAAGTCCATTCACGGCCAGGTGCAGATGGGTATGGTGGTGGATACGGTTTCCGAGGTGGTCAGCCTCCAGGGCGGGCATATTGAGCCGCCCCCCAACTTCGGCGTGCGCCTCAAAAGCGAATACATCCTGGGCATGGCCAAGGTTAAAAACCGGGTCATCATCATTCTTGATATTGACCTCATCCTGACCGACGAGGATCTGACCTTCGGCGGTTGACCAATAATGACCCAAGGGGTTTAATTATGTCCTCCTTTGTTGCCCCCGGCGACTTTAATCCCGATTTGAGCGACCGCGATTATATGGCCATTGCCGAGTTTGTCCACAAGACGGCCGGCATAAACCTCAAAGACGGCAAAAAGGAGCTCATGCGCACCCGCCTGGCCAAGCGCATGAAGTCTCTGGAGTTTAAGAATTTTCATGAATATTTCAAATATGTCATGGGCGATCAGACCGGCGAGGAGATAATTTTTCTCTTGGACGCCCTGGCCACCAACCTGACCAGTTTCTTCCGCGAGCCCCAGCATTTTCAATTCATGTATCAAACCATGCTGCCGGAGCTGGAGGCCAGGCTCAAACGCTCGGGCAGCCACCGCCTGCGCATCTGGAGCGCTGCCTGTTCCTCCGGTGAAGAGCCCTACACCATTGGCATGGTCGTTTTGGAAAAGTGCCCCTATTTCGGCCATGGCGGCGATTTTAAAATCCTGGCCACCGACCTCTCCACCAAGGTGCTCAACATGGCCAAGCGGGGCCTCTACGGCCCGGAGAAAATTAAAGACCTGCCGCCACAGTATCTGGCCAAATACTTCACCAAGGTGGACAGCGGCCGGGGTGAGAAAATGCACCAGGTCACCGAGACCCTGCGCCACACCATCGCCTTCCGCCGTTTTAACCTGATGGAGCCCCTGCCCTTCAAGGGCCCCATGGATCTGATTTTTTGCCGTAATGTGATGATCTACTTCGATAAAGAGACCATCACCGATCTGGTCGCCAAATATTACCGCCTCCTGGCGCCCGGCGGATATCTGTTTATCGGCCATTCCGAAAGCCTGTCCGGTTTGCAGCATTCTTTCAAGTATGTGGCCCCCTGCATTTATTTAAAAGCATAAGCGAGGATAATTGTGATCAAGGTTCTGGTTGTCGATGATTCAGCCATAGTCCGAAAAATTTTCACTGAAGAGCTCTCCAAAGCCCCTGACATCGAAGTGGTGGGCGCGGCCCCCGACCCCTTTGTGGCCCGGGACAAGATTCTGGAGTTGTCGCCCGATGTCATCACCCTTGATATTGAAATGCCCCGGATGGACGGCATCACTTTTTTGAAAAAAATCATGGCCCATAAGCCCATGCCGGTCATCATCGTCAGTTCCCTGACCCCCAAAGGCAGCACCATGGCTCTGGAAGCCCTGGACAACGGGGCGGTGGAAGTGCTGGCCAAGCCCGGCGGCTCCTTTTCCGTGGGCGAGATGGGTGCCCAACTGGCCGACAAGATCAGGGCGGCCGCCAAGGCCCGTTTTTTTAAGCGGCAGCCCCCGGCCAAAAGCGCCTCCACCGCCCATCTGCCCGGCGGGGCCATCACCCAGACCACCAACAAAGTCATCGCCATCGGCTCCTCCACCGGGGGCACCGAGGCTCTGACCGCGCTCCTGACCCAGATGCCGGCCGGCAGCCCCGGCATTGTCATCGCCCAGCATATGCCGGCCAATTTCACCCGCACTTTCGCCGACCGCCTCAATACCCTCTGCCACCTCAAGATCAAAGAGGGGGCCGACAACGACTCGGTGGTGCCCGGCGTCTGCCTCATTGCTCCGGGCAATTTCCATATGCTTTTGCGGCGCAGCGGGGCTCGATATTTTGTGGAAGTCAAAACCGGGCCCATGGTTCACCACCAGCGCCCGGCTGTGGATGTGCTCTTTAACTCCGTGGCCAAATACGCCGGGGCCAATGCCGTGGGCGTCATCCTCACCGGCATGGGCTCCGACGGAGCGGCCGGCATCAAGGCCATGAAAGAGGCCGGGGCCAAAACCATTGCTCAGGATGAGGACTCCTGCGTGGTTTTCGGCATGCCCAAGGAGGCCATCAAGACCGGCTGCGTGGACAAGGTCATCACCCTGAAGAAAATACCCCAGGGCATTATGGATATGATATAATGACCGGTAATTCCGGCTCCGATGATTTTGGCCCAAATGCCTGACCTCATTCGCACCGGTTCCTGCCTGGACGGTGAAAGCGGTCTCTACACCCTGACCCATTTCTGGTCGGTGCTGGAGCAGGAGATGGCCCGCCTGGATCGCTGGTCACGCCCCCTGTCGCTGGTTTTGCTGGAGAAGCCGGCTGATCAGGGCGGCTGGGCCGCTTTCGGCCGGCTCCTCCTGGCCTCGCTAAGGCCCATTGATCTGGCCGCCCGCCTGGCCCCCAGCCGGGCGGCGGTCATTCTGCCTGACGCCAACAGCGTCCGAGCCCGCCGCTGGTTTGCCGATCTCAGCGCCGAGCTGGAGCAGGCCGGCCTAGCCCCCAGCGCCTGGGCCCTGGCTCTGGCCCTCCCCCGGGCCGGCCGGGAGGCCGGAGAGATGCTGGCCCAGGCTGAAAAGCTTTTAAGCCGGGATTTCAGCCCGGAGGGCGACTGTCTGGAAGACGACCGGCCGGAAGACGACTTTGAGGAAGCCATCGCCACGGCCATTGCCGCCGATGAGCGCAATCTGCTGTTTGACGGCTTCAAGGCCCTGACGAATTATAAATCGTAACTAATTATGCTTTAAGGATTGGACATGTTCCCCCCGCTGACCATTGGTGACAAAACTATACCCCTGCCCATCATTCAGGGTGGCATGGGCATTGGCGTTTCCCTGAATAATCTGGCCTCCGCCGTGGCCAACGAGGGCGGGGTGGGGGTCATTTCCGGGGCTTTGATCGGCTTTCGGGAAAAGGGTATTGGCCAGGATCCGGCCGAGGCCGACCGTCTGGCCCTGACTGGAGAAATCAGGCAGGCCAGGGAAAAGAGCCGGGGGGGCTCGGGCCTTTTGGGTCTCAATATTATGGTGGCCCTGGTCAATTTCGCCACTCTGGTGCGCACCGCCCTGGCTGAAAAAATAGACATCATTTTCGCCGGGGCCGGGTTGCCCCTGGATTTGCCGGCTTATCTGCGGGAGGCGGCCGAAAAGGCCCAGGCCGAGATTCAGACCAAGCTGGCCCCCATTGTTTCCTCAGCCCGGGCGGCCACCATCATCGCCAGGAAATGGCTGGCCAACTACAATCAGGTGCCTGATCTGGTGGTGGTGGAAGGCCCTAAGGCCGGGGGCCACCTGGGCTTTAAAATGGACGACCTGGAGGCCCCGGAGCACCAGTTGGAAGTTTTGATCAGCCAGGTGCTGGAGGCGGTCAAACCCTTTGAGGATAAAGCCGGGCGGGCTGTGCCGGTCATTGGGGGGGGCGGTATTTACACCGGCGGGGATATTTACGAGCTGATGAAACTGGGGGCGGCCGGGGTACAAATGGGCACCCGGTTTGTGGCCACCTGGGAATGCGACGCCTCCCTGGCCTTTAAAAAAGCTTACTTGGAGGCCGACAGCCAGATGATTATCCACAGCCCGGTGGGTATGCCCGGCCGGGCCGTGCGCTCCAAATTTCTGGAAGACATGGAAAATGGTCTAAAAAAGCCGCCCCGCTGCACCTACCAGTGCCTGAAGACCTGCGACCCCAAGACCGCCCCCTATTGCATCAGTCTGGCCCTGGTCAACGCCCAGCGGGGCTTTCTGGAGCGGGGTTTCGCCTTTGCCGGGGCCAACGTCAACCGGGTTTGCGATATTGTCTCGGTCAAAAAATTGATAGCCGGGTTGCGCGAGGAATACGAGGCCACCGTTCTGGCCGCCGCCGCCGCATGAGCGCCAAAAAATATGGGCCGGCCCATGAGGCCGATGTGGCTCTGCGCAGTTTCGGCCCGGGGGCGGCCAATCTCAGGCTCCTGGCCCGCTTGACTGGCCTGTCCATCGGCCAGCGGGGCCTGGAGCCTATCCTGGGCCAGGGGCCGCCGGACAAAACCGCCGCCGCCGCCGCAGTCATCGCCGCCCTGGCCGAGATGGCCGCTGTCGGCCAGGCGCCCACCGAGTGGGACACGGAGTGTTTGGCCAATCTGGCCCTGGCTGACCCGGCGGCCGATCTGTCCGACTACACCCGGCCCCTGTTTGACTCGCCCCTGGCCCGCCGCCGGGTCACGGCCCGCACGTCCGCCCAGCGCTCTTACCTGGCGGCCATTGACGCCCACGAGCTGGTCTTCGGCCTGGGCCCGGCCGGCACGGGCAAGACCTATCTGGCCGTGGCCATGGCTGTTTCAGCCCTGGGCGCGGGCCAGGTTTCCCGCCTCGTCATCACCCGCCCGGCGGTGGAGGCCGGCGAGCGGCTGGGCTTTCTGCCGGGCGACCTGGCCGAAAAAATCAACCCCTATCTGCGGCCCCTCCACGATGCCCTCGACGACTTGATACCTTACGAAAAATACACTAAACTGATTGAGCGGCGGGCCATTGAGGTCGCCCCGCTGGCCTTTATGCGCGGCCGCACCCTGAGCCAGGCCTTTGTCATCCTGGATGAGGCTCAAAACTGCACCCGGGAGCAGATGAAAATGTTCCTGACCCGGCTGGGGCCGGGCTCCCGGGCGGTGGTCACCGGCGACCCGGGCCAGAGCGACCTGCCGGGGGGCGAGCCCACGGGCCTGTCTGAGGCCGTGACCCTGCTGGAAGGCGTGACCGGCATCGCCTGTTGCCGCTTCACTGCGGCTGATGTGGTGCGCCACCGGCTGGTGAAAAAAATAATTGAAGCCTATGAGCGGGCAGACCAGGCCCGGACGGGCCGCAGGTTGTAATGATTTCTCACAAAACCATGACCTCGGAAATGACCAGAGTCCTGAGCCACTCCCGCTCGGCCCGTCTGACATTGGGGAAAAAGCTGGCCCGCCGTCTCCGCCGGCTGCCCACCCGGGAACTGCTCATCCAGGCCTTTTTCGTCAGCATTTTGACCGCTGTCGCCATTTTACTGGCCTTTCCCAGCTCCATCTCTTACCGGGTGGGGGAAACGGCCACCTCGACCATCCGGGCTGACCGGGGTTTCCAACTGGAAGATAAGGCGGTCACGGAAATGCAGCGACAGGAGGCGGCCGCCCAGGTGCCCCCGGTTTTCCTGCGTAACGATGTCTTGGGTGTACTCCTGGAGGAAGAGGCGGCCGGGGTCTTCCAGCGCGGCCGGGAATCCTTCGGGCGGCCCGGGGCCATTCCCAGCCCGGCGGCCGAGGAAACCCGCCTGGCCGAGCTGAAAAAACTGGAGATGGATTTCCGCCACCTCTTCAACGTGCCCCCGGAATCCAAAGTCTGGGAAGGGGTGGTCAGGTGCCGGTTTGACCAGGGCCTGGAGCGCCAGGTGCTGAGCCTGGCCATGGAGATCATGAGCCTGGGGCTAATGGATCGCCCCAACCCCTTCAGCGGCCAGAGACCCCAGCCGGCGGCCATCGTCACCCTCTCCACCCAGACGGAATATGTGGTGCCCATGGCCGCCAGCCTGCTGGATCAGGCCTCGGCCAATCGCACCCTAGAGGTGCGCTCCCGGTTTTTGAAATCCCGCTTCAACCAGGAGGACATCAACCTCATCCTGGCCCTGGTTCGGGGGCTCATCCAGCCCAACCTGAAACCCGACGCCAAGGAAACGGAAAAGCGGATCGAAGAGGCCAAAGCCGCGATCCCGGTCTCTTATTTCAATATCCGGGCCGGGGAAGTGCTGATCCGGGAGGGCGCGGTCATCACCCCGGAGGCGCTGGAAAAAATCAAACAGCTCCACAGCCCGGGCCAGGCCAAGGGCCTGGTTTTTCGGTTCATGGGTCTGTTTCTGGCCCTCTTTGTCTTTTTTAACGCCAGTATGCTGTTATCCAATTTGGGGCCCAAAGGCCAACACCTGCCCATCTCCGTCAAAGATCACGCCTTTATCACCGGCCTTTTGCTGATGGTGGCCTTCATGGCCCACAGCGCCCATATGTTCGGGGCCAGCCTGGCCTGGGATTTCGACTTTCTGGACAGCCACACGGTCTTCTACGCCATGCCCATTCCCGCAGCCACCATGCTGGCGGCCATTTTTCTGGATCTCCGCAAGGCGGCCTTCATGGCTCTTTTCGCGGCGGTGACGGCCGCCGTGGTCTCTCCGGCGGTGAGCGGCGGCTGGTTTATGGCCATCCTCTACTGCTACAACGGCTCCATCACTGCGGCCTGGTGCCTTAGAAACATGAATGAGCGGAGCCAGCTCATCCCGGCCACTTTCTGGGTGGTGGTGGTCAACTGTCTGACTCTCCTGGGGCTGACCTTTTTGGGTGATATCCACTGGAGCCGGCAGGTGGCCTATAACTTCGCCGCCGCCGCCGCCAGCGGTCTTTTGTCCGGCATCGCCGCCTGCGGCCTCATTCCCATTATTGAATTCATTTTCGGCTTTTCCACCAACCTCCGGCTTCTGGAACTGGGCAACCTTGACCGCCAGATGCTCCGGGAGCTCATGCTCTCCGCCCCGGGCACCTATCACCACTCGGTCATTGTCGGGGCCATGGTGGAGGCGGCGGCCGAAGTCATCGGGGCCAACCCCCATCTGGCCAAAGTCGGAGCTTACTACCACGACATCGGCAAGATGAAAAAGCCTCTCTATTTCGTGGAAAACCAGTCCGGGGAAAACCGCCACGACACCCTGGCCGCCTCCATGAGCGCCCTGATTCTCATCGGCCACGTCCGGGAGGGCGCCGAGCTGGCCAGGGAGAGCGGCCTGCCCCCCAGCATCATTGATATCGTGCAGCAGCACCACGGCACCAGCCTTATGTCCTTCTTTTACCACAAGGCTCAGGAACAGCGCCAGGAGGGCCAGCCCGAGATCAACGAGGGCGACTACCGCTACCCCGGCCCCCGGCCCCGCTCTCAGGAGGCCGGGCTGGTCATGCTGGCCGATATCTGCGAGGCGGCCACCCGCTCCCTCTCCAACCCCACGCCGGCCAAGATTAAAACCATGGTGCGTCAACTGGTCAACAATATTTTCGCCGATGGCCAGTTGGACGACTGCCTGCTCCGGACCCAGGAAATCGCCGAGGTCGTCAACACCTTCACCACCATCCTCACCGGCATCTATCACCATCGGGTGGCCTACCCCAGTAAAAAGGGCACCCCGGCCTTAAAGGAAGCCCCCAGTGGCCGTCCACCTGTCGAATCGCCAAAAAGCGCTGCTGCTTGACCGCGCTAAGTTCCGCCGCCGCCTGGTCAGGCTACTCAAGATTCTGGATTTAACCGGAGCCGAGGTCTCGGTGAGCGTGGTGGGCGATGCGGAAATCCGCCGGATTAACCGCGAGTACCGGGGCGTGGACACTCCCACCAATGTGCTGGCCTTCGCTCTGGAGGAGAATGGGGAAGGCTGGCCCACGCTGGAGATAAGGGGCGCGCCCCGGGTGCTGGGCGATATTGTCCTCTCCGCCGACACCATTATCCGGGAAGCCCCCCCCTTGGGCTACACCGCTGAGGAGATGCTCTTTTTTTATCTGATTCACGGCCTTTTGCACCTGCTCGGCTATGACCATGAGCGGGGCCCGGCCGAGGCGGCCCGCCAGGAGGCCGAAACCGATCGCCTCTGGCAACTGCTGGATATCTGAGTGTGGCTTTCTAACCATAGCCCCCTGTGGCGATTTGGCCACAGGGGGCTATGGCCCGGGCCGGAGGCGTGGCCGGCACCCCGCTTAGCTATTTCAAATGATGGATGTTTTAACCGGCCCGATCCTGACTGGTCTATGGCACATCTTTTGCTTATTTGTTTAGAAGCTAAAAGCCGAACAGGAGTGAGCCATGGCGGTCATGATCAGACAGAAAACCATTATTAAAGAGACAGCCACCCGGGGCCTCGGCCTCCACAGCGGCCGCGATATTAATGTGAAGCTCAAGCCGGCCCCGGCCAACCGGGGCATCGCCTTTAAGCGCTCTGACCGGCCCGGCTCGCCGGCCCTCCCGGCCAAATCCGGCAATGTTACCAGCACCACCCTGGCCACCACTTTGGGGCGGGGCGACAACAGCGTCAGCACGGTCGAGCATCTGATGGCCACCCTGCTGGCCCTGGGGGTGGACAACCTCCTGGTGGAGGTGGACGGCCCGGAATTGCCCGTCTTTGACGGCTCGGCCGTCGAGTGGGTGCGCCTCCTCTCCGAGGCCGGCCTGGTGGAGCAAAACGCGCCCCGGGGTCATTACCGGGTTACCCGGCCGTATCAGGTCGCTTCCGGCGACAAGTCCATCTCGGTGCGCCCGGCCAGCCGCTTCTCGGTGGAGGCCCACATTGATTTCGGCGGGGCCATTGGCCGCCACTGTTTTTACTATGTTGAGTCCGAGCCGGCTTTCATCAGGGAAATCAGCCGCTCCCGCACCTTTTGCCAGCTTAAAGACGTGGAGATGATGCACCGGCAGGGTCTGGCTCTGGGCGGCTCCCTGGCCAACGCGGTGGTGGTGGGCGACGACGGCATCTTAAACCCCGAGGGCTTGCGCTATAACGACGAGTTTGTCCGTCACAAAATTCTGGATTTCATTGGCGATTTGGCCATGGCCGGCGTTCCGGTCATCGGCCAGTTTGTCCTCCATAAGCCGGGGCATGAGCTCAACCGCCGCTTCCTGATCGAGGCCCTGGCCCAGCCGGGCCTCCTGGAAATGACCCGGCCCGGGGCTGAAAAGGGCCAATCGGTTCATAGGCCCACCTATGATCAGCCCTCCGATGATTTGCCCACTGACGCCCGGTCTCTCCTGCCCCGCCTGACCCTGACCCTGGAAGAGGCTCTGCCCTCCATCGGTTTATGACCTGAAAGATCACTTTTAACTCCTCGAAAAACCCGCCGGCCAGCGGGTTTTTTTCTGCGGCTTGCGGGGCCGGGGCCATTTATAGTATAACATCACTTGAGGTTTGACGAATATTGGCCTTAATCTTGCTTTTATCAGGCCGTGATGGCTAACATAGCTTAAAACTCTGGCTAAAGGGGCAAAATCATGGCTTTTAATTTTCAGGACAGGCTCAACCGGGGGCGCGAAATAATTGTCGCGGCCGGCCCTTCCAAGCTGGCGGTGAGCGGCCTGCTCATCGCTGCGGCCGCGGCCCTTTTGCTTTTCATCATCTTTCGCAGCAGCGGCAGCGAGATGTCTTACGGCGTCTTGTATTCCCAGCTCAGCCCGGAAGACGCCGGGGCCATAACCAATGAATTAAAGGCCCAGAAGGTGCCCTATAACCTGGTGGCGGATGGCACGGCCATTGAGGTGCCGGCCGAGCTGGTCTCGGCCACCAGAGTGGATCTGGCCGTCAAAGGTTTGCCGTCCAAGAGCAATGTGGGCTTTGAAATTTTTGACAACCAGAAACTGGGCGTCACCGACCTGGTGCAGAAGACCAACCTGATGCGGGCCGTCTCCGGCGAGCTGGAGCGAACCATCACCAGTATGCCCGAAATTGAAATGGCCCGGGTGCACCTCTCGGTGCCCAAAGAGACGCTGTTTATTGAGGAGCAGAAAGACCCGACGGCCTCGGTGGTCATCAAGATGCGCCGCGGGGCCGAGCTGACCAAGCCCCAGCTCAATGGCCTCGTCAATCTGGTCACTTCGTCGGTGGCCGGCCTGACCCCGGATAACGTCTCGGTGGTGGATACTGACGGCGGCCTCATCTGGAGCAAAGACACCAACAAGCCCGGCCTCCTAAATGACGACCAGATGGCCCAGAAATCCAAGTATGAGGAGGCTATCAAACGTCGCATTCAGGCCATGATGGAGCGGGTGGTGGGCCATGACAAAGCTATCACCACGGTTCACGCCGACCTGGATCTGAAGGAAGTGGTCACCAGTGAAGACATTTTTGACCCGGAGCGCACCGCCGTCCGCAGCGAGCAGAAAATTGTGGAGAAAAGCGTCGGCCCGGGCCGCTACAACGCCGGGGTGCCCAACGCGACTTACGAGCTGGGCACGGCCAACCGCCAGAATTCCGGGGTGGGCGGGCAGGATCAGTACACCCGAACCGAGGAACAGAACAACTATGAAGTCACCAACACCAAGCGGCAGACGGTCTCCAAGGCCGGCGACCTGAAAAAGATCAGCGTGGCCGTCCTCCTCGATGGCCTCTATGTCAAAAATGAAGAGGGCGAAACGGTTTTTGAGCCCCAGTCCCCGGAGAAGTTGCAACTGTTGGAAGAGGCGGTCAAAGCCGCCATCGGCTTTGACGCCGCCAGAGGTGATATCGTGTCCATAACCAGCGCCCAATTCGCCCGGCCCGAGGAAATCTCTCCCTGGGCTCTCTTCGCCCTCGACCTGGTGCGGGAATTCGCCCATCCCCTGATTAATATCCTGCTGATTATCCTCTTCTTTTTCCTGGTGGTCAGGCCCATTGTCAACTGGCTGAAACGGGAGGTGGAGCCGGCCGGAGCCGGGGCCGAGCCGCCCATCCTGCCGGAGTTGCCCGGTGGCCCCTCCTACGGCGACAGTCTGCCTCTGCCGGCCGCCGCCTCCCCGGCCCCGCTGGCCGCCGCCGGGGAAGAGACCGATGAATTGCCTGACAAAGCCTACTCCCCGGCTGACGAGAATGAGGCCCCAGACTATGAGGACGAGGCCGACGAGGATGATGAGGAGACCCCGGCCCTGGCCTATGGCAATCTCAGCCGGGACAATATCCTGCCCATAGCCAGGGATAACCTGGAGCGAACCGTGGGCCTGGTGCGCAGCTGGATTGAAGAGAAGCCGCCCCAGGGCGATGAGCACAAAATGTAGTCTGTCAATTTTCCAGCGGGGCCGGATAGCCGGCCCCGCCTACAGGATACTTCAGCCATGGCCAAAGAAGAAAAAAAACCAGCAGGTCTGACCGGCCCGGAAAAGGCGGCCATCTTTCTGCTGACCCTGGGCGAGGAATTCACCACCGAGATTTTTAAAGCTCTGGAGGATATTGAAATCAAGGATCTGGGCAAAGCCATGAGCAAAATCCAAAACGTCACCCCCAATCAGGTGCAGGATGTTTTGTGGGAGTTTGTGGGGGCCATGGATCTGCCGGCCGATATCCGCATCAAGGGCGATGATTTCTTCAAAAACACCATTGGTCGGGCCCTGGACGGCGACCGGGCCGAGGGTTTATTGCAGGACGTCAACTCCCCGGTGCCCTTTTCCAATATCAAAAATATCGACACCAAGTCCCTCGGGAATTTTATCCGCAACGAGCACCCCCAGACCATCGCCCTGGTGCTGGCCCACATCGACCCCGGCAAAAGCGCCCAGATAATCTCCGAATTCCCGGAGCCTTTGCAGCAGGACGTCATCCTGCGCATCGCCGATCTGGATCATGTGCCCATCAATATCCTCGACGAGGTGGAGGATGTCCTGCGGCAGGAAATCAAGGCCCAGGGCCCCATTGGCGGCCGGGGGGCTGGCGGCTCCAATACCGTGGCCGAGATTCTCAACCAGGTGGATCAGAATACGGAAAACGCCATTATGAGCAAGCTGGAGGAAGACCGCCCCGAGCTTTCCAACGAAGTCCGCAAGCTCATGTTTGTCTTTGAGGATCTCCTGACAGTGGACGACCGCTCCATCCGCACCATTCTGAAAGAGGTCAACAACGATGAGCTGACCCTGGCCCTGAAATCGGCCTCCGAGGAGATGCGGGCCAAGGTTTTCTCCAACCTCTCCGAGCGGGCCGCCGGCATGATCAAGGAAGACCTGGAATCCATGGGGCCGACCAAGCTGGCCGATGTGGAAAAGGCCCAGCAGACCATCCTGCGGACGGCCAAAAAGCTGGAGGCCGAGGGCAAGATCGCCATCGGCAAGGGCGATGGAGGCGACCAGTTTGTCTGAGTCGCGCGCCAAGGTGGGCCCGACCATCAAGGTCGTCGATTTTCAGCCGGAAACTTTTCCGGTGCTGAACCAGACCGGCCCGGTTCCGGATATCCATGAGGATTTTGGCCGGCTGATCACCCCCAAAGAGCCGCCCCCTGACCCTTTGGAGGAATTTAAAGACGACCGGCCGCCCCTGGCTGGCTTTATGGATGATCTGCCTTCCCTGGAGGGGCTTTTCAAGCCCTTTGATCTGGCCGGGGACAGCCAGGCCAACCAGGCGGCCTACGAGGATCTTTTTAACCCCGGCCAGCCCTCCCAATACATCTACGAAGATATGGATATCCGCGACCCGGATGTGGTGCGCACCCTGGCCCAGGCCGAGACCCGGCGCCAGGAAATTACCAACGAGGCCAAGGCCCGGGCTGCGGCCATCATTGAAACGGCGGTGACCGAGGCCAAAGGCCGGGCTGCCGAAGTCAGGGCTCAGGAAGAGGCCGGCCTGGCCAAAATCCGCCGGGAGACGGATGAGCGGCTGGCCGAGGCCGGGGCCGAGCTGGCTAGAGCCGCCTCTGAGCGGGCCGCCGCCGAGGATGAGCGCCAGACGGCCGCCGGGCTGAGGGCTGAGGCCGAGGCCGAGCTGGCCGCCGCCGCCGAACGCATCGCCGGCCTGGATCAGGAAAGGGGAAGGCTGGAGGCCGAGCACGCCGCCCGTCTGGCCGAAGTGGAGCAGGATCGGGCCAAAACCCAGGCCGAGGCCCAAACCTCTGGCCATCAGACGGGCTACGACCGGGGCCTGGCCGAGGGCCGGGCCGCCGGGCAGGCTGAGGCTCTGAAAAATTTTCAGGAGCAGACGGCCGGCCTGGTGGCCATCATGGCCAAGATGGAAAATCTTTATAATGACCTGTGGACCGCCAATGAACCGCTGATGGTCAAACTGGCCGTTGAGGCCGTGGAGCATATCCTGGGCAAGGAGCTGGCCGAGGACAAAGAGCTGGCCGCCGCCGCCTTCCGCTCCTGCATCGCCTTTCTCTCCCAGGCCCATCGGGTCACCTTTCTGGCCCGACCCCAGGACATCGCCCAACTGGATCAGGCCCGGGCCGAGTGCCGGGAGCAGCTGGGGGCCCTGGTCAAAGTCACTTTCCAGCCCGACGAGACCCTGGGGCCGGGCGACCTGATTATGGAATCAGATATCGGCCGTCTCGATGCCACGGTCAAGCACCGGGCCAATCAGGTGCTGTCCGTGCTGCGCGAATCTTTCCGCCGGGCTTACCCCCAGGCGGAGACGGAAGGCAGTCCCACTGACCATGGTTGAGCTCAAACCCCTTGATTTCGCCCCCTTTCTCAGTGTCGTCCAGGATGTCCGGCCCCTGTCGCTGGAGGGCCGGGTGACCAAAGTGCTGGGCCTGGTGATTGAGGGCGATGGCCCGGCCGCCTCGGTGGGCGAGGTCTGCCGCATCTTTCCGGTGGACGGCCGGCCGCCCATTGAGGCCGAAGTGGTGGGCTTCCGCGAGGGGGTTATCCAGCTCATGCCGGTGGGGGTGATGGCCGGGCTGACCCCCGGCAGCCGCATCCTCTCCACCGGCAACCAGGCCACCGTGAGCATCGGGCCGGAGCTTTTGGGCCGGGTGGTGGACGGCCTGGGCCGGGTCATTGATGGCCGGGGGCCGCTCAACTACACCGGGCGCTATAAAGTTCACGCCCGGCCCGGCAACCCCCTCGAACGGAATCGCATCACCGAGGCCATGGACGTGGGGGTCAAGGCCATTAACGCCCTCCTGACTATCGGCCAGGGGCAGAGAGTGGGGATTTTCGCCGGCTCCGGGGTGGGCAAATCCACCCTCCTGGGAATGATTGCCCGTCACATGAAGGCCGATGTCAACGTCATCGCCCTCATTGGCGAGCGCGGCCGCGAGGTCATGGAATTTATCGACAAAGACCTGGGGCCGGAGGGCATGGCCCGCAGCGTGGTGGTGGCCGCCACCAGCGAGCAGCCGGCCCTGGTGCGGATGCGGGGAGCTTATGTGGGCACGGCCATTGCCGAATACTTTCGGGATCAGGGGAAAAACGTTATCCTGATGATGGATTCCGCCACCCGCTACGCCTACGCCGCCCGGGAGGTGGGCCTCTCGGTGGGCGAGCCGGCCACCACCCGGGGCTATACCCCCTCGGTCTTCGCCCAGTTGCCGGGCCTTTTGGAGCGGGCCGGGCGCTGGCCCTGCGGCAGCATCACCGGGCTCTACACCGTGCTGGTGGACGGCGACGATATGAATGAGCCGGTGGCCGACGCCATGCGCTCCATTCTCGATGGGCACATTGTGCTACGCCGGGAGCTGGCCGCCAAAAACCATTACCCGGCCATTGACGTCCTCTCCAGCATCAGCCGCCTCATGACCGACCTGGCCGACAAAGATCAACTGGCCGCCGCCGGCCGTTTTAAAGACGCCCTGGCCACCTATAACAAAAATGAAGACATGATCAACCTGGGTGCCTACCAGCGCGGGGCCAACCCGGAAATTGACCGGGCCATTGAGCACTACCCGAATTTTATGAATTTTCTGAAACAACCTTTTGATCAGCCGGTGGCCCTGGCCCAGGCCCGGGAAATGCTGATCCGCCTGACCGCCAACTGATTTTTCCCAAACTGGAAAGGAGCTGTGATGAGGCCAGCCTGCCTGATTATCCGCGATGGTTGGGGGCGCAACGACGACCCCCGGGGCAACGCCGTTTTGGCCGCTAAAAAGCCCTATGTCGATTCCCTTCTGGAGAAATACCCCTGGACGCTTCTGGACGCTTCGGGGGAACCGGTGGGGCTGCCCGATGGCTACCAGGGCTCCAGCGAAGTGGGGCATCTGAATATGGGGGCCGGGCGCATCGTCATTCAGGAGCTGAAGCGCATTGACGACGGCCTGCGGGACGGCACATTCTTTAAAATTCCCAAATGGGGGGAGATGATGGAGCAGTGGCGGGAGAAGGGCGGGGCCCTGCATCTGATGGGGCTGCTTCAGGATGAAGGCGTCCACGCCCACCAGGAGCACCTTTTCAAAATCATGCGCCAGGCCCGCCAGGCCAACCCGGGCGGCCGAATCATCCTCCACCCCTTTCTCGACGGCCGGGATACGCCGCCCCGCTCCTCTCTCCAGTATCTGGCCAAGCTGAAGATAGTCATGAATGAAGTGGGCGGAGCGAAGCTGGGCACGATGATGGGCCGCTATTACGCCATGGATCGCAGCCGGGACTGGGCCCTGACCGACCAATCTTTCCGGGCTCTGACCCTGGCCGAGGGCCGCTCCTTCCGCGAGGCCGGTGCCGCCGTGGAGCAGGCCTGGGCCCGGGATAAAACGCCGGATAATTTTGACATGGTGGATGAGTATATCCCCCCGCTGATCAGCGAGGGCTTCCCCGGCATTAAAGACGGCGACTGCGTCATCCACACCAATTTCCGGCAGGATCGGGCCATTCAACTGACCCAGGCCTTTGTCGAGCCGGCCTACCCCGGCCATCTCGCTTACCGGCCCCAGGTTCGGTATCTGGGCCTGACCCGATATTACGATGAGTTCACCGAATATCTGCTGGGCCCCATGGGCGGGGATGAGGGTATGCCCCACCTGCTGGGGGAAATTGTCTCGGGCCACCACCTCCGGCAACTGCGCCTGGCTGAAACCCAGAAATTTCGCCACGTCACCAGCTTTTTCAACGGCAAATCCACCAAACCCTTCCCCCTGGAAGACCAGGTGGAGATCAGCGGCCGCTTTGATCCGGCCACTTTCGCCAGTCACCCGGAGATGGAGGCCTATATCCTGACCGACAAATTTCTGACTGAATTTTTGCCAGGGGACTATCCCCTGATCGTCATCAATTACGCCAACTGCGATATGGTCGGCCACACCGGGGTGATGGCCGCCGCCGTCAAAGCGGTGGAGGTGGTGGATGAGTGCCTTTCGCGGCTGATTCCGGCCCTGGTGAGCCGGGGTTATCAGGTGCTGCTGACGGCTGACCACGGCAATGCCGAGGAAATGATTGATTACGAAACCGGATTGGTCAAGACCAGCCACACTATTTTTCCGGTGGAGTGCATCTATGTGGCCGACCGGCCGGTGTTCGGCCTGACCGGGAGCCGGGGCAAGCTCAGCGATTTGGCCCCGACTTTGCTAAAACTTATGGAACTGCCCGTGCCGTCCGAGATGACCGCTGACAGCCTTTTGGTTTAGCCGGTCTCAATAACCAAAATCAGGGCGCGGGCCCCGGTGGTGAAACATGAGAACTCCGCGCCCTGGCTTCAGCGTTCTTAAATTCCTGATTATTTTGCCGACCCTTTTGCTTTTTTTAAGCGGCTGCGGCCTGTTTGGCCAGCGGGACAACCCGCTGGGGCGGGCCGCCGCCAAAACTTCCCGCCAATATCTTGGCGTGCCCTATAAACTGGGGGGCCAGTCACCCAGCGGCTTTGACTGCAGCGGCCTGACCGCCTACGTCTATAAGCGTCACGGCGTTTCCCTGCCCCGCACGGCCGACCAGCAGGCCCAAAAAGGCCAGTATGTCAAAAAGCGGAATCTTCTGCCGGGCGACTTGGTCTTTTTCCGCACCAGCCGATTCTTCGGCCCGGTCAGCCATGTGGGCATTTACCTGGGCCATGACCAGTTCATCAACGCCCCGGGCAGCGGCAAGAAAGTGGCCATCGCCAGCCTGTCCACGCCCTATTACCAGAAATATTATCACAGCGCCAGACGGATAAGGGAGTAAAAGAGGAGGCGGGGCGATATTACCACTAAAGTTAGTTTGTAAATTGCGGAGCAATACGCTATAAAGAATAAAATACGTCTGGTGGGGTTGACGTCTTTCGGGTCAACATCACTCGACAGAACGGGATGCCGCCATGTTATGAAGCCGATAAATAAGCGTAGAAAAGTTGAGGTATTGGAGCCGTTTCTGGTGTTTTATTTGCTGGCCGGTTTAGCGATTTTGATCGCTGGCCTGGCCATTCGGCTATCCCCTGCGGATCAAAACACGCCGCTTTATGTCAACCTGATGACCAGCGACGCTTACGCCGCCAGCGGATTTGACGAGCGCTATCTGGCGGCCGGGTTCGTTTCCCCCGATCTGAAAAAGGTTCACGGCCAGGAAGAGCCTCCGGCCTCCTCCTACCGCCTGAAGGAGCTGGGGCTTAAAGTCCCGGACACGCCCGTGCGCTTCTTCGACAATCCCGCCCGTGAGTTTACACTGGCGTTTGACTTTGACTATACTGCCGAGACCTTTCATTACCTGCTGGACTCTGAAGAGTTGCCGCGTCTGGCTTTGGGCGGCCTTTCGGATAATTATGAAATTTTCATCAATGGGCACAAGATTGTCTCCGAAATACATCTTGATGAGGACGGCTTTGTTGTTTTGCACAAACAGCGCCGCCTGCTGGCCTGGTCGTTTAACCCGGCTTGCCTTGCCCAGGGCCGGAATCGTCTGACGCTGCGCCTGGTGGGCGACCCGGCCTCGTCTGAATTGGGGCTGAATTTCTCACATTCATATATTGAGGCGGCCGAGGTTGTTGAAAATAATGAATCGCGTGTGGCGGATGTGATTTTAGTCGGTGCCTATCTGTTCATCGGGCTGTTCTTCGGGCTTAATTATCTCTTGCTCCGCCAAAAATACCGTCTGTGCTTCAGTTTGGCCAATATATGCTTGGGGGCCTATTTTTTATTGCGGTCAGGTTGTCTTGATTCCCTGACCCCGCAATCATCATTGGTCTATAAACCCCTGGCGATAGCCCTTATTTTGGGAGCCATGTTTTTGGGCTATTGTTTCGATTATCTCAGTTTTAACAAGCTGACGCGCGTAAGCCAGGTCTTTGCCGGCGCTTTCGGCGCGGTCATTCTGGGAGTATCGGCCGGCGGTTACACCGTGGCGAGGACTACTCTGTTTGACCTGGGCTTAGCGCTGATCGCCCTATATGTGCTTTACGTGCATTCCTATTCATTATGGTTTCAGTTTATTAAGCGGGCCCGTTCCCGCGCTTACGGCGGAGCATCGGCTTTTGATTCGTTCAAAAGGGGGCTGTTTGGCCATATGCACGGCAACACCATCCTCGCCACATTTTTCATACCCTTTGCCGTGGCCTATGAAATCATCGACAGGTTTGCGCTCCACACCAATGCAGATATCACGCTGTATCTTATCCTCACCGCGGCCATGGGCTTCTCGTTCGGGGCTTCCATGTTGTCGGCCAGGGATCAGGCGCTGGCCGCTTATCAGCTTGAGCAGGAAAAAATACTTAACAAGATTGTCAGGAATACTCTCTCCGGGGCCAGCGTGACTGATTTTATTGGCAACACTTTGAGATTTGTCGGAGAATTTGTGGATACTTCCAGGGTGCTGGTTCGCGTCCTGGACGAAGAAACCGACACCGACTATCCGCTCTACCACTGGTGCAGGTCGGCCGAGTTTATCCCCGTTCCGCGTGAAGGTATCGGCCCGGCCATTTACAACATATTTCCAAAAGTTTTGAGGCCCAATGATGGCCTAATAACTGCCGTTTCCGGCAACGACATCCACAGCGAAGCCGGCAGCCAATATGATATTATGAAGATTCCCAGTCTGAAGTCTTTCATTTGGGCCCCGATATACATTCATGGCCTATACTGGGGGGCGCTCGCCGTGGAGGACTGCTCCGGATCGCCCAGATTTTGGGAGGAGAGCGACCTATCGCTGGCGAATATGGTCAGCGGCATCTTATCGAATGTAATAGCCCGCGACCTGGCGGAGCGAGAACGCCGGACAGCGGAAGATCTCACGCGTATTATGTTTGACACCACACCGCTGGCCTGCGTTTTTCTAAACCAGTATGGCCATCTGGTAGACTGCAATCAGGAAGCGGTCAACCTCTTCGGCGTAGGCGAGAAACAAAAACTGCTGGAGTCTTTCTTCAATTTGGTACCGGATTTGCAGCCGGACGGGACGAACAGCCGGCTGCAAAGAGAAAAACTCCTCCGCCGGGCCTATGAACACGGACATTACACCATAGAGAGGATGTACGCGACTGCGGCGGGAGCGCCGCTTCCGGCGGAGGTTACGCTGGTTCGCGTCAAATGGAACAACGCCGACTGCATCGCCTCATACATCCGTGACCTCCGCGAAGTCAAGGCCCAGCAGCAAATAGCGCAAGAGACCGACCAGCGCAGCCGCCAGCTGGAGGTCGAGACCAGGGCGGCCCAGGCCGCCTCAGTGGCCAAAAGCCAGTTCCTCGCTTCTATGAGCCATGAAATCCGGACGCCTATGAACGCGATTATCGGCATGAGCGAGCTTATGCGCACCGATAACCTGGACGCGACCCAGCAGAGCTATTTCAAGAATATTCAGCGCACTTCCCGCGCTTTGCTCACGATTATCAACGATATTCTGGATTCATCCAAGATTGAGGCCGGGAAATTTGACCTGATACGGTCAGACTTCGATGTTCAAATCCTGTATGACAATATCTGCGCCATGACCAAGGTTATGGCTGCGGAAAAATCGCTGGAATTCAGGCACAGCATTTCAGACAGGGTGCCGTGCATACTCTACGGCGATGAAAACCGCATCCAGCAGGTCATTATTAACATTCTGAATAACGCCGTTAAATATACGCAGAGAGGCTTTGTGGATCTGCGCGTTGACTGCGTTGAAGTGGGCGAAGCCGGTTACCTCTCAATAAGGGTCGAGGATTCCGGCATCGGCATCAAGAAGATAGATTTTTTAAAGGTATTTAATGTGTTTGAGCAAGTGGACGCCCAAAAAAACAAAGGCATTATCGGGACAGGGCTCGGGCTTTCAATCGTCCAGAGAATTGTGGCCTTAATGGACGGCAAATTGCTCCTTGAGAGCGAATACGGCCAGGGGTCTGTTTTTACCATTCTGCTGCCGTTTGTGGAGGGCAACCCGGATCGCGTTCCGTTGCCCAATGTTTTGCAGACCGCCATGGTTTCGCCGGACATCAAGGTTCTGGTGGTGGACGATAACACTATTAATCTCACCGTTGCCCTCGGCTATTTGTCAAGGCACGGAATCAGCGCCGAAACAGCCGACAGCGGCGCCGGCGCGCTGAGAAAACTGGAAGAAACGTCCTACGACCTGATATTTATGGATCATATCATGCCGGATATGGACGGCATTGAGGCGGCCCGGCGAATCCGCGCTTTAGGCGGCCGGCACGCCGACGCGACGATTATCGCACTCTCGGCCAACGCGGTGTCGAATGCCCGCGAGCTTTTCCTGGAAGCCGGGATGAACGATTTTATTGCCAAGCCGATTGACGATGCCGAGCTCAATCGCCTTCTTATTAAATGGCTGCCACCGGATAGGATTTCACTGGCCGATGAAGCTGAAAGGCTACCCTCTCTCTCCGTTCTCCCGCCGGATGATTTGCGGCGCGCCATGGTTTCGCCGGACATCAAGGCCCTGGTGGTGGATGATAACGATATCAATCTCACCGTCGCCCTCGGCTATTTATCAAGGCACGGAATCAGCGCCGACACATCCTGCAGCGGCGTCGGCGCGCTGGAAATAGTTAAAGGCACCTCTTATGACCTAATATTTATGGATTATATGATGCCCGGCATGGACGGCGCCGAGGCGACGCGGCGAATCCGCGCCTTGGGCGGCCGAAACGCCGAAGTGCCGATTATCACCCTGTCGGCCAATACCCTGTCGAGCATCCGCGAGCTTACCCTTGAAGCTGGGATGAATGATTTTATCTCCAAGCCGATTGACCCGGTTGAGCTCAATCGTGTCCTGCTTAAATGGCTGCCGCCGGATAAGATTTCATTTGCCGAAGAGGCTAAATGGGCGCCGCCAATGATTGCCCCGCCCGCCAACCACGGTAGCCAGAACCTTAACCAAACCGCCGGGCTCGCCAATTTTCAAAACAACTATCAGCTATACCAAAAAATCTTATCAAATTTCAAACGCGATAACAGCGGTATCGCCGAAAAAATAGGTAGCCTGCTGGCCGAGGGCGACCGCGCGACAGCCCACCGTTTGGCCCACACGCTTAAAAGCACGGCGGCCCTGATAGGCGCAGAAAGACTGCGGCCAGCGGCTTACGCGGTGGAAATGGCTCTGGCCGGGAACGGTGGCCCTGTTGAAACCCAACAACTCGAAGCCCTGGGCGCTGAACTGAGCCTGGTGTTGTCGGAACTGTCGCAGATAATCGCGGACCAGCCGCCCCCAAAAGAAATCGGCGATTTGGATACCGACAGGGCCCTGGCTCTGCTGGACAACCTGGAGCCTCTGATTAAAGCGGGAAATCTGAGGTATCTTGGATTATTGGAGGAAGCGGAACTTGTGCTGGCCCCGGTCGGCGCGGTCTATGCTGAATTCGCCGCCAGGCTGGAAGATCATGATTTTCCCGGGGCTATGGGAAAATTATCCACTGTCAGACAAGCTGTTACGGCGCAGTCTTAACCTAAATTTCAGAAAGGGGGGCCAAGAATTATGGAAAAGAGGGGAACAATCCTGCTCGTAGATGATGAATGGCCGAATATCCTGGCCTTGAATGAAATCCTTTCACCTGAATATGAGATTCTTTATTCAAAATCCGGGGATGCTGCGATTCGGCTCGCCGGGGAAAACAAACCGGATATCATCCTGCTGGATGTGCTGATGCCGGAGATGAACGGCTTTGAGGTGCTCGCCGAGTTGAAAGCATCGGAAGAGACCGCCGCTATTCCCGTCATTTTCATCACGGGTCTGGACGATGAACACGAAGAGGAAAATGGCTTTCTCCACGGCGTGGTGGATTACATCAAAAAACCGTTCAGCAGTATAGTCGTCAAAGCGCGGGTCAGTATGCATATCCAGTTCAGGCAACAATTGCTGGCCACGGAAGAAATCAGCAAAACAGACCCGCTGACCGGCCTCCCCAACAGGAGAAAATTTGAAGAAACCCTGGAGCGGGAATGGAATAGAGCGCTTCGCGTGAGATCGCCTATTGCCTTTATGATGATGGATATAGACAAGTTCAAAACCTACAATGCCGACTATGGGCACCCGCAGGGGGATGAACTTCTTAAAGCTTCGGCGTGGATATTTGCCTCAGCCGCCCGTCGGCCTGAGGATCTGGCGGCGCGTTTGGGCGGGGAAGAATTTGGCTTGCTGCTGCCGAACACAAATTTGGAAAACGCGCTGATCGTAGCGGAGAAGGTTCGGGCGGCCATGCAGGCGGCCCGAATACTGACCCAAGACCAGAAAATTATGACGGCGGCCACTATTAGCATCGGGGTAGTATCGTTTATTCCCAAATTACAAGACACCATCCGAGATTTCATTGGTCAGGCCGCTAAAAATCTCCATGCCGCCCAAGAGACGGGGCGAAATAAGGTTTGTTGGGGAGACTAACCGGGAAGCGCGGCCGCGCTTCCCGGCTGGTCAGTCTCTCATTTCAGCTCATTCATTTCAGCTCATAGGCCACGATGACCGAGCGGCCGTCTTTGAGCATTCCGCTTTTTTGCTCGGTGACCACGGCCACCACCAGATCCTGGGTGCCGTCATTGTTAAAGTCGGCCAGGGTGTAATCCACGCCGGGGCCGGGCAGGGTGCGGGTGCGGAAAAACGGGGTCAGGGACATATTGGTGTATTTAAAAGCCTGAATGGCGCCGCTGGTGAAGGCCCGCTGCTTGCTCATAAAGGGCACCCCGCCCCGGTCGTTTTTAGCCACGATCAGCTCATTCTGGCCATCGCCGTCGATATCGGCTATCAAAATACGGGAGGGGAGATATTCCCGGCGGCTGCTGTCCGGGACGGGGTTGGGCGAATCAAGGTAAATCATGGTGCCGCCGTATTCCTCTTTGCTCTCCCAGGAGCGGTTGGCGCTCTCAAAAAGGAAAATGTGCTCGGCCGGAAATTTGATGGCCGCCGTCATCTGGGTGTTGCTGCTGGCCAGCCGGCCCAGGGTGAAATTAAAAATATTGACAAAGGGCGGCAGACCCACCGGGCCCTGGCTGGTAATGGAGGAGCCGTTAAAGCTCACTCTCATGACGCTGCCGATG
Source organism: Candidatus Adiutrix sp. (assembly GCA_031261565.1). GTDB lineage: Bacteria > Desulfobacterota > Desulfarculia > Adiutricales > Adiutricaceae > Adiutrix. The sequence continues at coordinate 19,147 of JAISJK010000133.1, read as the reverse complement.
TAATACTCGTTGCGGGTTGTGGCCGGCTTTTGCCCGGCCAGAAACTGGGCGTCATGGCCGCCCACCACCCGCAGGTACCAGGGCAGGTTCTTGGCCAAGGGAGTCAGTTCCTGGCCGTTAAAGGCCAGAATAAAACTGGCCGCGCTCTTGGCCTCATTCTGGCTGGAGACGATAATTTCCAGCTTGCCGTCGCCATCGAGATCCATCAGATCCAGGGAAACGATATTGTCGGTGGCCGGGTGATTGAAAACGGCCAGTTGCTGGAGAGTTTTTTCAGTAAAGCGGGTCACATAGACATTGTGGCTGGAGGCGTAGACCACTTCGTTCCGGCCATCGCCGTCAACATCGCCCACGCCCAGGCCGACCAGGCTTTCAGTGATATAGGTGCTACGCCAGAAACCGCTTTCCGACAGCTTGGATTCCTCGGCCACCACAAAGTTGGGGTTAAGCGGCGAAGTGGGCGGCGGGGCGTCCCGGCCGATCATGTTGTATTTGGGATGGCGTCCAGTCGGCTGATCCTCGGCCCCGGCCGGGAAAGAGCCGACCAGGAACACCAGGGCTAAAAGCAGAGTCAGTTTGAAGTTGCGCATTATCATCACCTCTTAATTACAGCCTCAGGGGCATATTTTCAATGGTTGAAATCAAATCCCCCAGTCGGGTGTTAACCTCCGGGGCGTTGGACGGGGTATAGGCCAGCCCGATGAAATAGCCGCCGGGCTTCCCCCGGCAAGCCCGCACTACGGCCTTGATGCCGCCGATGGGCTCTTCCTTGGGCAGATAGAAAGCGGCCTCAATCAGGGTATCCACCGGCAGGGCCACAGGACAGGCCATCATAAAGCCGCCCTCGGAAATATCCACGGCCAGCGATTTTAACTGCTGGCCAACGGCCGCAGCCGCAACCTCGCCCTCAACCGGTTCCGCAGGGGGGGGGACTTTGGTCACTTTGGAAACTATGGGAATATGGACAGGGTAGCGCTTCTCGGTGCGCAGGTTGGCCATTTCGGCCTCAAGCGGATAATTAAGAAACAGGAGAGGCACCAGCCGGTAAGTGTAGCCCAGCACCTCGGTGTTAAAGCTGTAAACCGCCCCTTTGGAAATGAAATTGGCCGCCCAGCGCGTCCCGTCGTCAAGTTTGACCGGGCCCCCGGCCACCTTGGGCATCTCCACAATTAAATAGCGCCCGGGCCGGGCTCCAATGAGCGTGGTCGTCCATTTGGATTTGGTCGTTTCCAGGGCCAGCAAACGGATGCTGGTTCCGCAGATCAACACTTCCGGGGGGAGTGGTTTTCGTTCAGGCACGAGCTGTTCTGACCTTTTCCATTTTACATATCAACTTTGAGACCAAGCGCGGTCGCCCGCAAAAGGCCAATGGCTGCGGTGAAATCAGGGTTTATTTTCAGGGCCTGGCGCAGATATTTCTGGGCCATGACCGGGTTATCCATATCCAGATGCACTCTGGCCGTGTTGAAATAGATATATTCATCATCCCGATGGACTTTCAGGGCCTTTTCGTAGGCCTTAAGCGCCTCCTCCAGCCGGCCCTGCCGCCGGTAGATGATGCCCAGACTGTTATAGACATTGGTCGTGTCGGGCCGAAAAGCCAGCACCGTGTTGAATATTTCCTCAGCCTCGTTATTCTGGTTGCGCTCCATGTGAATTTCGGCGGCCAGCTCCAAACTGGCCCGGGCCTCTTCATTCCGCCCCATCTTCTGATAGATGAGACCCATCTGCTGATGGGCCTTGGCATTATGGCCGTTGATGATGGTGGCCCGGCGGAAACAGGCCAGGGCCTCGTCCAGCTCGCCCTTGAGGCTTTTGATATAGCCCATATTGTAATAGACTTCGGAATTGTCGTGAATGTCGAGGATGGAGCGGCAGGTTTCCAGGGCCTCATCCAGCTTGCCCTCGTTCATCTGCTCGACGCTCAAGTCATATAGTTCTTCGACTTTTTCATCCTCCGGCTCCAGAGGCGGATAGAGAGTCTCATGAACCCGGGTTTTAAAGGTCTCGGCCTCGCAGGGCATCGGCACAATGGCGTTGACTCCCACCCGCCCGGCCTGGGCCACCTGACGGCTGGTCAGGTTATCGCCGTAGAGGATAAAGACCGTCTCTTTTTCCGGGGTGTCCTTCTCGCGCACCAGCCTGAGCAGACTCAGGCCGTTAATAATCGGCGTGGCCTGCTGGGCAATGACCATATCCGGCTCAAAAGTGTTGACGATACCCAGGGCATCGGAGCCGTTTTCAGCCTGGAGGTAATTAAAGTAGCCCATTTCCTGCAAAAGGGAGGCGTGTTGGTCGAGCGTCTGGTTGGCTGGATCCACCAGTAAAATGGTAATCTGTCCTTTTTCCTGCACTCTCGCCTTTCTCCCAGCCCTAGACCTATTTGGTTAACCATTATACAACTTCAGGCTATTTTTGCCTACTGTTATATAAATGGGGATCAAAATCAGGTTTCGGCTACGACTTGGCCCATATCCCTCAAATCATAACCGCTCAGCGGCTCAAATTCGCGGCGGAATTCTTCCGAGCGCAGGATTTCCAGAAGGGCCCGGATGACCGGCAGATTCAAATCCTCTTTTTTAATGGCCAGGTCGTAGCACTCCTGCTGGAGGGGGATGAAGTCCACGCTGGCCATCTGGTCAGACGCCTTGCTGTGGCCCACAGCCACATCGGCCTCGCCCCGGCCCACGGCCGCCGCCACGGTGTGGGGTGACTGGGCCTCGTGGTCATAACCCTTGATGGTCCTGCCCCAAACCCCCATCCGCCGCAGATGCTCATCGAGGAGCACCCGGGAGCCGGCCCCCTTTTCCCGGTTGATCAGGGTCGGGCCCGGGCGGGCCAAATCGTGCCAGGATTTGAGGTCAAGAGGATTGCCCTTGGCCACAAAAAGACCCTGAGTGCGCCAGGCCAGGCGGACAATCATGGTTTTGAGGCCGGGCAAAAGCCGGCGGACATAGGGCAGGTTATACTCCCCGGAGTCGCCGTCCCACAAATGGGTGGCGGCTACCTGCACCTCTCCCCGGTAAAGGGCTATCAGGCCGTTGTAGCTGCCGATATGGGCCCTTAAGACCGGCTGGCCCCAGGGGTGGGCGGTCAGGTAGCTGGCCAGGAGGTCGAGGAGCCCGTCCTGGCCGCCGATGACGAAATTGCGGGTCACCACCTCCTTTTCCGGCCGGGGCATGGCCCGCTCCGCCGGCCGGTCATTGTCCTGGCCGGCTGCCCCCCCCGGGCCCATGATCGGCACCAGCCGCCGGGAACGGTTGATATACTCCTCCACATCAGCGGAGGTAAAGCGGAATTTACGGCCCACATTATAAAATTTTATTTCGCCGCGTTTGACCAGCTCATAGACCGTGTTTTTGGCTATTTTAAGGATATCAGCCACATCCTGGGCATCTAGAGCCGCTTTACTTTCAAGGCTAGGTATTCTCATTATTCCTCATGCTCCTGGAGATGAACATAAAATACTTGACAGAAATTTACCTCTGGGTTAAACTTAACGAAAAAAGGCAGAACATGAGCAATATATCACATCACCGACCATCAAGCCATGATTAAACATGGTCAAAAAGGGGAAATTATGAAAAAAATGATTTTAGCGCTGGCCGCTGTTTGTTTAATCTGGCCGGCCCTGGTTCAGGCCGATGAATTTCAGGTGGCGGTGGCCGCCAATTTCACCGAGCCGTCCAAGGCCATTGCCGCCGAGTTTGAAAAGGAAACCGGGCACAAGGCCACTTTGATCTTTGGCCCCACCGGCGGTTTTGAGACCCAGGTTCGCCAGGGAGCGCCTTTTGATGTACTCTTGGCCGCCAACACCAAAACGCCCAAAAACCTGGAAGGCGATGGCCTGATTAAACCCGGTAGCCGGTTCACTTACGCCCAGGGCGCTCTGGCTCTGTGGTCAGCCCAAGAGGGTCTGGTGGATGACCAGGGTAATATCCTCAAGAGCGACAAATTCAAGTTCCTGGCCGTGGCTGACCCCGATCTGGCCCCCTACGGCAAGGCCGCTTACGATGTGCTCAAGGCTTGGAGTCTGTTGGAGCCTCTGGAAAAAGCGAAGAAAATCGTCACGGGCAACGATATCGGCAAGACTTTTCAGTTAATTGATAGCGGCAACGCCGAGATCGGCTTTATCGCCTGGTCCCAGGTCTGCCGCGAGGGCAAGCTCTCCAAGGGCTCGGTCTGGCAGGTGCCGGCCAACCTCTACTCCCCCATTGTGCAGGATGCGGTCATCCTGAAAGGGGCTGCGGATAAAGCCGCTGTCCAGGCCTTTGCCGACTACCTCAAAAACAGCCCCAAGGCCAGGGAAATTATCCTGTCTTTCGGCTACACCCTGCCCTAAAGATCGTCTCAATTTATAGAAAATGTCGCTGCGTGTCTCCTCAGGTAAAGTAAATACGTGGCCGGCAGCACCGGGGAGACCATTGCGGGTCTCCCCGGTCATTTTTGGTCAGGAGCTAAGCCAGGAGTATGTTGACTTCGGAGGATCTGAGCGCTATCCGCCTGTCGGTGGAGCTGGCCACCACCACCACCTGCTTCACTCTGCTGCTCGGCGCGCCGCTGGCCTGGTGGCTCAGCCGGGGCGAAACCTGGGGCCGGCGTTTCTTCGGGGCGGTGGTGACCATGCCCATGGTCTTGCCCCCCACCGTGCTGGGGTTCTATCTGCTGGTCTTTCTCGGGCCCAACGGCCCGCTGGGCCGGCTTTTCGGCGCTCTGGGGTTGCGGCTGCTCCCCTTTACCTTTTCCGGGCTGGTGGTGGCCTCGGTTATCTTCACTCTGCCCTTTGTGGTGCAGCCTCTGCAAAACGCCTTTGAAGCTCTGGGCGAAAGCCCCCTGGAAGCCGCCGCGACTCTGGGGGCCGGGCCGGTGGACGCCTTTATGACCGTCATCCTGCCCCAGGCCCGGCCGGCCTTTCTGACGGCGGCGGTGATGGGCTTTGCCCACACCATCGGCGAGTTTGGCGTGGTGCTGATGATCGGCGGCAACATCCCCGAGGTGACCCGGGTGCTGTCCATGCAGATTTATGTCTATGTGGAAGGCCTGGAATATGGGCGGGCTCACGTCTTGGCCGCCGGCCTGGTCGTCTTTTCCATCGCCACCATGCTGGCTCTTCAGTTTTTGAAACCAGAGCGGGAAAAACCAAAGAGAGGCCGCCCGTGACCATCGAGTCTAATCTGCAACTCAGCTACCCCATGCCCGGGGGCGGCCGCCTGAAATTCAGTTTTCAGTTGAGCTTGCCCGGGCGCGGCATCACCGCGGTGACCGGCCCCTCCGGAGCCGGCAAGACCACTTTGTTGCGATGTCTGGCCGGGCTGGAACGATCCACCGGCCGCCTCTCAGTCAATGGCCGTCTCTGGCAGGACGATCATTTTTTTCTGCCCACCCACCGGCGGCCCCTGGGCTATGTCTTCCAGGAGGCCCGGCTCTTCCCCCACCTAACCGTCAGCCAGAACCTGGCCTATGGCACCAAACGCGGCACCCGCCGCCGGGGCGGAGGCGGGGCCGCCAGCCTGGATTTGAGCCATTTCCTGACTATTTTAGGCATAAATCATCTGCTGGAGCGCCGGCCGGAAAATCTCTCCGGCGGCGAGCGCCAGCGCGTGGCCCTGGCCCGGGCCCTGGCCGCCGGGCCGGAGGTGCTCCTGCTGGACGAGCCCCTGGCCGCTCTGGATCAGAGCCGCAAAGAGGAAATTATGCCCTATCTGGAAAGTTTGCGGGAGCTGACTCTGCCGGTCATCTATGTCAGCCACGCCCGCGATGAAATTGAGCGGCTGGCCGATACCCTGGTCACCCTGGCTGGCCCGGGCTGCCCGGCCCAGGTCAACTCCGCCCAGAGCCTAGGCCTCCAGCATGGCCATGGCCCCCAGGGGAAAGAGGCGGTTGCGGCGTGAGTGGCTGAAGGGCGCATTCCTCAGCACCGGGCGCCCGGGGAAGTCGGCGGCCGCTTCCCGCAGGAGGCGGCCCACCTCGGTGCCTGAACCGCAACGGGTGAAGCGCCCGAAAACCAGGCCGGCGGCCTCGGCCCAGATCGGGCTCTGACGCAGGGTGACCAGTAGCCGATCCAGCCGGTAGGGAAGCTCATCCACATCTTCCAGCATCAGGATCGCCCCCCGAAAATCAGGCCTATTGGCCGAAGCGGCCAGGGCGGCCACCAGCGTCAGGTTCCCCCCCAGGAGCGGCCCCACGGCCCGGCCCGGGCGCAAGATATCCCGGTCGGCCAAAGTCCAGCTTCCGGCCCGGTCAGCCGTGAGCAGCGCTTTTTTCAGATCAGCCTGACTGAGCCTGTCGGCCCGCTCCCGGGGGTCGGCCCGGCCCAGGGAAAGCAGCATGGGGCAGTGAAAACCCACCACCCGGGCCACTCGGAAGCGATCCAGGTGCAGGGCGGTCAGGTCGGAAAAACCGTAAATGGGTTTGCTGGGCCAGCCGGCCCAGAGGCCGGCCAGCCGAGGCAGGAGACGCTGGCAACCGTAGCCGCCCCGCACGGCCAGAAGGCCGTCCACTGTTTTATCTTCCATCAGCCCGGCCAGGAGGCCCAGGCGATGGCGGTCATCGCCGGCCAGATAGGCCTGGCACCTGGTCAGCCCCCTGGGTATGACCACTTCCAGCCCCCAGGATCGCAACACATCCGCGCCCCGGGCCAGGTCAGCCGGGTCAAATTTATGGGCGGGCGCGATAAGGCCGATTCTGGCCCCCGGGGCCAGAGGCCGAGGCCAGATGACTCCGGGGCCGGCCTCCCCGCTCCAGGACAGGCTAGCCGCCATGATTCAGCGCCAAGCCATTTCATTATAGACGATTTTGAGGCCCTCCAGGGCCAGATCAGGCAAAACCTCCTCAATCTGGGAGGATTCCGAGGCGATGAGGCCGGCCAGACCGCCGGTGGCCACCACCCGGGCCGACTGGCCCAGCTCCTTTTTCAGGCGAACCACCAGCCCGTCCACCAGGCCGATATAACCGTAGATAAGGCCCACATTCAGGCTGGAAATAGTGTCCCGGGCGATGGCTCGGGCGGGCAGGTCAAAAAGTTCCAGCCGGGGCAGACGGCTGGCTTTCTGAAACAGGGCCTCGGCCGAAAGCCGCAGCCCAGTGGCGATAGCTCCCCCGAGGTGCTCGCCCTTATCGGAAATGCAGTCAAAGGTGGTGGCCGTGCCCAGATCAATGACAATGGCGCTGGCGCGCAGCCGGCGGTAGGCGGCAATGGAGACGGCCACCCGGTCCGCGCCCATTTCCATGGGGTTGGTGTAGCACAGGGGCATCAGGGTCTGCTTGTGGGCCTCCAGAAAGATGGGCCGCAGTTTGACGTATTTGGCGCCAAAACGCTCCAGGGCCGGGCGCATGGGCGGCACCACGCTGGAGATGATAAAGCCGCTGACCAGGTCAAAGCTGTAGCCGCTGGAGGCGAATAAGCCGCCAATGGCCAGCCCCAGCTCATCCAGGGTCGATTCCCGGCGAGTGGACAGCCGCCAGTCGGCCCGCAACTCATCGCCCTGCCACAGGCCGCAGTTAATGTTGGTGTTGCCCACATCCATGGTAAACAGCATTTTTAACTTAACTCCCGGCCCACCAGCTCGGCCGTCTCCTCGGCCAGCCGGGTGATTTCTTCATAATTATCACCCTCAAGCATGATCCTGACCACCGGCTCAGTCCCGGAGGGCCGGAGCACTATGCGGCCCCGGCGGCCCAGATGGGCGGCCACTTTCTCCACCTGGCCGGCGATGGACGGGTTCAAATCCGCTTCCCGGGGGCGGGCCGCCTGGACATTCAGAAGCACCTGGGGCAGGGGAGTCATCCGCCGGGCCAGATCGGCCAGGGCCAGCCCCTCCTCTTTCATGGCCACCAGGGTCTGCAGAGCGGCCAGGATGCCATCGCCAGTGGTGCCGTAGTCCAGAAAAATAAGATGGCCGGACTGCTCGCCTCCGAAATTGAGGCCGTCCTGGCGCATCCGCTCCACCACATAGCGATCCCCCACCTGGGTGCGCACCAGATTGATGCCGGCTTCGTTTAAAGCTATTTCCAGGCCCATGTTGCTCATGATGGTGGCGGCCATGGTCTCATGGTTGAGTCGGCCGTAGCGCTTCAGCCTGGTGGCGCAGATGTGCATGATCTGGTCGCCGTCCACGGTCTGGCCTCGGCCATCAATAAATATAACCCGGTCGGCATCGCCGTCCAGGGCCAGGCCCAGGTCGGCCCCGTGGGCCTTGACCTGTTTGGCGCACAATTCCGGGTGGAGGGAGCCGACTCCTAGATTGATGTTGACTCCGTCCGGCCGGGCCCCGAAGAGATGAACTTTGGCCCCCAGCTCCTCAAAAACCATGGGGGCGGTGCGGTAAGCCGCGCCGTGGGCGCAATCAAGGGCCAGGGTCAGACCTTCCAGGGTCATGGCCCGGGGAAAAGTGCTTTTCAGATAGACCACATAGCGCCCGACCGCATCGTCAATGCGGTCGGCCCGGCCCACGCCCTCGGCCCGGGGCCGGTGGCGATCCAGCAGAGCCGGATCCAGATACTCCTCTAGGCTGGCCTCCACCTCATCGGGCAACTTGAAGCCGTCGCCGGCGAAGATTTTAATCCCGTTGTCCTGATAGGGGTTGTGGGAGGCGCTGATGACCACGCCGGCATCGGCCCTCAGGCTGGCGGTCAGAAAGGCGATGCCCGGGGTGGGCAGGGGGCCGGCCAGAAAAACATCGGCCCCCTGGCTGAGGAGGCCGCTGGAAAAAGCCTCCTCCAGCAGGTAGCCGGACAGGCGGGTGTCTTTGCCCACCACCACCTTGGGCCGTCGGCTGAGACCCTTTTGGTTGAGCAGGTGAGCCACCGCCCGGCCCAGATTCAGGGCGAATTCGGCGGTCATGGGGAATAGATTGACCACTCCCCGGATACCATCGGTGCCGAAAAGACGCCGCGAGCCAGCTTTCATTTCGGCTCTTTCAAGGTCACCGTGACCTGGGGCGGCTTGATGGAAATCAGGGTCACCCCGTTGGGAACCACCGCCGTCACCGGCAGGGTCAGTTGTCCGCTCTGGAGAAGTTTATCCTCAGCCACCGCTGGAACCCGGACTTGAATATCGGCGGCGGTGACCGGTCTGGTTCGGGAAATAGGCCAGGAAACTTCTATTTCAGCCCGATCCGGATACAGGTTCAGCAGGGCGGGATGCTTCACCCCGCCTTTGAACTCAACCCCAATGGGCAGATTGGAGAAAGTATGCTCCAGAGTCTGTTCCACAACCTCAATAGTGACTTTGATCTCTCGCGGCGTGACATCCAGGCTGGGATCCAGGTCGGTCAGCACCGGAGTGACCAGGATAGTGGTGGTGCCGCTCAGCCCCTCCAGGGAAATCTGGGTGGTGGCCAGCTCGTGGATGGGTTGCAGTAGCTCCAGGGGCCCGGTGATATTGACCATGTCTGGATCGGTGGTCACCGCCTTTAACCTGAACCCCTCCTGCACATGGCCGTAAGTCCTGGGTTCCAGGGGGACAATCTTATGGGCAATTTTAACCGCCTCAAATTCTACCACCGCCGGGTTGATGTCCTGAATCTGGACGCCCCGGGGCAAAGCCAGCAGATCAGGCACAACGGGAAAGGTGTTGTGGCCCTCCCGGGCCGAGGCCACATTTATCTTGACCGACAGTTGAAAGTCATCCAGAAAGCGGCGTTGAGCGGCGTTGGCCTGGATCTGCACGGTGATAGCCTCCGGGACATTGCTCTTTCTGGCCAGAGTTTCGGGCAAGTTGGTCAATTCCAGGGGCAACGACAGGCTGATGGTGCTGGTGTTATGCCCGGCCAGGGCCAGCCACAGAAAAAAAGACAGGGCCAGGGAGATGGTAATGGACCATATTTGATTTCGCAAAACCTTACCGCGCACCGGAACCGCCTTTCGCTTTCTTCCTGTCCTTTTTTGGCGTCAGGTTCAGCTTGGCCAACAGCCGATCCCGCAGATTGGCCGCCCCCATCATGACCACCACTTCGCCGTCACTGACCAGGGAGACCAGGCCACGCTCCTCGGAAACCACCACCACCAGGGCATCGGTCTCCCGGGAGAGGCCGATGGCCGCCCGGTGCCGGGTGCCGAAAAACCGGCTGACATTGTCTTCCGAAGGCAAAAGTGGCAGGAAACAGCCGGCGGCGGCCAGCCGCCCTTCCTGAATAATAACCGCCCCATCGTGGATGGGCGAAGAGGTGTGAAAAAGAGCCAGGAGTAGCCGGTCGGAAACTAGGCCGTTAATGACCGCCCCGGCCTCCACATACTCGCCCAAAGTCACGCCGCGCTCAAAGGCGATCAGGGCCCCGATGCGTTTTTCAGCCATAAAGAATGAGGCCCGCACCACTTCGTTAACCGCGTCCACCAACTGGGGGTTGGCTTTGGTGAAGGAGAAGCGGGCCATGCGGGCCAGGCCCCGCCGCATATCCGAGGCGAAAATAACCACCAGCACCACAATCAGGTTGTTGGCGAAGTAGGCGATAATGAAGCGCAGAGTCAGGAACTCGAACTTGGTGGCCAGATAATAGGCCCCCATGACCAGCCCCAGGCCCAGGAGCACCTGGCCGCTACGGGTGCCCCGCAAGAGCCGCAGGACATAGTAGATCATGACGCCGACCAGGATAATGTCGGCGTAATCCTGCCAGCGCATGGCTTTGACGGCTACGTCTATGGATAGGTTGGAGAACAAGCCGCGACCCTTTCAATCTTCAGTCAGCAGTGAGAATAGCCCGGATCAGAGCGGCCGCATCGCGGTTGGGGCCGGCCCGGTGCACCCGCACAATATCGGCCCCCTGCAACATGGCCAGGCCGTCGGCCACGGCGGTGAGCCCGTCCCGCTCCAGAGGCGGGGCTCCGTTCATGATCCGGCCTAAAAAATTCTTGCGCGACAGGGCCATCAGGCGGCGGTAACCTCGGGGCACAGCCTGGTCAAAATGCTTGAGGAGGCTCAGGTTGTGAGCCATATTTTTACCGAAGCCCAGACCCGGATCCAGAATAATGCGCTCGCGGGGCACCCCGGCCGCCTGGGCCGCTTCGGCCCGCCCGGCCAGGAAATCATGCACTTCCGCGACCACATCATCATAACGGGGGTCAAGCTGCATGGTCTGGGGCTCGCCCTTCATGTGCATCAGAATAATCGGCACCCCGTATTCAGCGGCCAGATCCAGCATCCGGGGGGCTTTGAGCCCGGCGTAGATGTCATTCAAAATGGCCGCGCCGGCCTTCAGGGCTTTTTCGGCCACCTCGGCCCGATAGGTGTCGATGGAAATAGGCTGACGGCTTTTCCGGGTCAAGGAGGCCAGCACCGGGGCCAGCCGGGCCCATTCCTCCTCCGGGGTGACCCGGGCTGAGCCGGGCCGGGTGGATTCCGCGCCTAAATCGAAGATATCCGCCCCGTCGGCCTCCTCGGCCAGGGCGGCCAAGACGGCCTCCTCCGGGTGAGCGAAACGCCCGCCATCGGAAAAGGAATCCGGGGTCAGGTTGATAATGCTCATGATCAGAGGGCGGCTGAAATCAAGCGCCCACTGGCCGGCCGTGGTTTTCCAGGTCAGGAAATCAGGCTTGGCCCCCCCGGTCATCCGGCTTTCCGGCTGAAGACTGCCCGTCTGAAGACTGCTCATCTGAAGATTGCTCCTTGGTGGATTCCGCCTTCTGTTCAGTTGGGCCCGGCTCAGGTTTGGCCGGGCGTTCAATGCCTTCGGCCTTCATGGCCTCGGCGCACACATCCATGACCTCTTCGGCGTCAATGGTTTCTTTCTCCAATAACCGCTCAGCCAGACCCTTCAGGCTGTCCCGGTGTTTGGTGATAATGGCCGTGGCCTGTTGGTGGGCCTGCCGCATCAGGTCGGAAACCTCCTGGTCAATGCGCTGGGCGGTAGCCTCGGAATAGTCGCTGTGCTGGGCTATTTCCCGGCCCAGAAAAATCTGTTCTTCCTTCTTGCCAAAGGCTTGGGGGCCCATGGCCTCGCTCATGCCATACTTGCAGACCATGTTGCGGGCCAGGTCGGTGGCCCGCTCAATATCATTGCCGGCCCCGGTGGTCATCTGGTTTAAGGCCACTTCCTCAGCTACCCGGCCGCCCAGCATCATGACCAGCCGGGCTTTGAAATAATCGCGGCCATAGATGTATTTATCCTCGGCCGGGAGCGAGACGGTCACCCCCAGAGCCCGCCCCCGGGGAATAATACTGACCTTGTGCAGCGGATCCAGGCCGGGCGACAGCACCGAAATAAGAGTATGGCCGGCCTCGTGCCAGGCGATGGTGCGCTTTTCCTCCTCGCTCATCATCATGCTCTTGCGCTCGACGCCCATCATCATCTTGTCCCGGGCCGCGTCCAGGTCGGCCGCCTCCACTTTATCCTTGTCGCTCCGGGCGGCCAGGAGAGCGGCCTCATTGATGAGGTTTTCCAGGTCGGCCCCTGAAAAACCGGGCGTCCCCCGGGCCACCACCGACAAATTTACGTCCGGGGCCATGGGCACCCGGCGGCTGTGAACCACCAGAATCTGCTCCCGCCCCTTGAGGTCAGGCACCGGCACCACCACCTGCCGGTCAAACCGGCCCGGCCGCAGGAGGGCCGGATCCAGCACGTCAGGGCGGTTGGTGGCGGCGATCAGGATCAGGCCGTCATTGGGCTCGAAGCCATCCATCTCCACCAAAAGCTGGTTGAGGGTCTGCTCCCGCTCATCGTGGCCGCCCCCCAGGCCGGCCCCCCGGTGACGGCCCACCGCGTCAATTTCATCAATAAACATGATGCAGGGCGCGGCTTTTTTGCCCTGGAGAAACATATCCCGCACCCGGGAAGCGCCGACGCCCACAAACATTTCCACAAAATCAGAGCCGCTGATGGAAAAGAAAGGCACCCCGGCCTCCCCGGCAATGGCCCGGGCCAGGAGGGTTTTGCCGGTGCCCGGCGAGCCCATCAGCAGGACGCCCTTGGGAATACGGCCCCCCAGGCGCACAAATTTTTTGGGCTCCCGCAGGAAATCCACGATTTCGGAGAGCTCGGCCTTGGCCTCGTCAATGCCGGCCACATCCGCGAAAGTGACCCGCTTTTGATCCTCGGAGAGGAGCCGGGCCCGGCTCTTGGCGAAAGTCATGGCCTTGCCGCCGCCCTGCATCTGGCGCATGAAAAACATCCAGATGGCCACCAGAAAAAGTATTTGCAGGAGGGCCGAGCCCATGCTCATCCAGAAGGACGAGGCCTGAGGGACAATATCAATGACCACCCCCTGCTGCCGCAAAAAAGGCAGTAAATCTGGGTCAAATCGGCTGTAACTGGCTATCCACTTGCTACCGTCATTGAGTTGCGCTACAATTTCCGTGTCGGTCAGAGAGGCCTTGGTCACCCGGTTATCGGAGATAGCCTGCCAGACATCGGAATAAGTTTTCCGGTCGTGGGCTTCCACCGGCTTGAAGAAATTCATCACCCCAATGACGGTGATGATTATCATGGTCCAGACCAAAAGATTTCTGGAAAAATTACCCAAAACAGCCTCTCTTATAAAAATTAAGTCTAACCTGAAAGTTTTACGACAATTCGCGTTTTTTTTCAACCTATTTTTAGGGAATAACGGAGGCCGGGGTGGGCGGAGGAAGTCGGGGCGGGCAGCGGAGACTGGCCGCAGTGGTGCTGGCCAGGGCTAATTACGGCGAGGCCGACCTGATTATAACATTTTTGACCCGCGAGCTGGGCCTGGTCAGCGCCATGGCCCGCTATGGCCGGCGCAGCCTCCGGCGCTTTGGCGGCGGGTTATTGTCCCCGGGGGTCAGCGCCTGGTATGATTTTACCATCAAGCCCACCTCCACGCTAGCCTTTGTGGAAAACGGCGAGGAAAACCCCAAAGCTCGCCGCCTGACCCCTGACCCGGTATCTCAGTGTCTGGCCGCCTTTGCCCTGGAGCTGGTGCGGGGCTTTGAAGCCCCCGGCAACCCGGCCGAGGCCAGCTTTAACCTGCTGGTGCGCCACCTGGGCCGTCTGGCCCTGGTTACTGACGAGCGGATGGCCCGGCTGGTCTCCCTTGATTTCGCTTTAAAATACCTGGAGCTGGCCGGTTTCGGCCCCCGCCTGTCAGGTTGTCTGGTCTGTGGGGCCGCCCCGACAGTGGCCGCCGGCTGGCACTGGGATCCGGCCGCCGGCGGGCTTTACTGCCCCGACTGCCTGGCCTCCAGGACGCCCCGCAGCCGCCCGGTGTCCAAAAATCTGCTGTTCCGCCTGACGCCCCGGCCAGCCGGCCAGCCTCTCCCGCCTCTCTCCCCAGGCGATCTGGCCGAGGCCGAGCTTTTCTTTGAAAAACTGGCCGAGCACCATCTCGGGCACCCCCTGAAAGCCTTAAAAACAGCCCGCCGGCTTTTCTACTTGTAAAAGCGCACGGCGCGGCCGTCTATGATAACTTTAATACGCTAGACGTCAAACGTATTAAAATTGATAAATTGAATATGCGGTTGCCCCGCTTTTCCCGGTGTGGTATTCTTTCAAAATTAAACTGCCGGGGTAAAAAATATAATGGGAACATGGCGCGACAACAGTTGCGGGAAAGAGGTGCCCAACAATTTTGGATGGATCCCATGAAGCCAACAGTGCTGGTGGTCGGCGGCGCCGGCTACATAGGCAGCCACGTCAACCAGGGGCTGGCCCGGCGCGGCTACCCCACGGTCGTCTATGACAATCTCCTGAACGGCCACCGAGAGGCCGTCAAGTGGGGCGATTTCGCCCTGGGCGAGCTGGCTGACCCCTCTCAGCTCCGGCTCATTTTCCAGCATTACCGGATAGAGGCGGTCATGCACTTCGCCGGCCTGACTTCGGTGGGGGAGTCAATGGCCGCCCCGGACAAATATTATGCCAACAATGTGGCCGCGACTCTTAATCTCCTGAATATCATGCGAGAATTTGACTGCCGCTATTTTATTTTTTCTTCCAGCGCGGCCACCTATGGTCTGCCCCTCTCCGTGCCCCTCGCCGAGGATCACCGGCAAGCCCCGGTCAACCCCTATGGCCAGACCAAGCTGATGGTGGAGAGGATTTTGAGCGATTTTGCGGCGGCTTACCAGCTTCGGTATGTGGCCCTGCGCTATTTTAACGCCGCCGGGGCCGACCCTGGCGGTGAAATAGGCGAAGATCATCAGCCCGAGACCCACCTGATCCCCATTATTCTGGAGGTCGCCGCCGGCCGCCGGGCGGCCCTGAGCATTTTTGGCGATGATTACGACACCCCGGATGGCACCTGCGTGCGCGATTATATTCATGTCAGCGATCTGGCTGAGGCCCATATCCTGGCCCTGGAATATCTCCTGCAAAATCAGGCCAGCGCGGCTTTTAATCTGGGCAATGGCCAGGGGTATTCCGTCCGGGAGGTCATTGAGTGCGCCGAAAAAGTGACCGGGCGGGCCATCCGGGCGGTCATCTCGGCCCGGCGGCCCG
This sequence comes from Candidatus Adiutrix sp., assembly GCA_031261565.1. GTDB lineage: Bacteria > Desulfobacterota > Desulfarculia > Adiutricales > Adiutricaceae > Adiutrix. The sequence continues at coordinate 3,761 of JAISJK010000133.1, read as the reverse complement.
GCGACCCGCCGATTCTGGTGGGCAGCGCGGCCAGGGCTATCTCCGAGCTGGGCTGGCAACCATCCCTGGCTGACCTGACCACCATTGTGACCACGGCTTGGCGCTGGCATCAGGGCCGAAAGGCGCCCCGCAATGATTCTTGACCCAACTTAGATGCAGTCTTGCCACTTGGTCATTTTATGGCGCAGGTTTATGGTTTCGCCATCAATCACAAAAGTTCCGTCTCCGTTGGCGTGGAAAGTGCGCTGATCCGGGAGCAGCGGATTATGCCAGGCTTTGACGCCCTCAAGGATAAACAGATGGCGGGAGGCCATCTCCCGATCGACCACCCGGCATTCAAGATTGCGCAGACATTCAGCGACCAGCGGCGCTTTCACTTCAGAGGCCGGGAGCGGGGTCAGGCCGAATCTCTTGAACTTGTCAACCTCAGCGCCCGAGCAGTTGCCTATTTCCACCACAGCCTCCATCAAACTGGCCGGCGGAATGGCGATGACGCACTCGCCGGTTTCCACCAGAGCATCATAGCTGTGATTCCAGGGCCCCAAGACCAGGCCAATAGTGGGCTCAAAGCCGAGGGAGGCGTGGCAACTGACGGTCATGAGGTTGCGCTTGCGCCTGCGCCAGGTGGAAACTAAAATGACCGGGCCTGATTCAACGAAAGTGAAAGCCCGCTCCAGCGGGAACTCCTCCTGGGTCGGCTTCTTTTTAGCCATCTTCCCTCCCCCTTATGCCTTCCGTTCAACTGTGGGTGCCGGCCACCGGCCGAAGCAGCCGCTGGGTGGAACGGCCAAGCCTGAGCATGAAAATGCCGTTGATGCTGCCTTCAGCCAGCTTGGGCCCCACCCAGCTTAATAAGCTGCTGCCCAGCTCTTCGCTGAGGTAATGGGCGGCCTCTTCCGTAACCTGCATGGAAATGTCGGCGATAAAGGCGTTACGAATTACTTTGGTCAAAAGAATGGGCAGAGCCAGCCCTCCGACGCGAATATTATAGATCTTGCACAATTGCCGCAACATATCCAATGACAGACCAAGAATAAGAAAGGAATCCAGCAGGGGCAGGGGCGAAGCCATCGCGGCCACCCCGGCTTTAAGCGCCTGTTGTTTAATCCCGGAGTAGGCAATGGCATCCAGAAGCCCCAGGAACTCGCCGCTGAATTTGTCGATCCAGCTTCCGGCATCGGTGGTTTCGGCCAGCAGCCGATTTCTTGTTTTGACCAAATTGGCGATATTCTCGCGGCTTAGGGAGCTTTGGGGGTCATCCGCCGAGGGTATGGGGTAGCTCTCCAAGTAAGCCCGAAGTCGTTTTTGGGCTTCTTTGGAGTGGTGGAAAGCCTCCTGGCGGGTCTGACGCCGCGTGGCCAACTGGTTAATCTCGGCTAAATTTACCTGGATAAAGCTGTTTAACCGATACCAGGACCAGACGAAAGCGATCAAAACGGCAATAACGACCATGCCGCACAAGGCCAGCGGAGGCAAAAACAGCATCTTCCCCCAGGTCGGCATTGTTTGAGCCAGGGCCACGGTGTTGATGGTCTGGGCAAACAGGTAGAATCCGAAAAAGGCCGTTACGATCGCCAAGGCGCCTAAAAATATCCAGTTAAGCCGCAACTGGTCATATCTGGCCCTGGGATTCGGCCCGTCATCAGGCCAGCTCGGCCGACTCCTTGGATCTGCCGGCCGAATATGGGCCTCGGTTAGGGGCGGAAAATCGGGGATATTCACCACGCACTCGTCTTCACGATGGATCTCCACCACTGTTTCGACTATTAGGGAACGCCTGGCCGGGGCGGACTTTTCAGATATGCTCGACGCGGCTGGTGGAGATTTGGCTTCTATGGGGGCGAAATCCGGGCAACCCCCATCGTATTCATCATCGTCGGGGTAATTGTTTAACACGGCTTCAGACATTTTAATCACCTCTATACGGGTTAATCAACGATAAAACGGAATACATCCGGCATCCCGGATTGCTTCGGGGGTTTGGCTGCGTTTAAAAGGGGGCTGGGCAGGGTGCGCGGGTAGCTGAAACTCCCGGCCTCCCAGTTGTCCGGCCATTCCCAGGGAACTGGCGGGTTGACCGGCCAGACGTCATAGCCCTCCGCGTCTAAAGTCGCTGTTTCCCCGGGCTTATATTTGGCGCGCCGACCTTTTAGCTGCCGCTGGCCTTCTATTTCTTCCGTGCTGACCCAAGCTGACACGCAAAATGAGGCGCACTTGATATTCGGCTGCTTATTCTCCACAATCTTTTGAATCTGGTTAAGGAGGGACTTCATATTGTCTTCATCTTCGTGGACAGTTAAATCTTTTTTGGTGCCCACGATAGCGAATTTTTTTAAATGGGTGAAAGGGTTATACCATTTAGATGGTTTAAGTATCTGAGCCCAGGACTCCAGAAGGGATATTAAAGCATTGTAACGCTGGACTCCGCCAGCCAGAGTGAAGGGAATATCCACCATCAAAATCAACTGGCCGCATTCATTTAAATAGTTGAATAATCTTAGCACGACCTGGTCACGATAGACCGCGTAGTTGTCGGCCCATTCAGCTGCCAGAGCCGGATATTTGGCTCTGACATCCGGCGGCAGGGGCGCAAATTCGCGGCCGGATAATCCACATACTCGGTCACGACCCTGATTCTGACTATCTTGGGCCGAAAACACGGATAGATTTTCACAATCCAGCGCGAAACTGGATGGAGTGATGAAGTGACTGAAATTATGCAGGAATAAGGTCATCATTTCTTTGTAGGCCGCCAGCCAGCCCGGCGGGGCGTCCAGGGCCCTTACTTTAGCCAGATAAAGCTCAACAAGGCGTTTTACTTTGATTTTTTCCCTATCAGCGTTATCGGCTGCGTATAGTTCAGTCGTTTCATCACCGGTCAATATTTCAATGAGGCGGTCAGACCAGGCGGCGTAATTATCATAGCGGGCCACATCGACATCGGCCAGCCGATCCCCGGGGAAATCCAGCAGATCGATCTCTATTTTATCATTGAACCTCAGCTTGCCGGTGTATTTGAACGAGGCCCGGTAGCGATAGGAGTCTCTGGTCTTGTGGGGCCATTTGCATTCCTGGGCCGCGAGGATACGGGCGCGCATGGCGTTAAGCGGGAACTTTTCAAAGCCGGCCGGAACAGGCAACTCCTGGAAATCCTGAATTTTGAGGGTGGTTCCCCCCTTTTGGATATTGAAGCGATGCTCATCGAAATACCTGAGATGCTGAAGCAGGGATAGAATAAACACGCTTTTGCCGGATGAGGCCAAACCCGTAACGGCCACTTTCAGGTTGGCCGTCATCAGCTTTTCAGCAGTTCCCGCCGCAGCGGTGATAGCCTTTTCAAGATATTTTTTAAAATTATAAGTCACGGCCCCCGCCCTCCCGTTATCTATCGCGGTCGATGGGCTTGATTATACCACCAAGACCGCCCTGGGGCCAGCGGCCGCTTTGGCCTTTGGCCGGGCCTTTGGCAATTGCCGCCCGCCTGTGATACAATGCCTAAACTGAAAGGATTGACCGTTATGAACATTTGGCATGGCATTTCACCCAACAGAATCCAGAGCGAGGACTTTGTCGCGGTTATCGAAATCTCAAAGGGCGGCAAAACCAAGTATGAGCTCGACAAAGACACCGGGATGATAATTCGTAACTATTCAGCCGGATAATTCTATGCGTAGATAAAATCTGGCAATTTTCCATCGAAGAGAAGATTGAGGGCCTCGGAAGGTTGGATATTATTTTTGCGGCAAGTTGAGAGATAGCTT
>JAISJK010000103.1 GCA_031261565.1 Candidatus Adiutrix sp. | reverse complement strand
CAACTTGTAGCCTTAATTCGGGTTAGATTCAGCTTTCTTTTGGCTGTCGATCCGTAGCGCTTTGCACTTGCGTGCGCATCAGTAATATGGCATTATTGACCCAGCGTGAACGGTTACCTAATTCCTAATATTGACGTTATTACAAAACCCCCAGCGGATATCTCTGCAAGTGGATTTCAGGATTAAAAGTCAACACAAATTTTAGGGCAGATATTTTATGGGGCCGCAAGCCCTTTATTCATGCTTTTGGCACAACCTCCTCAAAACATCTTCACCTTTTTTGGATTGCGGATTAGCAAATGGCCCATAGACCTACATTTGTGACCTACACCTTTGGTCATTACGGGTCTTGACGGCCAGGGCGATTGCATTTTAAATAGCCCCGAATTGGCATAAAAATGGCTTTACAAATTCTGTATCTATGGCGGCAATTTTTTGTTTTCTCTGTATTCCCGCCTTTATGACGGTTTATTGCTTTCTGCTGGGTTCTTTCATTACAGCTATGATGGTATGGTGGTGTTTCTGATACGATTTCACCCATAGGGCTTTAAAATATTAGTTTGACATACCCCCCGTCTGGTTTGGGCCGGCTGAAAGTTCCGGGGCTTCTTTTATTGTAAAACCTGGAACCATGTAGTAACATATCTACATGGTTCCAGCTTTGTCATATTGAAAGACAGGTGCGATATGTCTATTTTAACTTTATCCAGCCGTGAGTTTAATATTGATTCCGGCAAAGCAAAAAAGGCCGCCCGGATTTCACCATGAAAATATATATTTGGTATCCCGTCCTGGTCAGCATGGGCCTGGGGTTTACCTTTATGTGCATTCCGCCTTTAAACCCCCAGTTCATGGCCCTCCTGGGGGTGAGCTATGACGGCCTGGCCTGGCTCCTGAGCGGTCTGTTTTGGACTCATTCCCTGATGCAGCTCCCGGCCGGCCTCATTTCCGACCGCTACAGCCCCTGGCGGGTGCTGGTGGCCGGGCTGGTCATCGCTCTGGCGGCCAACATCCTCCCCTTTATCAACCCCCACAGCCTGATTTTGGCCACCAGCCTCCGCTTTGTCCTGGGGGTGGGCACCAGCCTGGCCTTTCTGGCTCTGATCAAAGTCATGATTACCCTGGCCCCGGCCGACAAAGTGGTGGCGATCCAGGGTTTTCAGGGGGCCGGCTTCAGTTTCGGCTTTGTCCTGCCCTATCTCATCCTGCCCCATCTGGGGGAGGAGGCCTGGCCCTACTCCTATCTGGTGAGCGTCGCCTTTTTGCTGGCCGCCCTGGTCGCGGCCTTCTTTTTGCCCCGGGCCGCGCTCCAGGCGCCCCCGGCCGGCCGGCCGGCCGGGGAGCTCAAAGGCGCCGCCTTTAAAATTCTCACCTCCCGCCCCATCTGGTTCCTGGGCATCTTTCACGGCCTCTCCTATGGCTCTTTAAGCAACCTCGGCTCCTGGCTGCCCTCCATCCTGGCCGACCTGGATGGCCGGGGCGACCCCCGGGCCTGGGCCACCGCCGCCGTGGCCCTCCTGCTCCTGGGGACGGCCGGCCGGGCTTTTGGCGGCCAGCTTCTGGCTTGGGTCTCCCGCGACCGGCTGGTCAATGGAGCTGTTTTGCTGATCTGTCTTCTATATATTGTATTGGGCCTGGCCGGGGGGGCCGGCCTGGCCCTGGCTGCGGCCCTGCTGATGGCTCTGGCCTGCGGTTCCACCTACGGGGGCATCTTCACCCTGGCCGCCTCGGCCGGGGGCGGCTACGCGGCCACGGCCATGGGGGTGATGAATATGATCGGCAATTTATTCAATATGGGCCTGATCCTGGTTCTTGGCCACGTCCGGGAGCACACCGGCCAATTCAGCCCCGGACTCCTGGCCGCCGGCCTTTTGGGGTTAACCTGCTGGCTGGCCGGGCGAAGGTTTATCACCCTGGCGGGAAAACAAAAGTGATTCAGCGGAAAACAGTTGGAAAATTGATCCGATTCTGCTATCCTGCCCCAAAATCACATTTTATTATTCCAAAAGGAGAGGAAAGGAGATGAATTATGGTTAAAAGCTTTACCCTCAAACATGTGGTGGGGGCGCTGGCCCTCGGGGCGCTGCTGGCCCTGCCGGGCCTCCCGCCCGCTCAGGCCGCGCCGGCCGCCCAGGAATTCGTCACTCTGGGCACCGGCGGCGTGACCGGCGTGTATTATCCCGTGGGCGGGGCCATCTGCCGCCTGGTGGATAAAGGCCGCCGGGCCAAGGAGCACAACATCCGCTGCACGGTTGAATCCACCGGCGCTTCGGTGTTCAATGTCAACGCCATCCGCTCCGGAGACCTGTCTCTGGGCATCGTTCAGTCCGACACTCAGCATTACGCCTTCACCGGCACGGAACAGTTTAAAGAGGCCGGGCCGGACAAAGACCTGCGCGCCCTCTTTTCTCTGCAATCCGAGGCCTTCACCCTGGTGGTCAGGGACGATGCCGGCATCAGGACTTTTGATGACCTGCCCGGCAAGCGCATGAACCTGGGCGATCCTGGTTCTGGCAACCGCAACACTCTGGAACTGCTGATGAAGGAATATGGCTGGACCCCGTCCACCTACAAGCTGGCCACCGACCTCAAGCCCGCTGAAATGGCCGGGGCCCTGTGCGACAACAAAATTGACGCCTACGTCTATGTCGTGGGCCATCCCAACGGCTCTATTCAGGAGGCGGCCAACACCTGCGGTTCTCATGTGGCGCCGGTGACCGGCCCCAAGGTCAGCGCCTTCATGAAAAAGAACGCCTTCTATCCCGAGGCCGTCATTCCGGGCGGGATGTATAAAGGCACTGACCAGGATGTGAAAACCTTCGGCCCGCGGGCCACTCTGCTGACCAGCGCCAGCCTGTCCGAAGACATGGCTTATGAGATCACCAAAGCCGTTTTCACCAACCTCGATGAGTTTAAAAAACTGCATCCGGCTCTGGAGGGCCTGACGCCGGAAAATATGCTGGAGGGCAACTCCGCGCCCTATCATCCCGGCGCCCTCAAATATTTCAAAGAAGCCGGTCTCCTGAAATAGACCTGGCCGCCTGATGTCCGAGACAACCGACATCGCCCGGCCCGACCTGGTGGAGGAGCTGCTGGTGGAGGAGACCGGCCGGCGGCAGCCGGCCGGCTTCGCCCATCTACTGTTAATCGCTGTCCCGGTCGCCTGGTCCCTGTTTCAACTCTGGATAACCTCCCCCCTGCCCTATACCCTGGGGATAGGTGTGCTGAACGACACGGCCGCCCGCTCGTTGCATCTCAGTTTCGCGATTTTTCTGGCCTTTCTGGGTTTCCCCATGCTGAAGAGCAGCCCCCGCCGCTATATCCCGGCCCCCGACTGGATTATGGCCCTAGTGGCCGCGTTTAGCGTCGGCTACCTGTATCTGTTCCAGGAACAGCTGGCCCGCCGGCCCGGCCTTCCCACCCGAGAGGATATCATCATCTCCTGCGCCGGCATGCTCCTGCTGTTGGAGGCCACCCGCCGGGTCATGGGTCTGCCGATGACCTGCGTGGCCGTCATTTTTATCATTTACGTTTTCGCCGGGCCTTATGCCCCGGATCTGATCGCCCATCGGGGCGCCTCCCTGTCCCGGGCCGCCTCCCAGTTCTGGCTGACCCAGGAGGGCGTGTTTGGCGTGCCTCTGGGGGTCTCCACCAGCTTTGTGTTTTTGTATGTTCTTTTCGGGGCCATGCTGGATAAAGCCGGGGCCGGCAACTATCTGACGGCCCTGTCCTTCGCCCTGCTGGGCCACCTGCGGGGCGGCCCGGCCAAGGCGGCGGTGGTGGCCTCGGGCCTGCATGGCTTGATTTCCGGCTCGTCCATCGCCAACGTCCTCACCTGCGGGCCGGTGACGATCATGTTGATGAAAAAGGTCGGGTTTTCCGCTGAAAAAGCCGGCGGCGTGGAAGTGGCCGCCGGCTCCAACGGCCAGATCATGCCGCCGGTCATGGGCGCGGCCGCCTTTCTCATGGCCGAATACATTAATATACCCTATTCGCAGATCATCAGGCACGCCTTTATCCCGGCCATTCTAGCCTACGGTTCCCTGCTTTACATCGTCCATATCGAAGCCTGCAAACTGGGCATGGAAGGCCGGCCCCGCCCCCACCGGCCCTCGGCGGCCCGTCTGTTTCACTTTGGGCTGATCATTTCCTCAATGGCTATGGTCATGGGCGGCCTCTATCACCTGACCGCCTGGATTCCGCAGGTGTTCGGCTCCTCGGCCTGGATCGTGTTCAGTCTGCTCCTGGCCGCCGGCTACCTCAGTCTGCTCTTGCTCTCCCTGCAATTCCCCGAGCTCCCCGAAGGCGATTCGGAGGCCCTGATGCGCCTGCCGGCTGTGGCCCCGATTCTGTTTTCCGGCTTATATTTCCTGTTGCCCATCGCCACGCTGGTCTGGGGCCTGATGGTTTTTGAAATGTCGCCGGGCCTGGCTGCCTATTATGCCTGCCTCCTCATGGGTTTAATTATTCTGACCCAGGGCCCTTTCACCGCCTGGAGGCGCCGGCGTCCGATGGGCCCGGCTTTTCAGGAGGCCGCTGGCAGGCTGTTTGACAGTCTGGTGAGCGGGGCCCGCAATATGGTCGGCATCGGCCTGGCCACCGCCAGCGCCGGTATCGTAGTCGGGGCGGTCAGCCTGACCGGGCTGGGCCAGGTTCTGGCTGCAGTAGTGGAAACCGTGTCCGGCGGTTATCTGCCCGCCGTGCTGGTCATGACGGCCATCTTGTCCATCATCCTCGGCATGGGTCTGCCGACTACGGCCAACTACATCATCGTCTCGACTTTGCTGGCCCCGGTTATTTATAACATTTCCGCCGCCCACGGCCTGGGCGTCCCTCTGCTGGCCGTGCATCTCTTCTGCCTCTATTTCGGGGTCATGGCCGACGCCACGCCGCCGGTGGCTCTGGCGGCCTTTGCCGCTTCGGGCATCTCCGGCGGCGATCCGTTCAAAACCGGGGTTCAGGGCTTCATCTATGAATTGCGCACGGCGGTGCTGCCCTTTGTCTTTCTCTATAATCAGGAAATTCTGCTCATCGGCATCCAGAGCCCGTTTCACTTCCTCTGGGTGCTGGTCACCTCGGCTCTGGCCTGCCTGGCCTTTGCCAGCGCGACCCAGCGTTACCTGCTCACCCGAACGCGCTGGTGGGAGGTGATTCTGCTGCTGGCGGCCATGGTCTTTTTATTCCGCCCGGATATTCCCCAGGATCGCTTGTTCCCGCCCTACCGGGAACTGCCGTCGCCCCGGGTGCTGGAGACCGTCAAAGCTCTGGAGCCGGGGGAGGAGCTCCGGTTGCGCTTACTCACGGAATTTTATGACGGCCACGCCAAAGATCAGGTCGTGGTTTTGCCGTTTACGGGGGACACGGCCGAAGACCGCCTGAAAAGCGGCGGAGTTGTCCTGGGCTGGGACGGCGACAGGCTGATGATTGACGATGTGCTGATCAACAGCCGTCTGGAGAAATTGGGCGTCAATATGGACGACCCCACCGAGGTGCTCGGCATTGAAGTCGCCGCCCCCCGCCCGGCCAAATGGCTGTTCAGCAGCCCCGGACTGGCGCTGCTGGCTCTGGTGTTCTTCACCCAAATTCGCCGCCGCCATTTCCCAATAGAGAGTTGACTTTACGCTCCACTTTGTCTATAATGCGAACACTCAAGATAATCTGACAGGTGGTTTAAATCGGTTCGGCTTGGCCGGCTGTTGGTTTTTTATCCTCCGCAGGGCCGGATCACAAAGTTGCATATGCAATATCGTATAGAAGAAGGTGAGCGCTATGGCTAATGATTCGAAAAAGACAGGCGCGGTTATGGTTGTGGGGGCCGGCATCGCCGGGATGCAGGCTTCTCTGGACCTCGCCGAAATGGGCTATTACGTCCATTTGGTTGAAAAAAATCCGGCAATCGGCGGACGTATGTCCCAGTTGGACAAGGTTTTCCCGACCAACGACTGCGCCATGTGCATAATTTCGCCCAAACTCAATGATGTGGGCGGCCACATCAATATTGACGTCATGACCTGCTCGGAAGTGGTTGAAGTCACCGGGGAACCGGGCCGCTTCAAAGCCAAGGTCAGAAAAAAACCGCGCTATATCGACAATTCCAAATGCACGGCCTGCGGCGACTGCGCCAAGGCCTGCCCGGTGGATTTGCCCAGCGACTACAATCAAGGCTTGAATACCCGCACGGTTACTTTCAAATCCTACGCTCAGGCTTACCCCAACTCCTACTCCCTGACCAAGGAAGGCGTCAGCCCCTGCGTCCTCACCTGCCCGGCCCATGTCAACGCCCACGGCTACGTCTCTCTGGCGGCCAAGGGCCGGTTTCAGGAGGCTCTGGAAGTTATTCTGGATGTCCTGCCCCTGCCCGGCTGTCTGGGCCGGGTCTGCGCCCATCCCTGTGAAACCGAGTGCCGGCGCAACCAGATGGAAGCGCCCATGGCCATTCGGGACATCAAGCGCCTGATCGCCGACAAGGCCGATCTGAAGACGGCCGGCGAGGCCATCCTCAAGAGCGAGCCCCGGCCGGAAAAGGTGGCCATCATCGGGGCCGGCCCGGCCGGTCTGACCGCTGCCTGGCATCTGGCCCGCAATGGCGTCAAATCCACCATTTTCGACAAGGCCGGCGTGGCCGGCGGGGCTCTGCGCCTCGGCATCCCTGATTACCGTCTGCCGGTGGCCATCATCCAGGAAGAGATTGATTTCATTCTCGAATATTCCGGCGCGGAGCTGAAACTCGGCCAGACCCTGGGCGTGGATTTCACCATAGACGACCTCTTTAAGCAGGGCTACAAGGCCGTCTTCCTGGCCACCGGGGCCGGCCGGGATTTCAGTCTCGGCCTGCCGGGCGAGGATTCAGCTAAAATTATCCCCTGCGGCAAGTTCCTGACGGATGTCAATATCGGCCAGAAGCCTGACCTGACCGGCAAAAGAGTGCTGGTGCTGGGCGGCGGCAATGTGGCCATGGACGTGGCCCGCTCGGTGGTTCGCTGCGGGGCCAAGACCGTGACTGCGGCCTGCCGCGAAGGCCGCTCCATCATGCCGGCCTGGGCCTGGGAAGTTCATGAGGCCGAGGAAGAGGGCGTGCGCGTTGTAGTTTTGCGCACCCCCAAGGGCTTTGAGGAAACCTCCACCGGCATCAAGGCCAAAATGGCCCTGATGGTGGATAACAAAGACCCCCGCAATTTCGTGGAAGACCCCTCCGGCGACCTCTGGATTGAGGAGTTTGACCTCATCATCCGCTCTCTGGGCCAGTTGCCTTCGACCGAGGCTTTCAAGGCCAAGGCGGAGGGCATTGAGTTTGGCCGGGCCGACTCCATTGTGACCGACCCGGTGACCTTCCAGACCAGCCGGCCCGGCGTCTTTGCCGGCGGCGACGTCAAAACCGGAGCCAATATCGCCATCAACGCGGTGGCTGCCGGCAAGGAAGTGGCCACCTCCATCCTGCGGCTGATCAACGGCCAGGATCTGGCCGCCGGCCGCGAGGCCATGGTCTTCACCGGCAAGGAGAAATACCGCGATGTGCCCCTGCACGAGGCCAAGCGGGCCCGGGCCACTATGCCGGTGCGCGAAGCCAGCGTCCGGCGCCAGGACTGGGAAGAGTTTGAGCTGGGTCTGAGTGAGGCCGACGGCATCGCCGAAGCCTCCCGCTGCATTTCCTGCGGAGCCTGTTGCCAGTGTTACCGCTGCGTCAAGGCCTGCCTGCCCAACGCCGTGACTCTGGAGACTCACGCTCAGAAAGAGGAGATCATTGAGCTGGAAGTGGGCTCGGTGGTCATGGCCACTGGTTTCGACCCCTTTGACCCGGCCAGTAGCGAGACCTACCGCTACAGCCAGTGGCCCAACGTGGTCACCTCCATGGAGTTTGAGCGCATCCTGTCGGCCTCCGGCCCCTTCCAGGGCCATATGGTGCGGCCCAGCGACCACAAGGAGCCGGAGCGCATCGCCTGGCTCCAGTGCGTGGGTTCCCGCGATATCAACCGTTGCGACCGGCGCTACTGCTCGGCCGTCTGTTGCATGTATGCCATGAAAGAGGCGGTCATCGCCAAGGAGCACGCCGGCGGCAAGCTGGATCCGACTATTTTCTACATGGATATCAGGACGTTCGGCAAAGACTTCGAGAAATATTACGTCCGGGCCCAGGAGTCCGGCGTCAAATTCGTCCGCAGCCGCATTCACACCCTGACTCCGCAGCTCAACGGCGATGTGGCCCTGGAATACATTGACGAGCAAGGCAACCGCCAGAAGGAATTCTTCGATATGGTGGTTCTGTCGGTGGGCCTGACTCCGGGGGCCACCCTGCCCCAGTTGGCCGCTGACATGGGCATCATCCTCAACAGCGATGGCTTTGTCCAGACCGACTATTTCAACCCGGTCTCCACCAACCGCCCCGGCGTGCATGTCTGCGGGGCCAACAACGAGCCCAAGGACATCCCCTACACGGTGATGGAAGCGTCGGCCGCCGCCGAAGCCGCCGGCAAGGAGATTGCTGAGTCCCGCTTCACCCGGACCAAGACCCTCACCTACCCCGAGGAGCGCGACATCACCGGCGAGGTGCCCCGCATCGGCGTTTTCATCTGCCATTGCGGCATAAACATCGCCTCCATCGTCGATGTGGATGAGGTCTGCCGTTACGCCAAGAGCCTGCCCTTTGTGGAAGAGGCCCAGCACAACCTCTTCACCTGCTCGCAGGACACCCAGGGCAAAATCAAAGACGCCATTGTCGAGCATAAGCTCAACCGCGTGGTGGTGGCCTCCTGCTCGCCCCGCACCCACGAGCCCATGTTCCGCGAGACTCTGGCCCAGGCCGGTCTGAACAAATACCTCTTTGAAATGGCCAATATCCGCGACCACAACTCCTGGGTTCACCAGAAGGAGCCGGGCAAGGCCACTCAGAAGGCCAAAGACCTGGTGCGCGGCGCAGTGGCCAAGGCCGCTCTGCTGGAGCCCATGTATCAGACCAAAATGGGTCTGACCCATGAAGCCCTGGTGGTGGGCGGCGGGGCGGCCGGCCTCAACGCGGCCCTGTCCCTGGCCGAGCACGGCTTCCCGGTGCATCTGATTGAGAAAACGGGCGAGCTGGGCGGCAATGCCCACAAAATCTTCCCCCGCGGGAAAGATGTGAAAGGCTATCTGGCCGATCTGATCAAGAAAGTCCAGAGCCACCCGAAGATCACTCTTTATATGAACACCCAGCCCAAATCTTCCGGCGGTTTCCTGGGCAACTTTGAAACCACGGTGGAAGGGCCGACGGGCGAGACGGTTATTAAACACGGGGCCACGGTGCTCTGCGCCGGCGGCCACGCCCATGAACCCCATAGCTACCTCTACGGTGAAAATGACAAGGTCATCCTGGCCCTGGATATGGACGCCAAGCTGGCGGCCAATGACCCTATCCTGACCGGGCCCAAAACCTACGCCTTCATCCAGTGCGTTGAATCCCGGGAACCGGAGCGGCCTTACTGCTCCAAGATCTGCTGCACTCACTCGGTGGAAAACGCCCTGATGATTCTCGACCGCAACCCGGAGGCCCAGATCTACATCCTCTACCGCGATGTCCGCACCTACGGCTTCCGGGAGGAACTGTATCAGGAAGCCCGCTCCCGCGGAGTGCGTTTCATCCGCTACGATGTGGAGGACAAGCCCCAGGTGGAATCGGCTGACGGCAAAGTGCGGATCACGGTCAAAGACCATGTCCTGATGCGGCCGCTGATCATTGACGCCGACCTCCTGACTCTGGCCTCGGGCATTGACCCCACCCCCATGCGGGATCTGGTGGAGATCTTCAAAGGCCAGTTGACCGCCGAGGGTTTCCTCCTGGAAGCTCACATGAAGCTGCGGCCGGTGGATCTGGCCACCGAAGGCCAGTATCTGGCTGGTCTGGCTCACTATCCCAAGCCTCTGGATGAGAGCATCACCCAGGGCAAGGCCTCGGCGGCCCGGGCGGTGACCATCCTGGCCAAGACCAACATTTCGGTGGGCGGCATCGTCGCGGTGGTTGACCCCCAAAAGTGCGCGGTTTGTTGCACCTGCGTCCGGGCCTGCCCGGTGCATGTGCCCAAGATCGTCACCAACAAGGAAGACAGCTCCCAGCGCGGCAACGCCTTTATGGAACAGGCCATCTGCCAGGGTTGCGGCGTCTGCGTCTCCGAGTGCCCGGGCAAGGCCATCAAGCTCCAGTTCTACACCGATGCCCAGATGCTGGCCAAGATCGGGGCGCTGGCTGAAGGGGCCGAGGTGAGCGAAGCCCGCTAAGGCGGGTTCAGGCCGGATAATAAGCGCCGGAGGGTTTCCTCCGGTGCCAAAAATAAAGCCAGGGGGCCGGATATTTTGGGCCCCCCGGCGGGGAAGGTTGACCATGAGTGATTTTGAACCGCGGATTATAGCTTTTTGCTGTCAGTACTGCGCCTATAGCGCCGCCGACATGGCTGGCTCCATGCGTCTCCAGTATCCGACTAACGTGGAGATTGTTCTGATGCCCTGCACCGGGCGGTTTGACATGCTTTACGCTCTAAAGGCCTTTGAGGGCGGCGCTGACGGCGTCTATGTGGCTGGGTGCCTGGAAGGCACCTGCCACTTCCTGGAAGGCAATCTCAGAGCTAAAAAGCGGGTTAACTGCCTGCGTGACGAGCTGAAAATCCTGGGAACTGAAGAAGACCGCATCAGGATGTATAACCTGTCGGCCTCCCAGGGCCCGCGTTTTGTCGAGATAGCTAAAGAATTTACCGAAGTAATCAGAGAACTGGGCCCCAGCCCTTTCAAAAAAAACCTGGCGGCATAAGCCTTGGGGAGGTTAATTACTGATGATAGTTGCACAACGTAAACCCTTTGAGGAGCTTAAAAGCTTCATAGCCGACAAAAAGAAGGTGCTGGTGGTCGGTTGCCGTGGCTGTGTTACGGTTTGTAACGCCGGCGGAACCAAAGAAGTCGGCATCCTGGCCTCGGAATTGCGCCTCGATGGTCAGGCCGCCGGCCGCGAATTGACTGTTGATGAATATACATTGGAGCGCCAGTGCGACCCCGAGTATATTGAGGAACTGCTGGAACTGGTGGAAAAGAAATACGACGCCATCCTGTCCATGGCCTGCAGCGTCGGCCCTCAGTTTATCACCACCCGCTATAAAGATGAAAACGTCTATCCGGCCCTGAACACCTGCTTTATGGGCGGGGCTCAGCAGCACGGCATCTGGGTGGAGCGTTGCCAGGGCTGCGGCAACTGCGTCATTCACCTGTTTGGCGGCATGTGCCCCATCAGCCGCTGCGCCAAGAGTCTCCAAAACGGCCCCTGCGGCGGCTCATCGGACGGCGTCTGTGAAATTTCCAAGGAAGTTGATTGCGTCTGGCATCTTATCGCCACCAAGATGATGGAGACCGGCAAGGCTGAGACGGAATTTGGGCCGGCCCAGCCCATCAAAGACTGGTCCACCAGCCGGGACGGCGGGCCAAGAAAAATTGTTCGGGAGGAGTTGGTAAAATGAGCCGCGAAGTTAGAACCAAAAGTAATCTGGAAAAAGTTCTGGCCTCGGGCCAATTTGCCGTCACTGGCGAACTGGGGCCGCCCCCCAACGCCAGCCGCGAGGAGGTTGTGGAAAAGGCCAAGCACCTCAAGGGCAATGTTGACTCGGTCAACATCACCGACAACCAGACCGCCGTGGTCCGTATGTCCTCCCTGGCCGCCGCCCTGATTCTTCAGGAGCAGGGCACCGAGGCCAATATGCAGATGGTCTGCCGTGACCGGAACCGCATTGCCATGCAGTCGGATATTCTGGGCGCCGCCGCTCTGGGCATCAACAACCTGCTGGTGCTCTCCGGCGACCATCAGAAATTCGGCGACCACGCCCAGGCCAAGAACGTCTTTGATATGGACTCGGTCAACCTCATCCGCACCATCAAGATGATGCGCGATGAGCGGCGGCTCCTGTCCGGCCGGGAACTGCCCGAGGGCTCCGAGCCCCGCCTCTTCATCGGCGGCGCTTACAACCCCTTCGCCGACCCTGAAGATTACCGCGTCCTGCGGGCGGCCAAAAAGGTCGAGGCCGGGGTGGATTTCCTGCAGAGCCAGTGTATCTACGATATGCCCCGCTTCAAGAAGTTCATCGCCCGGGCCGTGGACATGGGCCTGACCGAAAAGGCCTACTTCATGGCCGGCATCACTCCCCTGAAGTCACTGGGCATGGCCAAGTACATGAAAAACAGTGTCCCCGGCATCTCCGTGCCCGATGAGCTCATTGAGCGGATGAAGGGTGTGCCCAAGGAAAAGCAGGTGGATGAGGGCATTAAGATCGCCTGCGAGCAGATTGAGGAAATGAAAAACACCAAGGGCGTGGCCGGCGTCCACCTGATGCTCATTGAGTGGGAGCACATGGTGCCCCGCCTGGTGCAGGAAGCCAAACTCGGCCCCAGCCAGCGCAAGTAGGCCAGCGGCCGAAAGATCAGCCAGACCAACCAGAAAGGCCGGAGGACGCGACTCCGGCCTTTTAATTTGCGGACAAAATGCGTGAAATACCCTGCGCTTTAATCACCACCGCCA
Source organism: Candidatus Adiutrix sp. (assembly GCA_031261565.1). Taxonomy (GTDB): domain Bacteria; phylum Desulfobacterota; class Desulfarculia; order Adiutricales; family Adiutricaceae; genus Adiutrix. The sequence continues at coordinate 12,686 of JAISJK010000103.1, read as the reverse complement.
TCAGTGAGATGTGCGTTTCAGCCAACTGTCTCCTGGCCGGGGATATTCGCCGGGCTTTGGCCGAGGCCCACAAGCGGGAGGATAGCCCCCTGGGGCGGGAGGTGCTGGCCACCCTGCTGGCCAACGCCGAGGTGGCCGCTGACCGGATGATCCCCATTTGTCAGGACACGGGGATGGCCGTGGTCTTCATTGAGATGGGCCAGGAAGTGCATATCACCGGCGGCAGTCTGGTGGAGGCGGTCAATCTGGGGGTGGCCCGGGGCTACGCCCAAGGCTACCTGCGCAAGTCGGTGGTGCGGGATCCGGTCAGGCGGGAAAACACCGGCGACAACACTCCGGCGGTCATCCACTGTCAAATCGTGGTCGGCGACCAGCTCAAAGTGACGGTGGCCCCCAAGGGTTTCGGCAGCGAAAACATGAGCGCCCTCAAGATGCTCAAACCGGCCCAGGGCCTGGACGGAGTGAAAGAATTTATCCTGGACACGGTGGCTGCGGCCGGGCCCAACCCCTGCCCCCCGATTATCGTCGGGGCCGGGGTGGGCGGGACTATGGAAATGGCCGCGCTGATGGCCAAGCAAGCCCTTTTGCGGCCGGTGGGCGAGATTCACCCCGACCCCTTTTGGGGGGAAGTGGAGAGCGAGCTTTTGGCCGCCGCCAATCGGCTGGATATCGGGCCGGCCGGCTTCGGCGGGCGCACCACCGTCCTGGCCGTGCATATCAACGTCTATCCCACCCATATCGCCGGTTTGCCGGTGGCGGTCAATATTGGCTGCCACGTCACCCGCCACGCTGAACGCGTGCTTTGAAAGACATGACCGAAAAAAAAATCATCCGGACGCCCCTGACCGATAAAGTGATTGGCGGCCTGAAAGCCGGCGACCTGGTCTATCTCAGCGGCCGGGTCTATACCGCCCGGGACGCCGCCCACCAGCGGCTGGTGACCATGATTAAAGCCGGCCAGCGGCCGCCCTTTGATTTCGCCGGCCAGATAGTCTATTACGCCGGCCCCTGCCCGGCCAAGCCCGGGCAGATTATCGGCCCGGTGGGGCCGACCACCAGCGGCCGCATGGACGCCTTCTCCCCCCTCCTGATTGATCTCGGCCTCAAGGCCATGATCGGCAAGGGTTCCCGGAGCCAGGCCGTGGTGGAGGCCATTGTCCGCAATCAGGGCGTCTATTTGGCGGCCATTGGCGGGGCGGCCGCCCTGATGAGTCAGTGCGTGCGGCAGGTGGAACTCATCGCCTTTGAAGATTTGGGAACAGAGGCCATCCGCCGCCTGACTCTGGAGATGATGCCCGTGGTGGTGGCTATTGACGGTCAGGGGCGGGATGTTTATCGGAGGACGCCCTGCCAAGTCAGGCGATAGAGAAATAAAAAGGCCGGCAGAGCCAAAAAGGTGCTGAGATAGAAAAAAGAGGGCCAGCCCAGGGCGGCCACCAGAAAGCCGGCCGGGGCCGACAACAGGGTGCGGGGCAGAGACATCAGGGCGGTTAACAGGGCGTATTGGGTGGCACTGAAAGCGCGGTTGGTCTGGCTGGCCATAAAGGCCACAAAAGCCGAGGTGCCGGCCCCGGCGGCCAGGTTTTCCTGGCTGATGACCAGGGCCAGGGAGTATTGATGCACCGGCAGATAATAGAGGGCGACAAAGCCCAGAATGGTGATCATCTGGTAAAAGCCAAAGAGCCACAGGCTGCGCCGCAGACCCAGCTTTAAAACGCCCCAGCCGCCCAGCATGGCCCCGGCCAGCACCGCCCCAGTGCCGAAAAATTTAACCACTGCGGCGATATCAAGCTTGCTATAGCCAAGTTTAAGATAATAGGTGGTGGTCAGGCTGGTGGCCAGTTGATCGCCGAATTTATAGAAAAAAATAAAGAGGAGAATGGTCAGGGCGGCCGGCCGCTGGAAAAAGTCTTTCAGCGGGGCGGCCACCGTCTCCCAAAGACCGGCCGGGGCGGGGGGCCGCTCCACCTCCGGCTCCGGGCTGAAGACCAGGGTCAGGGGGCCGAGCAACATCAAGAGGGCCGCGCAGCGGAAAGTCGCGGGCCAGCCCAGTTCCTCGGCGGCCAGGAGCCCGCCGCCGGAAATGACCAGCATACCCAGACGGTAGCCCCACAGATAATAGGCCGAGCCCAGCCCCAGATCCCGATCTGCCAGGTCATCGCGGCGATAGGCATCCACCACAATGTCCTGGGTGGCCGAGGCCAGGGCAATCAGAAAAGCGGTCAGGGCCACGGCCGTCAGATCCCGGGGGCTCAGAAGAGACATCAGCCCCAGCCCGGCCATGAGGGCCGCCTGGCTGACCAGCAGCCAACTCCGGCGGCGGCCGAGATGCCCCGGAATGGGAGCCTCATGCTTATCCAGCCAGGGTGCCCACAAAAATTTCAAACCGTAGGGTAGCCCCACCAGGGCCAGAGCGCCGATGGCTTTGATATCCACGCCGGCCTCGGTCAGCCAGCCCTGCACCAGGGTGGAAGTCACCAATAGCGGTGCTCCAGAGGTGAAGCCCAGGCATAAACTGGTCAGAAACTTCCGTTGACGATAGGGGTCGGCCGGCTCCATGGCTATTCCTGGAGGCTCTTTTCCGGCAGCCACAGGTCGGCCACAATGGGCCAGTTGTCCTGGCCCAGGCCTCGGCTTTTTTCCAGGATCAGCACCCGCAGGCCGGTGTCATTCCTCAGGCGGGAGTCGTATTTCATATTAAAGACGGCCCAGAAGATTTCTTTTTTGCCCGGATCCTGCATAATCAGGGGCTGGGAGATGGCCAGATTGACCTCGCCCGAGGTCTGGGCCTCGGAATTGAGCGCCCGGCGGAAATCCTCCTGATTGACGGTGCGGGCCGGCCGGCCCAGCTCAAAAAACTGAAAGGTCGGGGCGTAGAGATCGGCCATGGTGTCGGGAAAGCGGTATTGCTGAGACTGCACCCAGGCCTGAACCCGGCTGGTGACGATTTTTTCGGCGGCCTCGTCTTTCGGCCGATTGTATTCCGCCGCCGGGGCCACGATGATGGGCAAAACATTTTGCGGTAAAAGGGTGGCCACCCGGGGCCAGAGAATCCGGGCTTCCTCCAGGGGCATGGTCTGGGCGGGGGGATATTGAAAGACCAGCGGATTGTCCCGGCGGGGCCGGCCGAAAATATAGAGGCCGCCGCTGGTGAATTTGGGGGTGGCCACCTCGGCTTTCAGGCCGGGGCCCCGGATGCCGCCCTGCCACAGACGGCCGGAGGAGGAATCCTGCTCCACCACCAGGGCCAGGGTGCTCTGGGGCAGAGTCAAAAGCTGGGGCGGCACCATGGGCAGGGCCGGGGCCAAAAACCCGGCTGTTTCAGCGCCCGGCGGCTCGGTAGCCGGGGTGGCGGTCTCGGGCTCATCCATCTCTTCCACCAGCTGCACCGGCTCCGTCGGCTGAAGCGGGTGGGAGGGCTGAACGGTCGTAATATTCTGAAAAGTGAGCACCCCCATCACCGCCAGACCCATAATCAGGGCGGCCGGGCCCAGACGGCGTTTGGGGTGGCCCCTGGCCGGCTGGTCTGCGCGCACGGCCTGGCCACGGGCGGCCTGTTGCAACGCCTGACGGTTGAGAGCCAGGGGAGCCTCCAGACTGCTGCGGGCCGCTTTCAACTGGGCCGGCCCCACTTCCCGGCGGCCGGCTGACCAGGCGGCGATCAGGCTGCGCTCGGCCAATTGATTCATGGTCTCCGGGAGCCCCCGGCCCTGTTCCCACAGATATTTCAAGGCCAGGCGGCTGAAACAGGCGGCTCCGGCCCCGGCCGCCTTGAGGCGGGCCTGGACATACTCTTCCGCCTCCGTCAAATCCAGAGCCGGCAGCGACAGTTCCCGGGCCTCCATCATATTGTCCGGCACCAGGGGCCAGGGGTTATCGGGGGAGCCGCACAGGAGGAGCGCCACTTTCCCCCGCCAGTGGGTCTCCAGCTCCATCAGGCCGTAGAGCTCGGCCAGGAATTCCGGGGCCAGCTCATCGGCGTTATCCACCACCCAGAGCAGCCGGTAGCCATCGCTGATGGCCTCGGAGACCGCGTTTTGGAAATAGCCCAGCAGCTCCTCTTCCCGGGTGCGGGAGTTAAATTTATGACTGTAGCCCAGGTCGGCCAGGGCCTGGCGCAACATTTCGGCCAGGGTCAGATGAGGGTTGAGCCAGAGGGCGACTTTGCAGCTCTCCCGCAATTCAGCGGCCAGCCGCCTCAAAACAAAAGTTTTGCCGACTTTAGGGGCTCCTTTAAGATGGATCAGGGGCGGGCAGTCCCGATCCCGGACAGCGGCGAAAATAGATTCGGCGGCCTGGGAGCGGAAAAAAAAACGGCCGTCATAGGTGTTTTTAAACGGGCGGTCGCTCAGATTAAAATGTTTAAGGTAATCCATAAATTGTAGCCCAACCCGGGGGTCACCCCATATTTTCGAGCCCCTGAGACCATATTGATATTACTTATATCACAATTAATATTAATTATGCAAATAAAAATATTAAAAATTGACCGCCCACCGCTTGACTCATCAGACCTAAAAGTATAAAATTACAAAATGTCTTGGATTGGCTGGAGTTTGAATGCCTAGGCACATAAATAGACACATAAAATTCGACCACCGTCTCCTGGAAAATTTTTGCTGGCCTCTCCTCTTTTCCATGCTCGCCCTGTGCGCTTGCGGTATGTTGAATCTTTATAGTGTTTCCTCCAACGCCAGTTTTACCGGCGAATGGTCGTGGTTTATCCGGCAGGGGCTTTATCTGGGGCTGGCCCTGGCCTCTCTGGCGCTGGTTCTGGTGGTGGATTACCAATACCTGAAAAAGATTGTCTGGGCGTTCTACGGCCTCAATATTATCTGCCTGGTGGCCGTGGCCCTGGTCGGAACCAATGTCAACGGCGCCACCCGTTGGCTGGATCTGGGCCTTTTCCGCTTCCAGCCCTCGGAATCAATCAAGGTGATTTTAGTGGTGGCCCTGGCCGCCTGGTTCTCCAAACGTGATTTGTCAAACGGCCTGGGCTTCCGGGATCTGCTGACGCCGGCCGCCCTGATTCTCCTGCCCTGTATCCTGATCCATAAACAGCCTGATTTGGGCACCGCCCTGCACCTTCTGGTCACCTGCACCCCAATTATCCTGGCCTTTCGTTTTCGGCCCCAGGTCACCATCACCCTGCTGGCAACGGCCACCTTGGTCGCCGGTCTGCTCATCGCCCTCTTCGCCAGCGGTTCCTGGCCGGTTTTGCTGGAAAAAGGTCTGATTAAAGATCATCAGGTCAAGCGCATTGAAGCTTTCATGGATCCCACCAAAGACCCCTCCGGCAACGGTTGGCAGACTCTCCAATCCCAAAACGCGGTGGGCGGGGGCCAGCTTTTGGGCCGGGGCTTTATGGAAGGCCCCCAGCATAAAAACGGCTTCCTGCCGGAGGCTGAAACTGACTTCGCCTTTGCCGCCATGGCCGAGGAATGGGGCTTTTTGGGGTGCGCCTTGGTTCTGGCCCTCTTTCTCTGCCTTTTGTCCTCCGGCCTGATGCTCTCCCGCCGCAGTAAAGACCGCTTTGGCAGCCTCATCGCCCTGGGGCTGACCTCGCTCCTCTTCTGGCAGGTGGTGATGAATGTGGGCATGGTCACCGGCCTGTTGCCGGTGGTGGGCATCCCCCTGCCCTTTATCAGCTACGGCGGCACCTCCCTGGTGGTGACCGTGGTGGCCGGCGCGTTGCTGTTGAATGTCGGTATGCGCCGCTTTCTCTTTCAGGACGAGCCGGTGCAGGAAAACCCCTGCCTCTGGCAGGAAGAGGCCTCCGAGCTACTGATCTCGGCCACCGCGCCCGTCCGCCGGCTGACTGCCGATACCCCTTTCAACCCTGAAATTCACCCTCAAAACCGCCTCCCCCATCTTCGCCCCTGGGCCAAATATCTCCGCCGCGGCCGCTCCTCCATGAGCGGCTGGCAAGCCCCCGACCCCTATGCCCATCTCATGGATGACTGATTATAATCCAGCGGCCGCCTTTGTCGGGGCCTTCTCGGCTTAAAACACCTTTTTCCTTTAAGGCTTTTATCGCTCTCTCAATGGTGCTCCTGGTCTTGCCAACGGCTATAATCATTTGTTCGGTGGTAATCTGATCGCTTTGCCTGATGGCCGCCAGGACAGCCGCCTGGGTGGCGTTGAGCCGCAGTTTTTCTCCCCCGCTTTCTCCCCCTCTTTCTCCCCCGCTTATTTGCTCAATGAGGCTTACATATAAAGCCGAAAGCATAAATTCAATAAACTGGCCGGAGTCATTGTCCTTTCTGGAGGCTTCAATCGCTTCGTAGTACCCCAGCCTTTTTTCATAAATAACCGACTCCATCGGGATCATTGAGAATATGTCATTCCATTGGCTGAGTATCAGCGTCTGCCACAAGCGCCCCAGGCGGCCGTTGCCATCCGCAAACGGATGTATCGTTTCTATTTCGTAATGGATAATGCCGCTCTTCAGCAGGGGGTGCAAATCAGATTTCCGGCCCCAGGCCAATAAGTCAGAGATGAGCCCGGATACAAACTGAGGACGGGCGCCGATATGAACAGCCCTCCCCCCATCGAAAACGCCTACATCGCCGCTGCGGAATCGTCCGGATTCTTCAATCAGCCCATCAGTCATCAATTTATGCGCTTTAAGGAAGTCAGCGGGGTTATATGGATCATAAGTCAAGATGCGGTCATAGGCCTGATAGGCATTTTTGACTTCCTTTATCTCGGCGTGTCGGCCGACTACCAGCCGGCCTTCAATCACATCCGTCACCTGCTCAATGGTCAGGCTGTTGTTTTCAATGGCCAGAGAGGAATATATTGAGAGTATCCGGTTTTCACGATGAAGACGGATATTCCGCTTAAAACTCGTCCCAAATTCGAGGCGCGTCACCGTCTCCGCTATTTTGGCCAAATAGTCGGCCGCTTTTTCAGTTATCGTATAAGGAGGCTTGCTCATACATTTCCCTTTAGCTTTCACTATACAATCAATGTGAGCGTAGCGTCAACTGCCAAGAACTGATCTCCAAAATTTAACACATTTCTGTATATTCACATAAATCTCTCATCTCTATTTCCAACCGATATGTTTAATATGTCGGCTGGTCAGGCCTCGGTCTATGAGCTTTGGCATTTAATATATTAATATTATTATTTTTATATTAAATGGCACAACCTTTGCTGTAATGAGCCCAGAACAGGCGGCATTATTTAAGCAACTTCTGAGGGAGGGCATCATGCAAAGACGAGATTTTCTGAAACAGGGTAGTCTGGGGGTGGCGGCCACGGCCGTAGCCGCCATGGGGTCGGTCATCGCCGCGTCTCCGGCGGTGGCCGCCGAGGCCAAAAAGCCCATCACCTGGCGTCTGCAAACCTACGCCGGGGCCGCGTTGGCCGAGCATGTCATCAAACCCCAGATCGACGCTTTCAATAAGGCGGCCAACGGGGAAATGGTGATTGAGCTCTTTACCTCCGACCAGTTGGTGCCCACCAGCGAGCTGTTTCGCGCTATCCAAAACGGCACTATTGACGCGGCCCAGTGCGATGAAGACTCCATGGCCTCGCCCGTGGACGTGTCTATTTTTGGTGCCTATTTCCCGTTCGCCACCCGGTATTCTCTGGATGTGCCGGCCCTTTTTGAGCACTGGGGGCTCAACGCCATCTGGGAAGAAGCCTACAAGGAGATCAAGGGGGTGACCTGGCTGGGCGCGGGCTCGTGGGATCCCTGCAACTTCGCCACCACCAAGCCCATCAACTCCCTGGCCGACCTGGAGGGCAAAAGGGTCTTTTCCTTCCCCAGCGGCGGCAAATTCATGAGCCGCTTCGGGGTGGTGCCCGTCTCCCTGCCCTGGGAGGATATTCAGGTGGCGCTGCAAACCGGCGAGCTGGACGGCGTGTGCTGGTCGGGCATCACCGAAGACTACACCGCCGGCTGGGCCGATGTCTGTAAATATTATCTGACCAACAACATCTGCGGGGCCTGGATCGGCAGCTATTTCGCCAACAGCGACAAGTGGAACGCCCTGCCCGAGCACCTGAAAACCCTTTTTAAACTCACCTGCGACAGCTCCCACTACTATCGTCAGCACTGGTACTGGTGGGGCGAGGCCCACTACCGGGTGACCGGAAAAAAGATGCAGCTCACTTCCATTCCCGACGCGGAATGGAAAAAGGTGGAGGCCGAGGCCAAAAAATTCTGGGACGAAGTCGCCGCCACCAGCCCGCGCTGCGCCAAGGTAGTGACCATTCTCAAACAATACAATGAAGAGATGGACAAAGCCGGACAACCCTATCGCTACTAGCCGAAGGCTCGGGAAGGGAGAGACCATGCCTGTTATCATTAAGAAATTTGTGCACACGGTGGACGCCATCAACAATATGGTGGGCAAATGGGTTTTATACCTGGTGTTTGTTATCATGGGTATTTTGATCTATTCAGCCATTTCGCGCTATTTCTTCAAAAATCCCGTTATCTGGGGCGTGGAAATGGCCCAGTTCAGCATGGTGGTTTACTATATTCTGGGCGGCGGGTTTTCCATCCTATTACAGTCCCATGTGCGCATGGATGTGCTCTACACCCGCTGGGGCCGGCGCCGGCAATCCGGGATGGACGCTTTCACCTCCCTGTTCCTGATCGCCTACCTGAGCCTGTTGCTCTATGGCGGCATTTCCAGCACCATCTATTCCATTGAGTTTAACCAGCACAACAACACCGCCTGGGGGCCGCCCATCGCTCCGCTCAAGTGCGTTCTGGACATCGGTATTCTTTTGATGCTCCTGCAGTCAATTTCCGAATTCTTTAAGGCCATTGCCCGCACCAAAGGCATTGTTCTCGGCCTGAGAATCCCCGACCTGCGGCTGGTGGAGGCCAGCGATCTGGAAAAGATAAGCGGCGTAGAGGTCGCGGTTCGATGCAGGTAAATTTCTCGTATGAGTTTATCGCCCTCATCCTGTTTTCGTCCATGGGGCTGCTCATGCTCACCGGGCAGCGCGTTTTCGGGGCCATAGGCTTTGTGGGGGCCGTTGCGGCGGCCTTTTTATGGGGTGATGGCGGCACTCAAATGGCCTTTAACGCCACCATTACCCTGATGAAGTGGTTCCCCATGATCACCCTGCCTTTATTTATCTTCATGGGTTACATCCTTTCCGAATCCGGCATCGCCAACGACCTCTACCGCATGTTTCATATCTGGTTCGGCCCTCTGCCGGGCGGCTTGGCCATCGGCACCACCCTTTTAATGGTGGCCATCTCGGCCATGAACGGCCTGAGCGTGGCCGGCATGGCCATTGGCGCGACCATTGCCATGCCGGAAATGCTCAAGCGCAATTATGACAAGCGCATGGTTTCCGGCGTCATCCAGGCGGGTAGCGCCCTGGGCATCATGATGCCGCCCAGCGTGGTCATGGTGCTTTACGGGATGATCGCCCGCCAGCCGGTCAGCAATCTGTGGATGGCCGGCATTGGCCCCGCGCTCATGTTCAGCGCCCTGATTATTATCTACATTGTGGTTCGCTGCGCTTTAAACCCCGAGATGGGGCCGCCGCTTTCAGCGGCGGAGCGCGATCTGCCCAGGGCGGATAAATACCGCCTGCTGCTGGCCGGCCTGCTACCCCTGGTCATTATTTTTTCCGTGACCGGCTTTTTTTTGATGGGCGTGACCAGCCTAGTGGAAAGCTCGGCGGCCGGAGCCCTGACCGCCACTTTGGCCGCCCTGTTCAAAGGCCGCCTGACCCACAAGGTGCTGCGCGTCTCCCTGATTCAGACCCTGAGCGTAAGTTGCATGTTTATGTGGATTATCATGGCCGCTCTGTGCTTTTCCGCTGTTTTTGACGGCCTTGGCGCGGTGCACGCCATCAAGAACCTCTTTTTGGGGGAATGGGGCTTAAGCCCCTGGGGCGTGCTGATGGTCATGCAGCTTTCCTTTATCCTCATGGGCATGTTTTTAGACGACACGGCCATGCTGGTCATCGTGGCCCCGCTCTACATCCCCCTGGTCAAGGCCCTGGGCTTTGACCCCATCTGGTATGGAGTGCTCTACACCATCACCTGCCAAATCGCCTATATGACGCCGCCCTTCGGCTACAACCTTTTTCTGATGAAGGCCATGGCCCCCAAGGAAGTCACCCTGGCGGACATCTACGCCTCCATTGTCCCCTTTGCTCTAATTATGCTGCTCGGGCTTGTTCTGGTGATGGTCTTCCCCGGCATCGCCATGTATTTGCCCAACACCCTTTTAAGCAAGTAGCCGCCATGAGCCAGCCGACTTCTTTGCGCCGACTCCTGGCCAAAGCCTCCCCCCCGCGCTCCGGCGATGCGCTGGCCGGGGTGGCGGCCGACAGTGATGAAGAGCGGGTGCGGGCCCAGATGGCCCTGGCCGACACGCCCCTGACCCGCTTTCTCTCGGAGTGCGTCATTCCCTATGAGGAAGACGAAGTCACCCGCCTGATCCTGGACAGCCATGACCCCGGTGCCTTTGATCCCATCCGCAGTTTCACGGTGGGGGAGTTTCGCGACTGGTTGCTGACCGATGCGGCCGATACGGTCAGTCTGACCAGCCTGGCCCCCGGCCTGACCCCGGAAATGGCGGCTGCGGTCAGCAAACTCATGCGCGCCCAGGACCTCATCCTGGCCGCCTCAAAGTGCCGGACGATCACCCGCTTTCGGGACACCATCGGCCTGCCGGGCCGCTTTTCCACCCGCCTCCAGCCCAACCATCCGGTGGACGAGGCCAGGGGCATTCTGGCCTCCACCATTGACGGTCTGAACTACGGCTCCGGCGACGCCGTCATCGGCGTCAACCCGGCCTCGGACAGTCTGGAAAATATCGAGCGTTTGCTGCACTTGCTGGATATGGTCATCACCCGCTACGCCATTCCCACCCAAAGCTGCGTGCTGACCCACGTCACCAATACCCTGAGGCTCATTGAGCGCGGCGCGCCCGTTGATCTTTGCTTTCAGTCCATCGCCGGGACGGAAAAGGCCAACGCCAGCTTTGGGGTGAACCTGGCTCTGCTCCGGGAGGCTGATGAGGCCACCCGCTCCCTGGGCCGCGGCCTGGTGGGCGACAATGTCATGTATTTTGAAACCGGGCAGGGTAGCGCCCTGTCGGCCAACGCTCATCACGGCGTGGATCAGCAGACTCTGGAATGCCGGGCCTACGCTGTGGCCCGGCGCTTTAAACCCCTGCTGGTGAATACGGTGGTGGGCTTTATCGGGCCGGAATATCTGTTTAACGGCAAGCAGATTATCCGGGCCGGGCTGGAAGACCATTTCTGCGGCAAGTTGCTCGGCCTGCCCATGGGGGTGGATATTTGCTACACCAACCATGCCGAGGCCGATCAGGACGACATGGACACGCTGCTCACCCTGCTGGGCGCAGCCGGCTGCAATTACATCATGGGCCTGCCGGGCGCGGACGACATCATGCTGAACTATCAGTCCACCTCGTTTCACGATGCTGTTTACCTGCGCCGGCTGTTGGGCAGGCGCCCGGCCCCCGAATTTGAAGCCTGGCTCGAGCACATGGGCATTCATGACGCGCAGGGCCAGCTATTGCCGCCCGGCCCCGGCTTACGGGCCTTGGCTTTGGAGGTGCTGGCGTGAGCGAAGACCCCTGGGCCTGGCTGCGGCAATTCACCGAGGCCCGCATTGCCCTGGGCCGCTGTGGGGCCAGCTGGCCCACCGACCAGTGGCTGGCCTTTCGCCTGGCCCACGCCCAGGCCCGGGATGCTGTGCTCAGCCCCTTTGACCAGGAGGCGTTGCAAGCTGAGCTGGCCCAAAACGCAGTGGCCAGCCTGCGGCTGCGAAGCGCGGCCCGCGACAAAAACGAATTTCTGACCCGCCCGGATCAGGGCCGCCGCCTCTCCTCGAACGCCCGCGATTTTCTGGAAGAATACAGCCGAAACAACGGCCCACTGGCCTGGGCGGATGTTTGTTTGGTGATCAGCGATGGCCTTTCCGCCCGGGCCGTCCACCAGAGCGCCGCCCCCTTTGCCCTGGAATTTCTGGCCTGCCTGGCCGGAGCCCATCTCTCGGCCACGCCGGTGGTTCTGGTGGAATTCGGCCGGGTGGCCGTGGCCGATGAGGTGGCGGCCCTGCTGCGGGCGCGGCTGGCCGTTATTCTTATCGGCGAGCGCCCCGGCCTGAGCTCGCCCAACTCTCTCGGGGCGTATATGACCTATGACCCCGCCCCCGGCCGCACAGACGAGACCCGCAACTGCATCTCCAACATCCGCCCAGGCGGCTTAAGTATTGCCGAAGGCGTGCGGAAACTGTGTTATCTGGCCCAGAAGGCCCTGGAACTCAAGTTTTCGGGCTTTCGCTTAAAAGACGATATGCCGGCCCATTATCTGCCCTTTGGCCCGGCTCAGGGCCTACCCCCTTGTCTTGGCGGTGAATAAAGGACATAATTTCCACAATGTGCAGTATTTGAGTCCTGAATAACTCAGCCCAGGATTCTTCAAGCTTCTTCCTGCGCTTCGGCCCCATAGCGAACCAAGGTGGGAATAATTCGGCCTGTTTGTGGTTAGGGCTCGTCAATAAATTAACTTTACAAATTATATTGCTAAGGGATGATGATATAATTTCATTCACCATGAAAATTATCTGGGATAATTTTAATTGATTTCATCTCTTCATCTGTTACTTTTAGTCCAATCGGATACTGAGTATGATCCAGTCTGCAGGTAACAGTCAAGCCTTTTGT
>JAISJK010000063.1 GCA_031261565.1 Candidatus Adiutrix sp. | reverse complement strand
ATCTGAGGGCATTCTGGAACGATCACCATTTCGTTAAGCCATTTTTCAAAAAATCTTGTCAAGAACTTTTTTTGATTTTTTGAAATTATTTTTCAAAGGCATGGCTGAATAGTTACGATTTTTTAACAACTGCCGCAGGTGGCAAGAATTATTTCACCCGCCAGAGCGCATGGCCAGGATAGTTTTTTCAATGAGGGTGTCGAGCTCCCAGCCCAGCAGGGCCGCGCCCTTCTGGATGACTTCCCGCGAACAGCCGGCCGCGAAACCGGCGGTCTTGAATTTCTTTTTGACCGACTTCAACTCGAGATCCTCCACGCTTTTGGAGGGCCGCATCAGGGCCGCCGCCCAGATCAGGCCGGTCAGCTCATCGGCGGCATAGAGTACCTTCTCCATCTCATGCTCCGGCTTTATGTCCACCGTCAGCTCAAAACCGTGGCTGCAGACCGCGTGGATCACATCTTCTCCCACCCCGCCGGCCCGCAATAATTCCGGAGCTTTCCGGCAGTGTTCCTGAGGATACTCTTCAAAGTCGATGTCATGCAGGAGGCCCACCACCCCCCAATACTCGCGGTCATCCGAGTAGCCCAGGTCATCGGCGAACCACTTCATGACGCCCTCCACCGTCCTGGCGTGCTGAAGGTGGAAAGGCTCCTGATTATACCGGCCTAGCAGATCCCAGGCCGCTTCCCGGCTGATTGTCTTCATCAAAGGCCTCCAGGGGAGGGGATCAGAGGTTGGCCGCGAAAATCAGGTCTTTATCGTCCAGAGTATAGCCCAGGGCGATAATGAGTTTCCGCTTGGTGTCCGGGCGGCATATTTCGCCCTTTTCAGCGCGGTCAACCGTCAGAGGGGAAAGACCGGCCTTGCGGGCCACTTCGGCTTTGCTCATCAAAAGCCGCTCCCTGATCATCTTTAAAGAGTTCTGGGCCAATTTTAACCTCTTAATTTATAAGACAGTGATTCTCACTATTATTTTAAACTGCGTCATTTCATCACTTTGAAACCCCAATGTCAAGCATTTTTTGTTAATTGTATATTAATTACAGTAGTTTATACTATATATTGACTAGACCTTAAATTCACATACAACATATTGACAAGAAGTGGTGTTCATGCCAGAATATAGGAGGACAAAGCGATAGACCAGACTGCAGGGAGACCAGTTGATGAATCAGCCCGGGCAGAGCGGAACACCTTTTTATTTCCTGGGTCAGGACGCCCATGTCGGCTACGACCACCTGGTCAATGAAGATGACTGCGGCTGCTTCAGCACGCCGGCCGGGGAGCTCTTCATCCTGGCCGATGGCTTTCGCGGCCACGCCGGGGGCGGGGTGGCCTCCCGGCTGGCCGTGTCCACCTTCCATCAGGTGATGCGGGAAGTGTCGGGCGAGCCCGAAATCCTGCTGAGGGAGGCCCTGGCCGCCGCTGACGAGGCCGTGGCCTCAGCCGGGCGTGATTTCGCCGAGCTGCAGGGTCTGGGCTCCAGTCTGGTGGCCCTCCTGCTCCGCAAAACCGAGGCCTGGTATATTCATGTGGGCGACAGCCGGCTGTATTTAGCCTCGGCGGGCGGGCTCCGGCGGCTGACCTCAGACCTCCGGACGCCCAGGGCTGACGGCCAGACCCTGGGGGCCACCGTGGATTTGAACCATCTCCAGGTCGGTCGCCACCCCTTTCGGGCCGATGACACTTTTCTGCTCTGCACCTCCGGCCTGTCCGCCCTGGTGACCGAGAAGGAGATTCAGGCTATTTTGGCCCGCCCGGCCTCGCCCCAGCTGAGGGCCAGGGGCCTGATCGAGGCCGCTGTCCGCACCGGCGGCTCCGATAATATCACCGTGCAGGTGGTGGCTTTCAAGCCCGGCCCGGGGGAAGATAACTCGGCCGGGCCGGGTCGGGCCTCCTCCAGCCCCAAAGCCTTTCTCCTGGGGGCCGGCTGCGGTCTGGCCCTGGGGGCCGCCCTGATGTGGGCCCTAGTGAATTAAAGGCCTTGTGGCCCGGCCGGGCCGTTGCTATAATGCAACAATCTGTTTTATAAAACGCCGGATGGAGGTGGCGGGTGAAAAATGTGATGGCTCTGATTATGGCCGGCGGCAAGGGCGAGCGCCTGATGCCTCTGACGGCCTCGCGCTCCAAGCCGGCTATTCCCTTCGGCGGGCTCTACCTGCTGATCGACCTGACTCTTTCCAACTGCATCAATTCCGAAGTCTATAAAATCCTGGTGCTGCCCCAATACAAGAGCCAGACCCTCATCCAGCACCTGGAAAACGGCTGGAACATATTCAGCGGCGACCTCGGCCATTTTCTGCGCATTGTGCCGCCCCAGATGATGCACGGCGACAAGTGGTATCAGGGCACCGCCGACTCCATCCGCCAGAATCTGGAGATGATCGAGCGGGAAAAGCCCAGCCACCTCCTGATTCTCTCCGGCGATCATGTTTACAAGATGGATTACGCCCTTTTCAAACGGTATCACGAGGCCCAGGACGCTGATGTGACCATCGCCGTCATTGAGACGGCCCGGGCTCAGGCCCAGGAATACGGCGTCCTGCAGGTGGACGGCCAATACCGGGTCACCGGCTTTCAGGAGAAACCTAAAAATCCGGCCCCCATCCCCGGCTCCCCGGATCAGGCCCTGGTCTCCATGGGCATTTACATCTTTAAGGGCGAAGTGCTGCTGGATCTCCTGAAACGCGATGACCGGCCTGATTTCGGCAAGGATATTCTGCCCAACATTCTGACCAGCCACAAGGTCATGGCCTATCCCTACCGCCGGGAAAACCGCATTGAGGAAGTGGTCTTTTTCACTGACGAGGGCGGCAGCCGGGCCGAGTTGCCCATGGAGGTGGCCCCCGACTCCGGCTACTGGCGCGATGTGGGTAATCTCGACGCCTTCTGGAACGCCAACATGGATCTCTGCGGCCTGTCGCCTTTCTTTAACCTCTATGGGGTGCGCTGGCCCATGCGCACCATGCAGCGCCAGTTTCCGCCGGTCAAAACCCTGTCGGTGCAGGGGGAGGACGGCCGCTATCTCCACGGCCAGACCCTAGATTCCATGGTGGCCCACGGCAGCGTCATCGGCGGCGGCCTGGTGCGCAACAGTATTTTATCCTACAATGTCTCAGTTCACCGCGGGGCTGAGGTGGATGAGTCGGTGATTATGGAAAATGTGGATGTGGGCCGTTTCTGCAAGATCAAAAAAGCCATCATCGCCGATGGCGCCCGCATCCCGGCCGGGACAGAAATCGGCTACAACCCCAGAGCCGACCGCCAGCGTTTTCACGTCACCCCCCGGGGCATCACCGTGGTTCGGCGTGAAGATTTTCTGGATCCGCCGGCGGCCGAAAAACCGCCCAAAGCGGTCAAACCCAGGAAACAGGTCAAGTGAGGTCAGTCGCCCCTTCCCTTATTTCAGCTGATTTGACCAGGCTGGGCGAGGAATTGCGATCCATGGAGGCGGCCGGGGCCGATTACCATCATCTGGATGTGATGGACGGCCATTTCGTGCCCAACCTGACCTTTGGCCCTCTCCTGGTGGAGGCCGCCGCCCGGGTGGCCGCCATCCCCCTTGATGTTCACCTGATGATCGCCGACCCCCTGACTTACGGCCCCCTTTGCGCCCGGGCCGGGGCCGCTATGGTCTCTTTTCACTTCGAGGCCACGCCCCATGTCCACCGGGTGTTGACTCATATCCGGGAGGCCGGGGCTCAAAGCGGGGTGGCCCTGACCCCCTCCACCCCGGTGGAGGTGCTGGGGCCGGTGCTGCCCTACCTGGATCTGGCCCTGATTATGAGCGTCAACCCCGGCTTTGGCGGCCAGGCCTTTATTCCCGAGTCGGTGGACAAAGTCGCCCGCCTCCGCCGGTTTCTGGATGACCGGGCTGAGCGCCCCGTTCTCATTGAGGTTGACGGCGGGGTGAGCGATAAAAACGCCGCCGCTCTTTTCCAGGCCGGGGCCGATATTCTGGTCAGCGGCTCTTATCTCTACGGAGCGCCCGACCGCAGCGCGGTTATGTCGGCCCTGAAAGGATGACCATCACCAAAGCATGTCAACGCCTGTTTTAACTCCCGACCAATATTTCACGGCCCTGAGCCAGTGGCGAAAACCCTACCAGCAGGATTATCTGGCCATGTATTCCACCCAGTGGGGCGGCATCATCACTGACCCGGCCCTCTGGACCGTGCCGGCGGACGACCATATTGTCCACCGGGGCGATGCTGTTTTCGAGGTCTTCAAGTGTCTGGACGGCCGGGCCTACTGCCTGGAC
This sequence comes from Candidatus Adiutrix sp., assembly GCA_031261565.1. GTDB lineage: Bacteria > Desulfobacterota > Desulfarculia > Adiutricales > Adiutricaceae > Adiutrix. The sequence continues at coordinate 21,189 of JAISJK010000063.1, read as the reverse complement.
GACCACCTGCGCAAGCTCCGGAATAACGCGGACATCCTGGCCATCAAAACGCCGCCGGATTTCGAGCGCATCAAAGATATCCTGCGCGACCTGGCCCGGGCCGGCGGGGAGCGGAATATCCTGGTGCGCATGACCGTTTCCCGGGGGCCCGGCGGCTTTACCAGCAATCCCTACGAAAGCCCGACCGGCTTTCTGCTGATCACCGTCCTGCGGCTGCATACCTTCAGCGATGAAAAATATGAAAAGGGGGTGCGGGTCATCACCGCCCCTTTCCTGGCCAAGGATCCCACCATCGCCACCATGAAAGTGACTTCCTACATTCAGAACGTGCTGGTCAAAAAGGCGGCCCTCGACGCCAGGGCTGACTACGCGGTCTGTTTCGGCCGCGATGGCTTTATGACCGAGAGCTCCACGGAAAACATTTCCATCATCACCCGGGAGGGGGAACTCCTGGCCCCGGAGTGGAATATTATCCTCAAGGGCACCACCCTGACCCGGATTATGGCCCTGGCCGGCGAGCTGGTCAAAGAAGGCCGGCTGACGGCTGTCCGCCACCAGGGCATCACCCAGGCCCAGGTCATCAACGCGGCCGAGGCCATGGTCAGCTCCACCACCACTGATGTCCTGCCCATCTCCCACTGGGACAGCCGCCCGGTGGGCTCGGGCTGCCAGGGGCCGGTGGCCCGAGAGCTGCTGGCCAGGATGCGGGCCGAATACACCGACCCGTCTTCACCCTTTCTGACCGATCTATGGTTCTGACATTTCGATCAGGCGGGAATTTATCAAACCAGACGCATGAAGAGCCCGAATTATCTGACCGACCAGCGGGTGGTGATTGGCCTGGCCCTGACCGCCTGCCTCCTCTGGGGCAGCGCCTTTCCCGGAGTCAAAGCCGGCTACCGGCTCTTTCATATCCAACCCGGCGACACCGCCGCCCAACTCCTGTTCGCCGGCTGCCGCTTCACCCTGGCCGGGTTGCTCCTCCTGTTGTTCGGCCTGGTCAGCGGCCGGAAAATTTTTGATCTGGAGGTGCCGGATTATTTTCGTCTGGCCGCCCTCGGCCTGATCATGACCACCCTGCAATACTTTTTTTTCTACCTGGGCCTGGCCCGGGTCAGCGGAGTCAAGGGCGCGATTCTGACCGGCGCCTCCACTTTTTTCTATGTGGGGCTGGCCCACCTGGCCTTTAAAAACGAGCCCCTGAGGCCCCGGGTGATCCTGGGCTGCCTGGCGGGTTTAGCCGGAGTGGTGGCCGTTAATCTGGGCGCGGCCGGCCTTGATTTCAGCTTCAGCCTGGGCGGCGAGGGCTACATGGTTCTGGCCGCTCTGGTCTCGGCCCTGGGGGGCATTTACGGCAAAATAACTTCCCGGCAGCTGGATTCAGTGGTCATGACCGCCTGGCAACTGACCATTGGCGGCCTCCTCCTGACCCTCCTCGGACTGGGCCAGGGTGGGGCCGTCACCGCCGGAGCCGGGCCCCTGGCCTGGGCCCTGCTCCTCTATTTGAGCCTGCTCTCCTCGGCCGCCTTCGCCCTGAACGCCACCCTGCTGAAATACAACCCGGTCAGCCTGGTCACGGTTGTTCAATTCTCCATCCCTGTTTTCGGGGCCGGGCTGTCCGCGCTTTTTCTGGGGGAAAGCCTGTGGGAGTGGAAAAATCTGGCGGCCCTGGCCGGCGTCAGTCTGGGCATTTATCTGGTCACCCGTCCCCCGGGAAAAAAAGCCTTGTTTTGAAGGACTGTATCAGGTATAAATAAAATAAATATAAGATTTTTATTCAACCCCATCGCCGGATCGTCCGATTGCCCGGCGAATTAACCTGGTCAGGAGAAGAACATGATAGAAATCAGGTTTCATGGCCGCGGCGGACAGGGCGCGGTCACTTCGGCCGAACTCATGGCTCAGACGGCTGTCGGCAGCGGCAAATACGCCCAGGCCTTCCCCAGTTTCGGCCCGGAACGCCGCGGAGCGCCGGTGACGGCTTTCCTGCGCATTTCCGATCAGCCCATCCGCGTGCGTGAAAAGATATACAACCCGGATGTAGTGGTGGTGCTGGATCCCAGCGTGATGAACGTGACCAAGGTTGACGCCGGCCTGAAAGACAGCGGCGTTCTCATTATCAACTCGGCTCATCCGGCGGGGGCCCTGCGCCAGCAGTATGGCTTTAAATGGAAAATTACCACCATCGACGCCCTGAGCATCGCCCTTGAAGTGCTCAAAGTGCCCATAACCAATACGGTGATGATGGGCGCCCTCTCCAAGGTCATGGGCGTGGCCACCCCCGATGACGTGCGGGAGCCGCTTCAGAACCGGTTTGGGCCGGCTCTGGCCCCCAAAAACCAGGAAGCCTTTGAGCGGGCCTACGCCAACGCCAAAATGGAGGCTTAATCATGAAGAATAAAGTCAAAATCACCATGGAAGCCACCACCAAAGTTGGCGACCTGCCTTTCGGCTTCACCGCTCAGCCCGGCACCACCAGGGAGTTCAAGACCGGCGACTGGCGCTCGGCCCGCCCGGTGCTGGATCGGGAAAAATGCATCTATTGCGGTTTTTGTTACATTTACTGCCCTGATGGCGTTTATAAGGACATGGGGCCTAAAGAAAAATATTATCAAGCCGATCTGGATTTCTGCAAGGGTTGCGGCGTCTGCGCCAATGAGTGCCCCAAGAAGTGTATCCAGATGGTGGTTGAGGAGGTTTAGTCGTGAGCGTTACCAAGAGTACTAAACCAGTTGGCATTGAGGTCTCTCTGGCCATAGCCGAGGCGGTCAAGCTGGCTGAGGCCGAGGTGGTGGCCGCTTACCCCATCACCCCCCAGACCCACATTGTGGAGCATCTGTCCGACCTGGTGGCCAACGGCGAATTGTCGGCCGAGTATGTGCCGGTGGAGTCGGAGCAGTCGGCCCTGAGCGCCTGTCTCGGCTCTTCGGCCGCCGGCGCCCGGACTTTCACGGCCACCAGTTCCCAGGGCCTGATGCTCATGGCCGAAATGGTCTTCATCGCCCCGGTGTTGCGCCTGCCCATAGTCATGGCCGTGGCCAACCGGGCCATCTCCGCCCCCATCAACATCTGGAATGACCACTCGGACATCATGTCCATCCGCGATTGCGGCTGGATTCAGTTTTTCGCTGAAAACGGCCAGGAAGCCACGGACATGACCATCATCTCCTTCCGCCTGGCTGAAGACAAAAATGTGATGCTGCCGGTCATCCTGAACCTGGACGGTTTCACCCTGAGCCATTTTATAGAGCCCATCCTCTTCCCGCCCCAGGATAAGGTGCGCAAATATCTGCCGCCATATCAGACCGCCCACAAGCTGGACATCACCAAACCCATCTCCATGGGCCTTTTGGGCGCGCCGGAAGTTTTCACCGAAATCAAAAAAGCCACGGATAACGCCCTGGTGGCCTCCAAAAAATATGTCAGCAAGGCCTTTGATGAATTCGGCAAAATTTTTGGCCGCCAGTATAAGCTGGTGGAAACTTACAAGACCGATGACGCCGAAACTATCATTGTGACCATGGGCTCCATTTCTGAAACAGCCACGGTCGCGGTGGATGAAATGCGCGAAGCCGGCGAAAAAGTAGGCCTGGTTCACCTCCGGCTGTGGCGGCCTTTCCCGGTGGATGAGCTCCGGGCGGCGGTCAGAGGGGCCAAGCATCTGGCGGTGGTGGATCGTCATTTCACCCCGGGCTTCCCCGAAGGCCCGGTGGCCACGGAAATCCGGGCTTTGATGTATCACGAAGCTGACCGGCCCAAAATGTCCAATTTCATTCTGGGCCTCGGCGGGCGCGATGTGCCCCGCAATCACTTCAAATACATTGTTGAACAGGTTAAAGGCCTGGGCGCCTCCGGCCGCCAGGGTCATTATGAAATGGTGGGGGTGCTGGAATGACCATCCAAAAACTAAACTCGGCCCAGGTGCCGTTTGAGAAAATCACGGCCAAGACTTTTCCCAAAGGCCCTGATTCTCTGGCCCCCGGCCACCGGGCCTGCCAGGGTTGCGGCGAAGTGCTGGCTCTGCGGCTGCTGATGAAAGCCCTGGGCCGTGATTTTATGGCTGTTTCGGCCACCGGCTGCATGGAAGTCTGCACCGGGCCCTTTCCCCAGTCAGCCTGGGAAATGCCCTGGCTCCACATCGCCTTTGAAAACGCGGCGGCCGTGGCTTCCGGGGTGGACGCCGGCAACACCATCCTGCGCCGCAAAGGCAAGTTGCCTGACCAGCGCATTCCGGTGGTGGCTATCGCCGGCGACGGCGGCACGGCCGATATCGGCCTCCAGGCCCTCTCCGGCGCTCTGGAGCGCTATCATGAAAACTTCATCTATATCTGTCTGGACAATGAAGCCTACATGAATACCGGCATCCAGCGCAGCTCAGCCACGCCCTTCGGGGCCAGCACCACCACCTCGCCGGCCGGCAAATTGTCCAAGGGCCAGAGCACCTGGAAGAAAAATATGCCGGCCATTGCCGTGGCCCATAACATACCCTATGTGGCCACCGCCAGCCCGGCCTTCCACCTGGATATGATGAACAAGATCCGCCGGGCGGCGGCCATTCCCGGGCCGGCCTATATCCATGTCTACGCACCCTGCCCCACCGGCTGGCGCATGAAATCCGAGCTGTCGGTGGAAAGCTCCCGCCTGGCCGTCAACAGCCGGGTTTTCCCGCTTTACGAGGTTATTGACGGACAATACGTCATCAGCAAAAGAGTGGACAACCCCATTCCGGTGGCTGACTACCTCAAGCCCCAGGGCCGCTTCCGCCACCTCAAGGAAGACGACATCGCCCAGATCTCCGAGCGGGTCAACCATGAGTATGAACATCTAATAAAGCTGTCGGAGACCTTTGACGGGCCCCTGTTCTGATTGATAGCCTAGACTGAAAGGTTCAAAAAGCCCGGGCGGCTCATTTAGAGAGTCGCCCGGGCTTTTGGTCATTTATGGCAGGTTTCCACGATCTCGGGATGAGGCGGTGGAAGCGGCCCCCCGGCCTGAGCCCCCGGGCAATCCGCCGGTGCCGGAGCGGCCGGGGACGCCGTGGCGCCAGGCTGGGCCACATGAATCTCGACCCGGCGATTGCGGCTGCGGCCGCCGCTGGTGGCGTTGGTGGCGATGGGCTGGCTCTCGCCCTTGGAGGAGGTGTTGAGGGTAGCGGGGTTGACCCCGTTTTTGACCAGCACTTTTTTGACTGCTTCCGCCCGGCGCTGGCCCAGACCGTAATTATACTGATCGGTGCCCACAGAGTCGGTGTGGCCCTGAATTTCCACCAGCAATTCGGGGTAATTCTTCAGCACCGAGGCCGCCTCGGCCAGGTGGGGCAGATACTTGGGTTTAACCACTGATTTATCGAAATCAAAGAAACTGGCGTAGGCCACCACCCAGCAGCCGCGCTCGTCCACCGGGGCCCCATAGGGCGTGTTGGGGCAGAGATCCTGATCGTCAGGCACCCCGTCGCCATCGGAATCTTTGGCGGCCGGCCCGTGGCAGATACGGCTTTCCAGGAGGCGAACCATATCATACTGGCCCATGATGACCGCCCAGTCCTTGGCTGTGCGGCGCTTGATGTCCACGGCCCGGCAACTGGCCCCATTGTCCAGGAGCAGCTTGGCGATGTCGTGACGCCCGCCCCAGGCCGCCCAGTGGAGGGCGGTGGCCCCGTGCATGTCCGGGGTGTTAAGCCGGGCACCGGAGCGCAACAGCACTTTGACCGCCTCCAGTTTATCCAGATAGACGGCCCAGTGAAGGAGGGGCCAACTGCTGGGGTTGATGGGTTGATCCAGAATGGGCGCAGTCGGGCCGAAAATATCCTTGACCTTGAGGCCCAGCCGGCTCAGGCTGGTATTGGGGTCAGCCCCCTCGGCCCTCAAAGTGACCATGGCCCCGACATCGCCCTTGGCCAGGGCGAAAAACAGGCCCTGATCCAGGGTGCTCTGGCGGGCTAGCAATTCTTCAGGGTTGGCCCTCTGAGCCAGGGCCGGCGTCAGGCCGGTGAAGACCATGACCAGGAGGCAGATAAATAAAAGTCGTTTCATCATAAATTACTCCAGGCTGATTCAGTTAAATTCCACCACCAGGTTGGGCTCATTTTTGGAGACACCCACGGTCACCAGATTAGTGGCCGGCGTCTGGCACGGCACCGACAGCTCGAAACTAATGGAGTTGCGGCGCTCATTAATGGCCCGGGCCACAAATTTGGAGACATCAAAAAACACCCAGCCGGCCGTGGCGGTGGTCTGAGTCTTCACCACAGTTTCCCGGTAGTTGGCCAGACTCTGCAACTCATCGCCCACATTCAGGCGCCCCCGCAAAACCACGCCATTTAAGCCCTGGGGGTTATTGGGGCTATAGACGGCCAGCACCGCCCGGCGAAACTTCATATCCTCGGGGTAGACGCTGGGGTCAAAATTGAGCATCAGGGTGTTGGCGTGGCCGGGAAGGCCGCAGGTGGAGCAGTTGTCCGTTGCCGGGCTCAGGGGCAGGCAACCCAGATCAACCGTCGGAACGCTCCTGGTTTTATGGGAATTCAAGGGAGCTTCATTCCAGACCGAGACATCAAAGGGGGCGATGGCCACGGCGCAGTCGGATTTGTCCTCCCGGGTGTAGGGCACCTGACGGAGTTTGCTGGTGGGGTTTTTGCAGATATTCACCTTACGGCTGGAATAGGTGGCCGGCTCTCCGGCGCAACCGGCCAGGCCCAGACCCAGGATGACCGCTAAAAGTATGATCGGTGTAAAACGTTTAATCATAGCCTCTTTCCTTCTTGTAATCAGTTGCCCAGGGAGGTGTAACTATCGGGCGGCTCCACAAAGGGCGGATCTAAAACTCTTTCCGGGCCGGGATTTAAGGGAATGAAGAGAAAAACCTCATCATCCAGCTCCACAGCGTCCACCGCATAGGTGATGCGACCGACATAAGTCACCGGCTCCGTGTCCTGGCCGGCGGCCCGGCCCTTTTTCTTCAGGGCCTTGGAATTGCGGGGCGTCATCGGCGCTGTCCCCTCCACCCGGGCCACAATGGTCACCTTGCCCTTAAAGCGGTACAATTCGCCCATCGACTTGCCTTTGTCCGGCCGGTTATCGATGGGTTGCCGGGAGGTGTATGATTTCCCGTAAATGGGGAATTCCCGGAAATAGGGGTCGCTGTCGCCATAGGTGTCGCCATCCAGTATCTTGGCCACATCCTCGGTAAAATAGACCATGACCTCGTCGTTGGTGCTGAGATTGACCTTGCCCCAGTAGGCGGCTTTATCCGCCCCATCGCCATAGACCAGGCCGGGGTGCTCATTGGAGGCGATGATGGCCCCCACCTGCCGCACTTCAAAAAGCGACTCCTCAGTAACGTAACTGCCGTCTTCGGAGTCGGGCACGGGCACATCCTTTTTGACCTTCATGCGGATGGAGCCGGATTCGCCCAGACCACGGCCATCAGCCAGAAAAGTGAAGTATTTGGGGAAAGAAATATTGAGGGGCCTGCCCCGGTCGTAAAGCTCCACCGGCCGGCCCGGCAGAGGGGGCGGGACAGCCGCGACCTGGCCGGCCTTCAGAGCCGCCTCGGGAAAAATGAAAAGGGTGTCTCCCGGGGTCAGACGCTTGGGGTGATCCACCAGCTGCCGGTTGGCCGCCCACAGTTTGCCGCCCAAAGAGGACTTACCGTAAAAGCGTTTGGCGATGCTTTTAGCTGTATCGCCCTTTTGCACCACATACGACTGGGCCGCCCCTTCCGCGCCGGTCTGGGCCCAAAGCCCGGAAGCGCCCAGCCACATGCACAGGGCGGCCGTCAGGGCCAAAATCATTCTCCATCGACTCATCGGTCTCCTCCTCCTTTTCCCCGCCGGTATGGCTTGGAAATTCGGCTTGGGGTTGCAGGGTCTGTTTATTTGCTGGTCAGTTATCACAGTTATAATCTTTCATACCAAATTATATTAAAATACGATTATGTATAATACACTCTGTCTCCGGCCCCGTCAACTTTATTCGCCATTTTTTTTTAATTTTTTACTTGATATCAAATTAGTATCCAGATACAGACCTGGGAAATGATTCTTAACTAAATGTTGTTGTCAGCCTTTGGCCGCCATCTTGCAAAAGCCCGGCCTGATTTGCTAAACTGAGGCCAGTTGGGGTCTATTCGGAGGGACAGATTACTTGAAAATCATGCTGGCCGACACTCTGGGCTACTGCCTGGGCGTGCGCCGGGCCATGGACACCGCTTTTCACCACCTCTCCCGGCGGGGCGAGGTGGTCTACAGCCACGGCCAGCTCATTCACAACGGGCCGGCCCTCGAGGTGCTGGCGGCCAAGGGGCTCAGACTGTGGCGGGGAGAAAAGGAGGGCGTGGTCATCATCCGGGCTCACGGCCTGCCCCCGGCCGAATTGGCCGCCTTAAGGGCCCTGGAGGCCGGCGGCCTGACCATCAGCGACGCCACCTGCCCCCGGGTGCTACGCATCCAGCGCCTGGTGGCCCGGGAAGCGGCCCGGGGGAGGATGGTTATTATCTGGGGCAAAGCCGATCATCCGGAAGTGACCGGGCTGCTTGGCCACGCCGGCGCCCTGGCCCGGGTGGCGGCCGGGCCGGCGGAAGTGGCCGGCCTGCCCCCGGCCGCTCAGGTTCTGCTGGTCTCCCAGACCACCCAGGATATGGCCGGCTGGCCGGAAATGGCGGCGGCCGTTGCCGCCCGCTGGCCGGAGGCCCTGATCAGCAACACCATCTGCCCGGCCACCGAGACCCGCCAACGGGAAGTCCGCCGCCTGGCCGGGGAGACGGAGGCCCTGGTGGTCATTGGCGGCCGCACCAGCGGCAATACCGCCCGCCTGGCCCAGATCGGGCTGAAGATGGGCCGGCCCACCTGGCTGGTGGAAACGGCCGATGACCTTGACCCAGCTGTTTTTAAAGGCCTGGCCAGCGTGGGCCTGGCCGCCGGGGCCTCAACTTCCATCTGGCAGATTGCTCAGGTGCTCCAGGCTCTGCGGGCTCTGGCCCGCTCCCAGGCCGATTCCGGCTGTTTCTGGCCGCGTCTCTTGAGGGCCCTGGTCTTATCCAATATCTGGGCGGCCCTGGGGCTGGCCACCCTGGCCCAAAGCGTCCGGGGGCTGATGTTCAGGCCGCCGCTCCTGATTTTTTTCAGCTTTTTTTTCTTCCTGGTGGCCGCCCTGCACCTGTTTCGCGATTTTTTTCAGGGCTGCGGGGCCAGCCAGAGCCAGGTGCTCCGGGTGGCCGACCCTGACCACCTGGCCTTTCTGGCCAAATACGGCCGGCCTCTGGCCGCTTTCGCTCTGCTCTCAGCCGCCCTGGCCGCTCTGGCCGCCGCTCTGGCCGGCCATCCGGCCCCGGCTATTTTTGGCCTGATCTGGCTGGCTGCGCTCCTCCACCAGTTTATCCCCCGCCCGGACGGCCGGGCCTCTCTGGGGCGAGCCCTTTTAGGTCCGGCCCTCTTGGCCGGCGGCTGGGGCGCGGCTATGGTCTGGGCCGCCGGCCCGGCCCCGGCCAACGGGCCGGAACTGGTCACCGCCATCTTCGCCGGCGGCGCCGCTTTCGGCCAGGTGCTGGCCCTGGCCATCATTGGGGATGTTTTAGCTGTCCAGGGCGATCGCCTCTTTGGCCGCCCGACGCTGCCCACCGCTTTCGGCGAAAAGGCCACCCGGCGTCTCTTGACCGGTTTTTTGCTGGCCTGGTCGCTCTGGCTGGCCGTTGGCCTGGCCCTCCACTATCTGCCGGCCATGGCCGGCCTCCTGATTATCAGCGGGCCGGTCTATAATTTTTTATTGCTGAAACACATCTTCCCCAGCCAGGAGGTTAATAGCGAAAACAGCGGCGGCGGCCGGGGGCCGGCGGCCCTTCATGGCTTTTATTTTGAAGCTCTGGTCTGGGGCCAGCTGCTCCTGGCCGGGCTCATGCCTCTGATCCTGGTTTGGCCCTGAACATGGCCGCTCCGCCTCTGGTCTCGGTGATCATCCCCACTTTTAACCGGGCCGCCACCCTGGGCCGGGCGGTCAATTCCGTTTTAAACCAGGACTACGCCCCCATGGAGCTGATCGTGGTGGACGATGGCTCCGAGGACGAAACGCCCTCAATTTTAGCTCCCTTACGCGAGGCCGGCCGCCTGACTCTGACCCGCCAGCCCAATCTGGGAGTCAGCGCGGCCCGCAACGCCGGTCTCCGCCTGGCCCACGGCCCCCTGATCGCCTTTCTGGACTCGGACGACGAGTGGCGGCCGGGCAAAATCACGGCCCAGGCGGATTATTTTCAGGCTCACCCCGGGGAGGTGCTGGTGCAGACCCAGGAAATCTGGATGAGAAACGGCCGCCGGGTCAATCCCGGACGCCGTCACCTCAAAAAGGATGGCGACATTTTTCTGGATTCTCTGGCCCTCTGCCTCATCAGCCCTTCAGCGGTCATGCTGCGGCGCACTCTGCTGGACGAGGTGGGCTGGTTTGACGAGAATCTCCTGGCGGCCGAGGATTATGATCTCTGGCTGCGAGTCCTGGCCCGCCACCAGGCCGGCCTTATTGACCAGGCCCTGGTGATCCGCCACGGCGGCCGGCCGGATCAACTGTCGGCCAATCACTCGCTGGATCGCTTTCGCATTATGGCTCTGGAAAAGATACTTAAGTCGCCCCTGTCGGCTGAACGCCGGGCGGCGGCCACTCGAGAACTGGAGCGTCGCCGGGCCATTTATCAGGCCGGGCGGGCCAAGCGGGAGAGGTGAAAAATTCGGAGCCCCTAGGGGCAGCGGCCGGCCAGGCGGTGGGGCTCGGGCTGGCGGCGGACGGTTTGGTAGGGCTCAATTTTCCTGGGGAAACGGTGATCGCGGGACAGTTTTTGGAGAGTGGTCAGCACCCGGTCGGCGCTCTGGTCATTGGCCGCAGCCAGCCAGAGGAAAAAAGCGCGATCCAGGAGACCAGCGGCCTCGCTGTAGTGCTCCAATTGAATGAGCAACAGCCCCAGCGACTCTGTATCCTGAGCCAGGCCAACAGTATTTTCGGTGCGGCGATCCAGCTCCAAAGCCTGGCGGAAACGCTCCTCAGCCAGGGCTGTCTCCCCGGCCGCCCTGGCCGCCTGCCCGGCCAGATTTAAAGCATCGGCCAGGGTGACCTGATCCTCAGGGTGAAGCTGGGCCGCCGCCAGGGCCTGAGCCGCCAGTTGGGCAAATTCCTCGGCCGGCCCGGTCTCCAGATAGAGCCGGGCCAGATCGCAGTAGTAAAGAGCCGGCGACTGGCCGCGCTCCAGGGCCAGCTCAGCCGCCTGGCTCCAAAAATCCCGGGCCTCCTGGCTCCGGCCCAGACGATAGGCCAGAGCTCCGAGGTTGCCCAGCACTTTATCCAGCCCCGGCTGACCCGGGTGGCCGGAGGCAATATTCAAAGCCTGCTCCAGATAGTCAGCCGCCGCCGCCGTCTCCCCCTGGGCCAGGGCGGCCGCCCCCAGACTGTTCTGAGCCAGGATAATCAACAGCACATTGTCGCTCAGCCGGGCCGATTCCAGCCCGCCCTGAAAAAAGCGCTCCGACTCCCGGTAGCAGCCCCGCTCATACCAGTAATTGCCCTGGTTCAGGCCGTCCTTGGCCTCGGCCAGGCGGGCCGGATCCGGCGGGGGCAATTTCCCCCCGCAACCCCAGACCATGACCAGAGCCGCCAGGGCCAGAGTCTGGCCTATATTCAGATGATCAATCAGAAAACGCCCTTCAGCCCGTGGTCGCGCAGGGCCGCGTCACAACTGCCCAGATGATATAGGTTGTGCCCGGCCAATGTGCTCAGGGTAAAGGCGTGGGTTATATCCCACTGGACAGCGGCAAAGACCGCTTCATTGCGCTTGGTCAGGTCGTCGTCGCTGATGGAGGCGATGTATTTCTCCACTGTGGCTCTGGCCGCAGTCAGGGCCGTTTTCAGCTGATCCCTGGCCACCGTGTTCGGGGCCGTTTTTTTCAGGCTGGCCACCTCCGGCTCGGCCAGGGCGGGCAGGCCCTCGTTAAAGCCGGTGAAAAAACCGACCACGCTGAGAGCGTGATAAACCTGCTGCCAGACCGGCCAGCCGCCATTATTTTCCGCCCAGATATTATCCGGGCAAGTTTCGATAAATTGGTTCAGCAGATCAAAGGATTTGTCGATAGCGCCCTTCTGGGCCAGGATGATGGCATTGGACATAATTACTCCTTATATGGTTGCGTGCGCCGGCCGGTCTCACCGGGCCGGGCCGCCGGTTAGGGCTGGCCGCCTGGCCTGCCGGAGCGTCAGAAGGCCATACAGGCCAATGACCAGCAGGATGGTGGCCAGGGTGGGAATCCAGATTTCGAAGCTGACGAAGAGATAATAGGCCGCCATACCGGCTGCCACGGTAAAGAGGTTGGGCCAGTTATACAGGCGGCCGCACTCCGGCTTCTTAATCAGGAACTCCAAAAACAGAACGGTATAAATAGGCACAAAGACCAGGCCGATGTTGATCAGAAAACTTTCCAGAATCCGGCTATAGCTGTCCACGGGGAAAAAGACGGCGATGGACGCAGACAGGAGGCCAATAATCAGGATGGGCGTCCGGACATTCCGGCTCTTGACAATCAGCTGGGATGAGACCGCCGCTGAATATAAATCCAGAAAGGCGGTGGTCAGGGTGGAGAGGGCCACCACGCCGCAGGCCGGCAGCCGGTATTGACTGTCGGCGATAAAGGCGAAAATGTCTTTCCCGCTGGTGACCCCGATAAACAACCCCAGGAGATACATGGCGATGCTGCCCAGGGAGTAGCCCAGAAACGGCAGGGCGGCGGCGGTGTATTTATCCCCGGCCCGGCAGGTGTAATCCCCGATCAGGGGCAGCCAGGAAACCGGCATGGCAATGGACAGCTCAATGGCCAGGGTCAGGCTCATGGAGCCGGAGGCGGCGTCAGCTACCGTTTTATCCAGGCCCAGGGCCTCCAGAAACAGGGTCAGGCAGAGACCGGCCAGCAGCACGACCATCAGGTCATTGAGGCGGCCGGCCGGGCTGCGAAAAATGAGCGCCCAAATCAGCACCAGGGCGGACAAAATCGCGGCGGTCAGGCCAAAGCTGATCTCCGGCATCACCCCCTTCAGAGCGCTCCCGGCCTGGACAATCATGATGACTGTCCAGCCGACCAACTGGACGACATTGCACAGGGCGGCCAGGGCGGCGCCATGGCCGCCGAGAGTCCAGGTCACGGTGTCCATGGCCTCTGTCCGCCGCTGGTAAGATATGTAGCCGCCCAAAGCCAGGAGACCGCCGCCGATGAGGTGGCCGCCGACTATGGCCGCCGCGCCCTGAGCCAGGCCCAGAGGGGCTATCAGGCCGCCGACGGCTATTTCGGAAATGGAGATGGCCGCCCCCAGCCAGAGCAGGGTCATGGCGCTTTTGCGGATAGGGGCGTTCATCAGGCCAGCCCCAGAGTATCGTCAATGGAGTAGAAGCCGGGAGACCGGCCGGCCAGCCAGGCGGCGCACCTGGCTGCGCCTTCGGCGAAGGTGTCCCGGCTGGTGGCCCGGTGGGTCAGCTCCAGCCGCTCCCCGGGGCCGCAGAAGTGGACGGTGTGGTCGCCGATAATGTCGCCGCCGCGCACGGCCAGCACGCCGATTTCACCCGGGGGCCGCTCGCCCACCTGGCCCTCGCGGCCGGTGATCCGGGCTTTGGACTCCTCCAGGCCCCGGGCCCGGGCCAGGGCTTGACAGAGTTTTCGGGCCGTGCCGCTGGGCGCGTCTTTTTTGAGGCGATGATGGGCCTCGACGATTTCCAGGTCATAGCCCGGCCCCAGCATTCTAGCCATTTCAGCGGCTATTTTATACATGACGTTGACCCCGATGGACATATTGGGAGCCCAGAGCACCGGAATTTTTTCTCCGGCCTGGCGCAGACGAGCCTCCTGCCCGGCGCTGAAGCCGGTGGTGCCGATGACCGCCCCCAGGCCCAGGGCCTGGGCCTGGTCGAGATAGATCAGGCTGGCCTGGGCCGAGGTGAAATCAATATAGACATCCCCAGCGGTCAACCGGCTGGTCAGGGGCAGATCCACCGAAGCCAGGGGAATGGCCTGGCAGCCCAGCAGGGGATGGTCGGGCCGCTCCACCGCCCCGACCAGGGCCAGGTCGCCCCGGTTCCAAACCGCCTGAATCACCTTTTGGCCCATGCGGCCCATGGCCCCGCAAACCACTACTTTAACCGGGCCGGTCATCAGAGCAGCCCCCAGTCTTTTAACAGAGGTTTCAAAGCCTCGAGGGTGGCCGCCTGGGGCTGACACATGGGCAGACGCATTTCGCCGCCCATGAGGCCGGCCAGGTTGAGGGCGGCCTTGAGGGGCATGGGGTTGGTCTCCAGAAACAGGGCCTTGAACAGGGGCAGCATTTTAAAGAAAAGGGCCCGGGTCTCGGCGGCCTGGCCCGCTTCCCAGGCCCGCCACATGGTAACCACGGGGCCGGGAATGAGGTTGGAGGCCACGGAAATGACCCCGCCCCCGCCCACTGACCAGATGGGCAGGCACAGCCCGTCATCCCCGCTGGTGACCAGAAAATCCGGGCCGCACAGCTCAAGGGTGCGGATAACCTGGTTCAGGTCGCCGGTGGCCTCTTTGACCCCGACAATGGCCGGAATCTCCCGGGCCAGTCGGGCCATGGTGTCCGGCGTGATATTGACTCCGCAGCGGCCGGGGATATTGTAGAGCATAATGGGTAGATCCACAGCCCGGGCCAGGGCCTGGTAGTGCTGAAAAATGCCTTCCTGGGTGGGCTTGTTGTAATAGGGGGTGACGGCCAGCAACCCGTCAGCCCCGGCTCTGGCCGCGTGCTCGGCAAATTCAATGGCCTCGCGGGTGGAGTTGGAGCCGGCCCCGGCCAGCACTTTGACCTGGCCCCTGGCCTCCTCCACGGCAATGGAAATAACCCTCTTGTGTTCCTCATAGGTCAGGGTGGGGGATTCGCCGGTGGTGCCGCAGGGCACCAGGCCTTGCACCCCGGCCCGAATCTGGAAGCGGATGTGGCGCCGCAGGGTATCCTCATCCAGATCGCCGTTATGGAAAGGGGTGGCCAGAGCGGTGATCACCCCTGCAAACATCAGGCCCTTCATTAAAATACCTCATATATTCAAATATTAATAAACACATCCATTCGTTATTCTAGATGATACCCCGGGCCGGCCCAAAAATCAAGCCCGGCCGGGGCCGAACCAGGCGAGAGACATAAAGCGGGCTGGACATTTAGGGCCATTTGGATTATAAATAGCTTTTTAAAGAAAGGGGAATTGGCATGAAAAAATTTTTTATACTGGCCGGGGTGGCTCTCTGCCTGGCCCTGTCCGGCCCGGCCTGGGCCGCCGGCACGCTGACGGTCTTCATCTGGTCGGAATACATGGATCCGGAAGTCATCAGCGATTTTGAAAAGAAATTCGATATCAAAGTCCGACTGGATTACTATGAGTCCAACGAAGAGATGGTGGCCAAGCTGGACAAGGGCGGCGGCCTGGGCAAGTATGACCTCATCGTGCCCTCGACCTATTTCGTGCCCAGTCTGAAGAATCTCAATCTCATTCAGCCCCTGGATCACGCCCGGTTGCCCAACCTCAAAAACATCGACCCGGCTTTCACCACCCTGGAAGCCGACCCCGGCAATAAATATACCGTGCCCTATCAGTGGGGCACCACCGGCCTGGCCGTGCGGGCCAAAGAGGCCGACTCGTTTAAAAAATCATGGGGCCTCCTGTTTGACCCGGCCATCAAAGACCACAGCTTCGTCATCTTTGACACGGCCCGGGACGCCATTGGCTCGGCTCTGAAATATCTGGGCTACTCGCTGAATTCCACCGACCCCCAAGAGATCGAAAAGGCCATCGCCCTCCTGGCGGCCGCCAAAAAACGGCCGGCCTTCCTGGGCTTTGACGGCGGCGTGGGCGGTCTGAACAAAGTCTTGAGCGGTTTCGCCACCGTGGCCCAGGTTTACAGCGGCGAGGCCATCCGGGCCCAGGAGGAAGACCCGGAAGTTCACTACATCCTGCCCGAGGAAGGCTGCGAAATCTGGACCGATCTGGTGGCCATCCCCCAAAAAGCGCCCAACCTGAACAACGCCTACGCCTTCATCAACTATCTGCTGGAGGCGGAAGTCGGGGCCAAGCTGGCCTCCTATAACCGTTACGCCACGCCCAACGCCGCCGCCCTGGCCTTCATCTCCGAGGAGGATCTGAACAACCCGGTCATGTACCCCAGCCCGGAGGCCAGAAAAAATATGGAATATTTGCAGGATTTGGGCGCGGCGACCCGCCTCTACGATGAGGCCTGGACTATGATCAAGACTCAATAATTGGTGTTTTCAGGCGTATAAATTGAGGTTGGACGGGCGCTCGTTAAGGTATTCCACATCCTCGCCCGGCTTTTCCGGATCAGGGGCGTAGGGCTGGGCGGCCCTGGTCTTGTCCTGGCCGCCCTTATTAATTTTAGCCGGACGGGTCACCCGGGGCCGTTTTTTAGCCGGGGCCGGCTCAACCTTGGTTTGGCTGTTCAGCCAGGCGTATATTTCAGGATGGATCAGCATGGAGCACCTCCGGCCAGACCCTTTCTGCCATACTTATCGGCCGTCTCCACTCCCGTCTTTAATATTTTTGGTCACTTTAAGCTCAAGGCGAGGCGCAGCTTAAAATGAAGCCACATAACTTTTCAACCCCTGATAGAGGCCATCGGCCACCAGATCAAGGTAAGATTCATCTCCGAGGAGGGCCGCGTCGTCCGGGTTGGTGACGAAGCCGGCCTCCACCAGGATGGCGGGCACCTCCGTCCCCACCAGAACATAAAAGGGCGCTTCCTTGACCCCCAGATCCCGCACTTTATATTTTTTATTTAAAGTATTTAAGGCTGACTTGTGGAGGGTCTGGGCCAGAGCCCTCGAGTCGGCTATCTTGGTGTTGCGGGCAATAATATGCAGGATATCCTGAAACTCGGCCCGGCTTTTTTCATTTTCGGCGTTTTCACGGGCGGCCACGGCCATGGCCGAGCGGTCGGTTGGAAAATTGAGGATGTAAGTCTCAAAGCCCTCCACCTGGCTCAGGTTGTTGGCATTGACATGGATGGAGATGAAGAGGTCGGCCCGCTGGTCTTTGGCGATCTTGGTGCGCCGCTCCAGAGTGATGAATTTATCTTCGTCGCGGGTCAGGACAGCCGTCAGCCCCAGGCGTTTTTCCAGGCGCCCGGCCAGTTTCCGGGAGAGCTTTAGAGCGATGTCCTTTTCCTTGAGGCCATGGCCGGTGGCCCCGTTATCCTTGCCTCCGTGGCCGGGGTCAATGACCACCCGCCTGATTTTTAAGCCCAGCTGGCGGGCCAGGGAGTCTTCCGGGCCCCGGCTGGGGGCCGGGCTTTTCGGGGCGGCGGGCCGGGCCGGGGCGGCCGCCTTCAGCGCCGGCAGATCCGGCTGGGCCTCGGTCCCGGGCTCCGGCAGATTGGCGGACGACCTGGCCACCTGAAAGACCAGTCTGGGCGGGTTATTCAGAAAGGTGGGGCGATAGGGGTGATCGGCCGTCAGATCCAGCACCACCCGCACCACGTCATCTTTATACTGATTGATTTTGACCAGCCCGACCAGAGCGGACTTGTCGGGCAATTGAAGTTTGGCCCCCGGCGCGATGACCGCGCCTTTCAGATCGGCGTAAACCCGAAAAGCTCCGCCAGGCTTGCCGGGCGGAATGAGATTGTAAACATAGGGGGTGACCTTGTCCACCCAGGCGGTCACCGTGGTGTAGGGGCCGTTGTCGGACAGTTTCAGGGCGTAAACCTGAGCCTGGCCGTCGGCCCGGCTTCGAGGGGGCGGAGGGGGGGGCTGGGGCGGGGCGGAAGGAGGCGCGGCCACTGCTGGCCGGGGGGCCGGCGGAGCTTCTTTGTTAACGGCTCCGGCGGCGGCGGCCGGAGCCGGAGGGGAGCCGCCGTGAATGCGGGCCAGGAGCTTCCGGGCCTCGGCCACTTCCGGGCTGGCGGGGTGGTTGAGCTCGACTTTCATAAGCTGCCGGGCGGCCTGCTCCAGCTGGTTCAGGGCCAGGAGAGCCCGCCCCTCCACCAGTTGAGCCCCGGCGGCGTGGCTGCAGCGGGGGCAATCGCGCACCGCGCGCCGGGCCAGTTGGGCGGCCTTTTCATAATCGGCTTTCTGGTTGAATCGGGCTCCGCTGTCCAGGGCCAGCCCGCCGCCCAGGTAGCGGGCTTTAGAGGCGTGCCGGGGCTCAAACTGGGCCAGGGCCGCGTCTTCAAATTCTTTGATCAGGAGGATCCAGTTGGCCCTGACCGCCTGCCTGGCCTGATCGGCCAAAAATATCTGCCGATTTTTGACGGCCTGGGCCAGCTCGCCCTCGGCCGCCAGCGGGGCTGGCCGGGCGGCCATCAGGGCCAAAAGCAGGGCCCCGATCATCAGACCAGCCCAGGCCGGGGTCAGGGCTGATGTTATAAGGCCGCGTCTGGTTACTGGTCTGACCATAGCTTGAAAGTCGCGTCCGTCCTCAAAAATTAGCGCTCAGACGGGTATATTATATATTATTTAATCTTAATTTGCTATAATTTTATCTAACTTCTCTCCCTGATTGAAAATTTTTAAGAGGAGGGCTTCTCTTTCGCTTGCCTATTTGGCCATTCTGTGGTAAAACTAATTAAACTTATTGATTTTAAAAGGGTTTTTATAAAAATATCTACCATATACAGCCCCTTGGCTGAAAGAGGAACAACATCTTGAAGACCCAGTGCCCCCATTGCCGGGCGTTCTTCAACATCAGGCCGGATTTTATCGGCAAAAGAACAACTTGCAAGCGTTGCGGCCAGGCCTTCATCATTGAGGAGGCCCCGGCGGTCGAGCCCGAAAGGCCGGCTGAGCCGGAGTCAACCACGGGGCCCAGCCCCAGGCCCGTGGCCATTCCCATTCAGCTGGGTGCCTACCTGCCGGAGGAGGCCGCTGAGTCAGCTGAGTCCGCACCGCCCCAGCGACCGGCTCTGGCTGGTTATGAAGCCCTCATCGACCGCCTCCAGGTTTTGAGAGACCATTGGCCGGAGTCACTCTCCGAGTTTATCCGGGAGCGGCTGGAGCAGTTTCAGCGCCCTCTCCTGGCCCTGGCCCTGGTTTGCCTGATGGCCGGCGGCCTGGCGGGCCACCAGATCAGCCGGTTTATAGCGGCTGGCCGGATCAGCCAGTTGGAGGCGGCCGTTGCTTCAGCCCGGCTCCAGTCCCAAGCCCAGGAAAGCCAAAAAATATCCTCCCTGAAAAAGGAGCGGGCTCGCCTGCAGACCGAGGCCCGGCAGGCGACCGCCTATAGCCTGGAGTATGCCGAAGGCTCCATCCCCCGAGCTCTGGCTCAGGCCGCCGCCGAGGAGTTTAAAATCGCCGATACCCTCCTCCTGCAGCAGATAGCCGCCCTGGAAAGCGGGGCCAAGATCACGGTGGATTTGAAGCAGACCGCCCCCGACCCGGAGCTGGCCGCGACTTTAGCCGAGGAAATGAAAAATTTGCAGACTGAAATCGACCGCCAGTGGCAGGCGGCCCGGGGCCTGTCCGACACCCCCCGGATGCTGGCCACCACCAGCGTCACCACCCAGTTGCTCAGCCTGGCCATTTTAAACCGGAACCATCTGATCGCCAAATACGGCCTGAGCTCGCCCCTGCCTTTGCCCTACCGCTCCCCCCAGACGGCGGCCCTGCCCGGGCCGGCACCGGGGCTGACCGACATAGAGACGGAAAACGCGCGGCTGAAGGCCGATAATGATATGCTTTTGAATTCCGACTCCACTATTTACGCCTCGGCGGTCAATGATCTGGGAGCCGGCAGTTTCGCCTCGGCCGAGGCCAAATTCAGAAAAATGCTGAAGATGTTCCCGGCCAGCCCGCTGGCCCCCAAAGCCCAGGAAGGGCTGGAACTCGCCCAGGGCAAAATGGCTGAAAATGAGTCGGCCCAAAAATCGCCTCTGGTCATCACGGCCACGGGCGTCCGGCACGACGGCGGCTACTTCCGCAATGAGTCTTATGTGCGGGTGGCCTTCCGCAACACCACGGGCCGGATGATCAAAAAAATCGAATTCAAAGTCCTGACTTTTGACCAAAACGGCTATCCGGTGGCCTCCCGGCGGCTGGCCATGACCCAGGACAATGTGCTCAGCGCGGCCATGACCGAAAACGTGGCCCCGGGCAAAGGCGATTACGGGGTCTGGGAAATTTCGGAGAAAGTCCGGCAGGTCAAGGTCAGGTTAAAGGAAGTGGAATTTTACGACGCTCCCCCTTGGTTTGACAAAAATATTGAAGCCTGGGTGCAAAAAGAGGGTGCCCGCTTTCAGTCCGGCAAGTCTGGTTAAGAGGAAAGAGAGGATTTCAGGCATGACCACTGAATCAAGAGTTTATCTGCCGGCCGAGACGGCCGGGTTGCGGCCCGGCGGGGCTCTCCTCAGCCTGATAACGGCTGACCGGCCCGCTTCACCAGCCGATAAGCAACCCGTGGATTTGCAAAAAATCGTGGTCACCGACCCGGCTAAAATCTGTTTCCTCAGGGTCAGCGGCCAGGCCATGGTCAGCGCCGGCATTCACGACCAGGATCTGGTGGCCATTGATCTGGCCCGGTCGGCGGAGCCCGGCCAGGTGGTGGTAGCGGTGCTGGACGGCCAACTGGCCGTCAGGCGTTTGAGCACCCGGTTCGGCCGCCTCTGGCTGACCCCTGAGAATTACGACAACCCCAATTTCACCGAAATTGACATCACCGGCCGTCAGGATCAGCTCATCCAGGGGGTGGTCACCTACTGCCTCCATGCCCTGTAATCCCCGGAAAAACACATGACCAGCCAGCGGGTGGAAGCCGGGGCCATCATCCTGGCGGCCGGCCTCTCAACACGTTTCGGAGGTTTCCCCAAGGCCCTGGCCACTTTCAACGGCCAGACTCTGCTGGCCAGGGCGGTGGAGTGTTTCCAACGGTGCGGGCTGAAGCAACTCACCGTGGTCACCGGCCACCGGCGGGGCGAAGTCGAGGCCGCCACCGCCGGCCTGGGGGCCAGATCTGTTTTCAACCCCGACTATCAATCCGGCATGTTCACCTCCATTCAAACCGGGGTCAGATCCCTGGCCGGGGTGGAGTCTTTTTTTGTCCTGCCGGTGGACGCGGCCCTGATTCAGTCCCAGACCGTGCTGGCCCTGCTGACCACCTGGCGGCTGGGCCGAGGCTCTTCATCTTCAGTGCTGATCCCGGCTTTTAATGATCGCCCCGGCCACC
>JAISJK010000006.1 GCA_031261565.1 Candidatus Adiutrix sp. | reverse complement strand
ATTCCCCTCCTGTGGAGGGGGGCGGCACCCCGCCGACGGGGTGGTTTCGGCAGATCCGAGGCATTCACCTCAATCAGGTCGGTCAAGAGACAATCAATGGTTCCCGTAATGTGTCCGGCATTGAACAATTTCAATCTGATCATTGACCAGCCGATAAACCAGCCGATTGGCGTCATCAATGTGCCGACTCCAATATCCTTCAAGATCGTGTTTTAGGGGTTCAGGTTTACCTATCCCTTCGTTCCCATTTTGGCAGATATCAGCCAAAAGTTTGTTAATGCGTCTGATCGTTTTTTTATCCTGGTTTTGCCAATATAGATAATCATCCCAGGCATCCTGTTGAAATACCAGAGTTTTAGATCTCATCGGCCAGGGCCTCTAATTCATCCAGGCGCTTTCTCACCAGTCCTTCCCCAGCTTCAAGCTGGTTAATCGTTCCCCTGAGCCGGCTCTGATTAGTTTTATTGTAGAATGGGTCAGATTGGCAGGTAATTTCAAATGGTATCCTTTGTTCACGCAGGACAGCCCGCGCAAACATATTGACCGCTACCGAAGCATTCATTCCAGCCTCAGCGCAAAAGGCGTCAAATCGCTTTTTTATGTCATTATCCATACGAATACTCAAAGTTGTTTGCGTCATAAGGCCTCCTGTAATATTTTATTCATACAATATAATATAGGTTGCGATTTTTGTCAAAATTTTAATACCCGTTAAAGTTAAGATGCTCATTATCCCTCCCTTCCCTTCGCAAATTTCGCTGATTTTATCCCCCGCTGATAGCCCATCATGTTTTTCATAAGAGAGTTATGGTATAATAACCGCGAGGTGAGAGTTATGCGTGAAACAATTTTAAGCCTAGACACATTGCTGGCGCATTTGTTCACTATTTTTCAAAAACGAAAGGCGGCCCATGGGCCAAATTCTGATAGTCGGCGCGGGCCTGACCGGGGCCGCCCTGGCCCGGACTCTGGCCGAGGCCGGCCAGCGCATCACCATCATTGACGAGCGCGACCATGTGGCCGGCCACTGCCACACCCGGCGTGACCAGGGCACGGGCATCATGGTGCACCTGCATGGCGCTCACATTTTCCATACCGACAATGAGCGGGTCTGGAATTTCGTCAACCGTTTCGCCTCTTTTCAGCCCTACCGCCACCGGGTCAAAACCACCAGCCAGGGCCGGGTCTATTCTCTGCCGGTCAACCTCCTGACCATCAACCAGTTTTTTGGCCAGGCCCTGAAACCGGCCGAGGCGGCTGAATTCATCGCCGGGCTGGCCGACCGGGCCCTGACCAATCCCCAAAATTTTGAAGAGCAGGCCCTGGCCCTGGTGGGGGATGACCTCTACCGGGCTTTCTTTTACGGCTACACTAAAAAACAGTGGGGCCGGGAGCCCGGAGAGCTTCCGGCCAGTATCCTGAAGCGGCTGCCCCTGCGCTTTAATTATGACGACGACTATTTCAGTCACCCCCACCAGGGCATTCCCGCCCAGGGTTACACGGCCATGGCGGAAAATATGCTGGATCATCCGGGAATAACAGTGCAGCTTGAGGTCGCCTTTGATCACCGGATGAAGGCTGATTTTGATCACGTCTTTTATTCCGGGCCGCTGGATCGCTATTTTGACTGCCAATTTGGCCGCTTGCCCTATCGGGCCGTTGACTTTGAATGGTTCACCGCCCCCGGCGATTACCAGGGCTGCGCGGTCATGAATTACGCCGACCAGGAAATCCCCTATACCCGGATTATTGAGCACAAACACTTCAGCCCCTGGGAAACAAACGAGGCCACCATCTGCGCCCGGGAATTTTCCCGGGAATGCCGGGAAAATGATCAACCCTGCTACCCGGTGCGCTTCGCCGGGGATAACGCTCTCCTGGAAAAATATCTGGCCCTGGCCAGGGCCGAAAACAAGGTCGCTTTCGTGGGGCGATTGGGCCGGTTTCAATATCTGGACATGGACGCGGCCATAGGCGAGGCCCTGAGGCTGGGGGAGCGGTTTGGCCACCTGGCGGCCTGACTCAGGCCAGATATTGGGCTGGCTCCCTGGGCTTAGACAAGATGGGGTATAAATTTAATAAATTTATATGTAATTAGTATAAAATGCTTGACAATAGCACATTAAAGTGGTGAAATGATTCCAGTCTGGCGGGATGGGAAACGACTTTCCAACCGGCCATGGGCAAAGGATCGCTTCTGAATGTAAATCGCTTCTGAATGTTATGAGGAATGCTGATAATCAAAAAACTATATGGCCTCCTGGCCAGTAGGGCGCGCGGCCGGCTTGGGCCCTGGGTGCTGTCGCTTTCGGTTCTGGCTTCTTTCCTGATTTCCAGTGGCTGCTCCGGGCCAATCTGGCCCTTCAGCCTGTTTTCAGACGACTCGCCCGAGCCCGTGGCCGCAGCCAGCGCCGGGGCCGGCCCGGCCGTCATTGTCAGCCCGGCCGCAGCCAGCATCATCAACGACCCCATTGCCAGCGTGGTCTCCACCACCCCGCCCGGGTTGCCGGTGGCCGTGGGCAACAGCCTCTTTGGCCCGGGCACGGTGACCATGGAGGAGCAATATACTTCGGCCCTGGGCGCCTCGTGTTACCGGGCCCTGTTCGTCGGCCAGGATGGCCAGCGGTTTGTCCTGGCCGTCTGCACGGAAAAAGACGGCAGCTGGATTACGGCGCGGGATATTTTTAACCCCTCGACCCCGCTGAGGTGATTTTTGAATATCTCTAATCCATTGGCCGTGCAGGGGCGGGTTATCTGGGCTCTGATGCTTCGGGAAATTCACACCATCCATGGCAGCTCCCGGCTCGGCTATCTTTGGGTTTTGATCAATAATATTGTGATGTTGACTTTCCTCTGGAAAATAAGGGAGATTTTGGGTTTCAGGCCGCCCCACGGCATGCCCGTGCCCACCTTTTTAATTTCCGGCTATGCGGTGTGGGGTATCGTCAGCGGCATAACCAACCGCTCCATAAGCGCGGTCAACGGCAACCGGGCTTTATTGACTTTCCCCCAGGTGACCCCGCTGGATGTGATGCTGGCCCGGGTCGGGGTCATCACGGCCACGGAGGTGTTGGTGGCCGCCATCCTCCTGTCGGTTACCGTGGCCGCCGGCTATAATCAGCCATCTCCCGATTGGGGGGGGGTGATGGGGGTGATATTGGCTTCGGCCACGCTGGGTCTGGGCCTGGGGACTCTCCTGGGGGCTTTGAATGTGCTTTTCCCGGTGGTGGAGAGGCTGACCCCCATCGTTTTCCGGTTTTTATTTTTTGTTTCCGGGGTTTTCTTTTCCCTGAGATCCGTGCCTTACCGGTTTCGCGACCTCCTGGGCTACAATCCGATTTTGCAGTTGGTGGAATGGTCCAGGCTCAGCCTGTCGCCCCATTATTCAGCCCCGGACATCGACACAAACTATCTGATAGCCGTTTGCCTGCCGCTATTGACCCTGGGCGCTCTTTTAGAGCGGTATATGAGAAGTCAGATCGCCGGAGTCTAAGGGATATGAGCCACCCCATCAGAAATTTTTTATTTCTGTGTTCAGCGCCGACTCTGCTGGTTTTCGTCTATACGTTTTTCGTGGCCTCGCCCATGTATATTTCCACAGCCAGGTTTGCCATCAAAACCCTGGAAACCGGGGCTAATTTGAGCGGGGGGCCGGATTTGATCAGCAAGGTTTTGGGCGCTTCCGGCTCCACCACCAGCGATTCCTACCTGATCTCCCAATACGCCCACTCCTGGGATATTTTTTCCCGGATCAACGAGAAATTGGATTTGAAATCTCATTACAGCGACCGGAGCCGGGATGTAATTTCCCGGCTGGCCGCGCGCAGCGCCCAGGACGACATTCTGGATTACTGGAGCTGGGCGGTGGGTCTGACCTTTGACCCGGACACGGGCATAATCGTCTGCCGGGTCAAGGCCTACAGCCCGGAAATGGCCTGGCGCATCAATCAACTGGTCATTGAGTTCAGCGAATCTCTGCTGAACGATATGAACCAGCGCGGGCGCCGGGATTCGCTGGCCACCGCCGCCTCGGAAGTAAAAATAGCCGAAGAGCGTTTAAGCAAGGCTCACGCGGCCATGCGCCGGATGCGCGAGCAGACCTCTCTCTTGTCCGCCCAGTCTGCGGGTGAAACTCTCCAGGCCGTCATTAACAACCTGGAAGTCGAGGCGGCCAAAACAGCGTCAGCCCTGCAGGAGGCCAGAGCCTATATGCGGGAGGACTCGCCCCAGGTTGAAACGCTCAAACGGCGTCTGGCGGCCGTTCAGAACCAGTTGGAAGAGGAGCGGGGCAAGCTCTCCGGCCGGACCGGCGGCAGCCAGATATCCGAAGATGAGACCTATTTAAGCGCGGTGGTGGGCCAGCTGGAGGATTTGCAAATGGAAGAGGAGATCGCGGGCAAGCAGTATGCCAGCGCCGTCGCCCTCCTGGAGGGCGTCCGCATCAGGAACGAGTCGCAGACCCGGTATCTGGTGGCTTTCGAGCCTCCGCTCCTGCCGGACGAATCACTTTATCCGGAATCAGCCAAGGCCACTCTGCTGACTTTTTTTGGCACCGCCCTGGTTTTTGGCCTCTCGTCGCTGATCGTGGCCGCCATTCGGGAGCATGCCGGATTTTAAATCCCGGCGGGAGAGGAAGGGCGCCAAGTCATGAAAAAAGGAAATTCGGCCCGCTTTTGGGTCAGCCTGGTTTTAAAGCTGGCCGTGCCCGCTGTCCTTTGGTCGGTCATGCAGGTTACCCTGGCTCAATCCCAGGGCTTTCAGGCCTTTAAGCCCACCCTGGAAACCTTTGAGCGGCCCTCGGAGCCGGGTGACCCCGGCCCCGGCGGCGGGCAGCTTCAGCCTGTTCGGCCCGTCCTGAGCGAGAATACGGGGCAAAAGGCCCCGCCGGCCTGGGCTCAGGAGCCTTTCAACTCATCGACTGATTACCTGAAGCCCTTTGGGGCCAACCTTTTCACCGGGAAATTTTCCACCAGCTATTACAGCGGGCTGAACCAGACTTATGAGATTGTGCCGGGCGACCGGGTGGCCTTTCAACTCTGGGGCGCCAAAACTTTGAATGAGATTTTGGTTGTGGATCAGCAGGGCAATCTGTTTATCCCGGAAATTGGCCCGGTGGCGGTGGCCGGGCTCAGCCAGCGCCAGTTGACGGTCGCGGTTCAGGAAAAGCTGGCCACGGTTTACTCCGGCAATGTGTCGGCCTATCTCAACCTGTTGAACACCCAGCCGGTGGCCGTCTATGTCACCGGTTTCGTCAATCGGCCCGGGCGTTACGCCGGCGGCCCGACCGAGTCGCCCCTCTATTACCTGGACTCGGCCGGGGGCATCAGCCCGACCCAGGGCAGTTACCGCCATCTGGAAATACGGCGGGGCAACACGACTCTGGCGGTCATGGATCTTTACGATTTTATCTTGAGCGGGGCTCAGCCCCACCTCCGTCTCCAGACGGGCGACACCATTGTGGTGCAAAAAAAAGGCAAGACCGTGGCCGCCATCGGCCGTCTGCCGGAGCCGGGTTTCTACGAGCTGACCGGCCAGCAGCCCAAGGGTGCCGCCCTCCTGGCCTACGCCACGCCCTTAAACAGCGTTTCCCATGTCAGCATTTCCGGGGTGCGGAACCGGATTCCCTTTCGCTCCCACATGACCCTGGATGAATTCCGCTCTTTCATCCTGGACGACAACGACACGGTGGAATTCAGCGCCAACAACACCAGCGAGCAGATCATGGTCAATATCTCCGGGGCGCTCCGGGATGGCTCCTCTGTCCGTCAGCTGGTGCGGAAGGGCACCACCCTGAATGATTTTTTGCGGTTCGTGGCCGTGGATGAAGCCACGGCCGACTGGGCGGCCATCTATCTCCGGCGCCAGAAGGTGGCCGATGAGCAGGCCAAAGCTATCCAGGACGCTCTGCGCCGTCTGGAGCACAGCGTCCTGACCGCCACCTCCGACTCGGTGGACGAGGCCAACATCCGAGTCAAAGAGGCGGAGTTAATCCAGGATTTCGTCAAAAGAGCCTCCTCGGTCAAGCCCAACGGCACGGTGGTGGTCTCCCGCCGGGGCCAGTTGCTCGATATGATCCTGGAAGACGGCGATACTATTGTCGTTCCGCCTAAAAGCAGCGTGGTGCTGGTCAGCGGCGAGGTCATGATGCCCAATTCGGTGGCCTGGTCGCCCAAAATGCGTCTTAAAGATTATATCACCGGGGCCGGCGGCTTCACCGACCGCGCCGACAGCGGCAATGTGGTGGTCATTAAACCCAACGGCGAAGTCGGGCCGTTCAAGACCCTGAAAATCGGCCCCGGCGACCGCCTGCTGGTCATGCCGTCTTACGACAGCAAGAATATGCAGGTGTTCAAAGACCTCAGCCAGATCATTTATCACATCGCCGTGGCCACCGGAGTGGTTCTCAATATGCGCGACTGAGCCGGAGGGAGCTTTTAGAGCATGTTCGCCTGTTTTTCATCGGCCCTGAAAAATATTCCCCATCTGGAAACTTTTTTGGGGGGCCCGGTTCTCTTCCGGCCTTCAGCCCGGACTTCCGGGCTGACTGCGGCCGTGACCTGGGGGGCCAAGGATCATGACGCCGGTCTCCGGGCTCAGCGTTTCGCCGCAGAAAACAATTTGCCGCTGTGGCGGTTGGAGGATGGTTTTCTGCGCTCGCCCGATCTCGGGGGCCGGGACAGCGCTCCCCTGTCGCTGGTGGTCGATCAGAGCGGCATCTATTATGACGCGGCCAGGCCCTCGGATCTGGAAACTCTTTTAAACTCGGCCGGCTGGGAAACCCCGGAGCTGATGAGTCTGGCCGGGGAGGCCCTCCCGGCCCTGGTGGCCGGAGATTTGAGCAAATACAACTACGCGCCCCCGGCCCCGCCGGATCTTTTGGGCTGCGGCGGCCGCCCCAAAATTCTTCTGCTGGATCAAACCAGGGGCGACAAGAGCGTGGAGATGGGCCTGGCCGGCCCGGAAAATTTTCAGGCCATGCTGGTTGCGGCCAGGGCCGAACATCCAGGTGCCGACTTCTTCGTCAAAACCCATCCGGAGGTCATTGCCGGCCGCAAGCAGGGTTATTTCAATTTCCATAAGGGCCGGGATCTGACGGTCATTTCTGAAGATTATAGCCCCCTGTCGCTCCTGGCCCAGGCCGATGAGGTTTATGCCGTCACCTCCCAGATGGGCCTGGAGGCCCTTTTCCTGGGCAAGACCGTCCACTGCTTTGGTCTGCCCTTTTACGCCGGCTGGGGCCTGACCCGGGATCGTCTGGCCTGCGGCCGGCGAACCAGGCGGCGGAGCTTAATGGAACTT
The DNA here is from genome assembly GCA_031261565.1 of Candidatus Adiutrix sp. Lineage (GTDB taxonomy): Bacteria > Desulfobacterota > Desulfarculia > Adiutricales > Adiutricaceae > Adiutrix. The sequence goes on along the minus strand of JAISJK010000006.1, from coordinate 16,198 downwards.
TGGGCCGCAGCCTACATCCTGTATCCCCGCTATGTCAATCCGGTGACCGGCCGGCGGGCGGATATTCAGGAGATCATCCGGCTTTTGGGCCTGCAGCGCCATCATTGCCAGGCCAATCGCGGGGTCTGGGCGGTGGCCGGGTTTTCCCGCCGCAAGCGCTCTTACGCCCGGGCCTTCCTGAGCTCGCCGGAAACCACCATTCGGTTTTTCGCCACTCCGGCCAAAGCCAGTAAATGGGCCGCCCGGGCCGGGGCCAGAACCATGGTCTGGTCCAGCAAGCTGGGAGACGATGGCCGGGAAGACAATTTAGTCAGAATGGAAGACGGCTTTTTGCGCTCCGTGGGGCTGGGCTCCGACTTCGCCCCGCCGTATTCCCTGGTTATGGATCCGGACGGGATTTATTACGACCCGGCCGCCCCCAGCCGTCTGGAAAAAATACTGGCCGAATATGATTTCCAGGCCCAGCCGGGCCTTTTAGAGCGGGCCGCCGCGCTGCGCCGGCTGATCATTGAAAAAAGAATAAGCAAATATAATAAGATCGGCTCAAAGGACTGGGCCCTGGCCCTCCCTCGCCATTGCCGGGTGATCCTCGTCCCCGGCCAGGTGGAAGACGATGCCTCGGTCTTGCGGGGCTCGACGGAAATCCGCTCCAATCTGGCCCTGCTGCGGGAGGTCAGGCGGCGGCGGCCGGAGGCTTTTATCATCTACAAACCCCACCCGGATGTGGAAAGAGGCAATCGCCGGGGAGCCCTCACCAGCGCTGAAACGGCCGGCCTGGCCGATCTGGAGCTTCAGGGGGTGGATATCAGCGCGGTCTGGCCACGCCTTGACCGGGCGCAGACCGAGGTGCACACCCTCACCTCGCTGGTGGGCTTTGAAGCCCTGCTGCGCGGCCTGACGACCTATACTTACGGCGGCCCCTTTTACGCCGGCTGGGGCCTGAGCCGGGATGATATGGTCTTTCCCCGCCGGGGGCGCCTTTTGACTCCTGATGAGTTGACGGCCGCTGTTTTAATACTGTATCCGCGCTATTACGACTGGAACAGCCGTCTTTTCTGCGCCCCGGAGGATGTCCTGTCGCTCCTGGAGGCCGGCCGGCCTCCTCGTCTCTTAAAACCCAGAGTGTTAGGGCTCCTGAAAGAAGCCGTCAAGAGACTGGCGGCGGGGCTGTTTTAAGCCAAATGGAATTAAAAAACTCTCCAGCGGACAGACAGCGCGTTTTTCTGTTCTTGCAGATGCCTCAAAGCCGGTTTGCCGTCCAGCTTCGCCAGAAATTGATGGCCGCCGGACATCAGGTTTATAAAATAAATTTTTGCGGGGGGGATGTCTTTCACTGGGGTCAGCCCGGAGGGCATAACTTCACCGGCGGCATCAATGACTGGCCGGCCTGGTTTTCAGCTTTTCTGGATCGCCGGCCCCCGACCGATCTCTTGATGATCGGGGACCGCCGGCCCCTGCACCAGGTGGCCGCGCTCCTGGCCCGCCTCCGGGGGGTGCGCGTCTGGGTCTTTGACGAGGGCTATATGCGCCCTCATTTTATCACCATGGAAGAAAACGGGGTCAATGGCTATTCCAGTTTCCCGCGCGACCCGGAGACGATTTTAACCCTGGCCCGGGATTTGCCCGAGGTCGCTCCTCCGCCCAATCTGCCGCCGGATGTCTATCAGAAAGTCAAAGATGTGGTCAAACATCATATCGGCAATCTGGCCCTCCTGCCGCTGTTCCGGCGCTATCAGACCCACCGGCCCTCCAGCGCCGTCAGGGAATCGCTCGGCCTGGCCAGCCGGTATTTGAGCCGCAAGAAACGCCGAAGGCGGGATGAGGCGGCCCTGAAAGAGTTTTTGTCCGGGGGCCGGAAATATTTTTTTGTGCCCCTGCAACTGGCGGCCGATACCCAGATACGCCATTATTCAAAATTTCTGGGGATAAAAGATTTTATCGCGGCCATTTTAGCCTCATTCAAGCGCAGTGCCCCGCCGGACTGGTCTTTGGTGGTGCGGAGCCATCCGCTGGACTGGCTGATCCGCCAGCACCGGAGATTCACTTTAAACTACGCCCGGGCTATCGGCCTGTCTGACCGGGTCTGCTATGTTGATGAAGGCAACACCAACAGCATGATCGTCGGCTCCGGCGGCCTGGCCCTAATCAACAGCACCACCGGGGCCAACGCTTTGCTCATGGGCAAGCCGGTTTTTTGTCTGGGGCAGGCCATCTACGGCATACCCGGGTTGGCCACTTCCGGCGGCGAGGCCGGTCTGGACGCCTTCTGGTCAGCGCCGACCGAGCCGCGGCCCGAGCTTTGCGACGCGTTTATCCGCCTGTTGCAAGCCCGGGCCGTGCTGCCCGGCAATTTCTACACCGCCGAGGGCATTGCCATGGCTCTGGAAGGCTGCCTGAACCGTCTGGGGGTATGAGGCAACATGGCCCACCTTTTCATCCGCTGGGACGAAAGTCATCTGACCGGGCTGGCCATCATTGACGAGCAGCACCGGGGCCTGGTGTCAGTGATCAACTCCTTTTTTTTTCATAAAAACGACCCTTTTATCGAGCGGATTCTTGTCCCCACCGCCCTCATGGCCATCAATCTGGCCAAAATTCACTGTCTGACCGAGCAGCAACTGATGGAGCAGGCCGATTACCCCCAAGTGGAGGAGCACACCCAGAGCCACGAAGTCATGTATCGCGAGCTGGTCAATGTGGAGAGGAAGGCCCGGATGAAGCATGATCCGGATATGCTGCTGGATTATCTTAAAAAATGGTGGTCAGGCCACGCCATTGACTATGACCGCCTGTATGTGGAGCACCTCAAAGGTTTTTTCGGGGATACCGTCTGAGGTTTCAGCGCCGGATATGCCAGTGGAAGTGAATGGCCAGGAGGCGCAGACTGCTGCAGACCACTGCCCCCAGGGCCAGAAAGACATCGCCGTATTCCGGCCGCCAGCTTTGGCCGGCCACCAGAATCAGGGCCCCCAGGAGGGCCGGGGTGGCGTAGATCTCTGATTTCAGAATAGTGGGCACCTGGGCCAGCATGACATCCCTAGCTATGCCGCCGCCCACGGCCGTGACCAGGCCCAGGCCGACGCACCAGGTGGGGGTGATGCCGAAGGCCATGGCTTTGTCCGCTCCGACCACGGCGTAGAGCCCCAGGCCCAGGGCATCGAGGATGTCAATGTGGTGGTGGAGGCGATCCACCCGGTGGTAGCAGAAAAAAGTCAATAGCCCGGAAAAGACGGCCAGACTCAGGATGAAATTGGAGCGCAACAGTTCCGGGGGCAGATCCCCCAGCATCAGGTCGCGGATGATGCCGCCGCAGGAGGCGGCGATGAGCGACAGGATGACCACCCCCAGCACATCGGCTTCCTTTTTCATGCCCGCCACCGCCCCGCTCAGGGCAAAGGCGATAATGCCCAGGGTGTTGATGATGTTGACGAAGATATTGTCGGGAAACACGGCCGGCTTTCCTGTCTTAACTATTTGTTTTCTTGTCTATTATCTTTTATCATCCGGACGCTTGCGCAGGCGGATGGATTGAGGCGTCACTTCCAGAACTTCGTCTTCCCGGATATACTCGATGGCCTCCTCCAGGGAAAAACGGCGGGGCGGGGTCAGGCGCAGGGCCTCATCGGAGCCGCTGGCCCGGATATTGGTCAGCTTCTTTTCCTTGCAGGGGTTGACATAGAGGTCTTCCCCCCGTGAGTTTTCCCCGATGATCAGCCCGGCGTAAACCGGGTCGCCCGGGCTGGCGAAGATGGTGCCCCGGGGCTCCAGGTGATAGAGGGCGTAGGTGATGGCGCTGCCGGAGCGGTCGGAGACCAGCGAGCCGTTGGGCCGCCCTTTGATGGGGCCCAGGAAAGGGGTGACGCCGATGACCAGGGTGTTTAAGAGGCCGGCGCCCCGGGTGTCGGTCAGAAACTGGCTGCGGTAGCCGATCAATCCCCGGGTGGGAACCTTGACTTCCAGCCGCACCCGGCCGGAACCGTGGTTGGCCAGCTTGACCACCTGGCCCCGGCGGGCCGAGAGTTTTTCGGTGACCACCCCCACAAATTCTTCGGGCACGTCAATGACGGCCAGTTCCTGGGGCTCGTGCTTTTTCCCGTCCACCTCGGTGACAATGATGCGGGGCGGGCCCAGGGTCAGCTCAAAGCCTTCCCGCCGCATGGTCTCCACCAGCACAGCCAGTTGCAGCTCGCCCCGGGCGCTGACCTGATAGCTGTCGGCCTGCCCGGGCACCGGGGCCACGCGGATGGAGACATTGTAGAGCGCTTCCTTGTCCAGCCGATCCTTAATCTGGCGGGAGGTCAGCAGCCGGCCCTCTTTCCCGGCCAGGGGCGAGGTGTTGACGGAAAATTCCATGGACAGGGTCGGCTCGTCCACGGTCACGGTCGGCAGGGCTCCGGGGTTTTCAGGGTCGGCGATGGTGTCGCCGATAAAGGCCTCGGCCAGCCCGGCCATAGCCACAATATCCCCGGTGAAAACCTGGGGCACCTCCACCCGGCTCAGCCCCTCATAGGTATAGAGCACCTTGATGGAACCCCGGCCGGCCAGCCGGCCGTCCTTCATCAGGGCCACCTCCTGCCCGGCTTTGAGGCTTCCCTGGCGCAGGGGGCCGATCAGTAGGCGCCCCACGTAATCCGACCAGTCGAGGGTGGTGACCAGAAAGCGGGCCGGAGATTCGGGCGAGCCGGCCGGGGCCGGGATGCGGCTGACGATAGCCTCAAAGAGGGGCTCCAGCGAGCCCGATTCGGCCTGGTTGGCCTCCTCCAGGCTGGTGAAGGCCAGGCCGGCCTTGGCGTTGGTGTAGAGCACGGGAAAATCGAGCTGGTCTTCCTCGGCGTCCAGGTCGATGAACAGGGAATACAGCTCATCCAGCACCTCGGCCGGCCGGCGGTCGGGCCGGTCTATTTTATTGATGACGGCGATAATGGGCAAGCCCCGGCCCAGAGCTTTCTGGAGCACAAAACGGGTTTGGGGCAGGGGGCCCTCCGAGGAATCCACCAGCAGGATCACGCCGTCCACCATGGTCAGGGTTCGCTCCACCTCGCCGCCGAAATCGGCGTGGCCGGGGGTGTCGACAATATTGATCTTCAGGTCGCGGTAGGTCACGGTGGTGTTTTTGGCCATGATGGTGATGCCTTTTTCCCGCTCCAGATCCAGGCTGTCCATGACCCGCTCGCGAACCTCCTGGTTGTCGCGGAAAAGGCCGCTCTGCCAGAGCATGGCGTCCACCAGCGTGGTTTTGCCGTGGTCGACATGGGCGATGATGGCTACGTTTCTGATGTGCTGTGGATCCATAAAATCATTGTCCTAACAGAATAAAAATACGCCCCGGAGGGCGTTTCTCAGAGGGAGGCCGCAGTTATAAAGAGGCGAATATCCCGGAGGGGTGCCGGCAATCGGGGTCGTTTACTTGATGAGGGCGCCCAGTATTTTCGGGGTGGCCAGGTGGGGCGTCCCGTCTTCGCCCACGGCCACCACCGGCTGATCGTCAGCGCCAAAGCCGACCTGAGTCAGGCAGCCGCACTTTTTGCACCAGCGGTGCTCCAGGCGGGCCTCCGGCCCCTGGGAGTTATCTTCGGCCACAATCATCCAGGTGTGGGCCTTGCCATCAATGCAAACGGAAATCTGGGGTTTCTGGAGAGCCATGACCGTATCCCTTAAAATTCATCCGAAGTATTTTCATTGACGGCTTCGCCGTTAATTTTTTTCCGCAAAATGCCGGAATTCTTAAAAACCACCACCCGGCGGGCGCGCAGTTCCAGCGACTCTCTGGTCTGGGGGTTGCGGCCCCGGCGGGCGCGCTTGCGCTTGACCACAAACTTGCCGAAACCGCTGATCAGCACATCTTTTTCTTCCGCCAGGGTATCTTTGAGGATTTCCATCAGCTTTTCGACGGCCTGCCGGGAGTCTTTCCGGGAAAGTTCCGTGCTGTCGAACACTTCCGTTATGATTTTTTCTTTGGTGACCGCCATATCTTGACTACTCCAAAACTGCTGAATCCGTCCAAACATTTCCAAAGGCTGATTTTTATACTTTACTGTCTGGGTCAAAAACATTAAAATTGATTCTTATGAAGGGATTATTCGCTAAAATGGCTCTATTTGTCAAGGAAATTTTTATGGTTAAAGAAATAAGGAGCTAAAATGCCTGTTGATGTTTTTGGTATCACCCTGAGGACTCATTTCCGGGAAGGCCTGTCCCAAAAGATTGTGCGCCTTTTCAAGCAGCTTCAGCCGGAAAAAATAGTCGCTCCCCACTCTCTCTGGGCCATCAAGCTCCATTTCGGCGAGCAGGGTAGCCACGCCTTTATCCGCCCCCACCTCCTGCGCGGCCTGACCGGCTGTTTCGCCGATCTTGAGGCCCGGCCCTTTTTGACCGACACCAACACCCTCTATGTCGGCGGCCGCACCAATGCGGCGGATCATCTGAAGACGGCCAGCCAGCACGGTTTCAGCCCGGAGGCGACCGGGGCGCCGGTCATCATCGCCGATGGCCTGACCGGAACCAGCGAAGTGGCGGTGGAGGTCAATCGCGGGGGCGTTTCCACCGCCTGGATCGCCGCTGGCCTGGCCGCCGCCGACGGCCTTCTGGTGTTCAGCCACGTCAAGGGCCATGAATTGACCGGTTTTGGCGGGGCCTTGAAAAACCTGGGCATGGGCGGGGCTTCCCGCCGGGGCAAGCTTGACCAGCACTCGGACTTGTCCCCCAAAATCTCCGGGCCCAAATGCGTGGGCTGCGGCCGTTGCGCCAGTTTCTGCGCCCACCAGGCCATCCGCCTGGTTAAAAAAAAGGCGGCCCTGGATACGGGGAAATGCGTCGGCTGCGCCGGCTGCATTCCGGTCTGCCCGGAGAGGGCCATTGACGTGCAATGGGACAGCGATGCCCCCAAGTTCATGAAAAAAATGGTGGAATACGCCGGAGCGGTGACCAGAGGCAAAGAGGGCCGTCTGCTCTATATTAGTTTTATCGGGGCCTTAAGCCCTCTGTGCGATTGTTGCAACCACTCCGACGCCCCCATTGTTCCGGATATTGGTTTTCTGGCCAGCCGTGATCCGGTGGCCCTGGATCTGGCTTCGGCCGAGCTGGTCAACCAGTTGGACGGGCTGCCCCATACCGCTCTGGCCGAAGCGGCCCGGCCGGCCGGGGCCGACAAGTGGGAAGCTCTCTACCCCGGCTGCCAGTGGCGATATCAGCTGGATTATGCGGCCTCCATCGGCCTGGGCTCCCTTGATTACCGGCTGACCTGGCTGCCGGAAGCCAAAGGGGTCGTTTAATTGGCCGGGCCGGAGGTGGAGGTTGTCGGCGGCGGTCTGGCCGGCTGCGAGGCCGCCTGGCGGGCGGCTGCCCACGGGCTCACTGTCCGGCTCTGGGAAATGAAGCCCGGCCGCTTCTCCCCGGCCCACCAGTCCGAGGATCTGGCCGAGCTGGTCTGCTCCAACTCCCTGCGGGCCGACCGCCCCGAAAACGCGGTGGGTCTGCTGAAAGAGGAGATGCGCCGTCTGAGCTCGCTGGTGATGACTGCGGCCGACCAGACCCGGGTGATGGCCGGCGGCGCCCTGGCGGTGGATCGCCGTCTGTTCAGCCGGGCCATCACCCGGGCCGTCACCGGGCATCCGAAGATTGAGCTGGTGCGGGCCGAGGTCACTGACTGGCCGGCGGGCTCAGCCCCGGTGGTGGTGGCCGCCGGCCCCTTAATCTCCGAAGCCCTGGCCGCCCGGCTGGCTGACCTGGTGGGTGCCCCCAGCCTCCATTTTTACGATGCCTTGGCCCCCATTGTCGAATATGACTCCCTCAATCTGGCCAGGATTTACCGGGCCAACCGCTACCAGACCGGGGCAGGGGAGGGCGACTACCTCAACTGCCCTCTGGAGCGGGAGGAATTTGACCGTTTTTGGGCCGCCCTCCTGGCCGCTGACCAGGTCGCGGCCCGATCCTTTGAGGATCAGCGCCATTTCGAGGGCTGTCTGCCGGTGGAGGTCATGGCCCGCCGGGGGCCACGCACCCTGACCTTCGGCCCGATGAAGCCAGTGGGTTTGGAGAATCCGGCCACCGGCCGCCGGCCGTTTGCCGTGGCTCAGCTTCGAAGCGAAAATCTGGCCGGCAGCCACTGGAATTTGGTGGGTTTCCAGACCCGTCTGACCCGGCCGGCTCAGGATGAGGTCTTCCGCCTCATTCCCGGGCTGGAAAAGGCCGTCTTCGCCCGTTATGGAGCCATTCACCGCAATACTTACCTGGACGCGCCCCGAGCTCTGGATGAATTTCAGCGGCCTCCCGGCCGGCCCCGTTTTTTTGTGGCCGGTCAGATCTCCGGGGTGGAGGGCTATGTCGAATCGGCCGCCCACGGTCTGTGGGTCGGGGAAAACGCGGCCCGGGCCGCCCGGAACCAGCCTCTGCTCAACCCGCCAGCCACCACCGCCCTGGGTGCCCTGATTGGCCATCTGGGCCGGCCCAGCCGGAGCTTTGCCCCGGCCAACGTCAATTTCGGCCTCTTTGATCCGCCCCCGCCCGAGACGCCCCGGCGCCAGATGGCCGAGTATCGGCTAACCGCGGCCCGCCGCAGCTTCGACTCTTTTCTAAGCCACATCCTGACCGCCTGACCGGGAGCATCATGAATAAAATTATCACTCTATGCCTCTTGACCGCCTTTTGCCTCTGGCCGGCCGGCCCGGCCCAATCCGCCGGGCGCGATGACCGCCTGCCGCCGGGCCTGGAGGTGGGCGAAATCACCGGCCCGGGCCGGGAACAGCTGACCCGTTCCTTGAAAAAACTGACCCGGAGCGGTCGGTCGGCCGGCCTCCTCAGCGGCCGGGTGGAACTGGCCAGCCAGGCGGCCGCTGAGCGGGAGACGGTGGCCCTGGAGACGCTGGAGGGCCAGCCCCGCCAGGTCTATCAGCCGGATCCTTTCACCCGCCGGGTCTGGAAAGTGGAGGAGCGGGATCAGGTCACCACTTTAAGCAGCTATGATCTGGAGCGCTGGGTCGGCGATCTGGTCTTTGACTGGCAGGTGGCCTCCCCGGCAGGACGGGTCACCGACCAAGGCCGCCTGACCCTGAATCTGGATCGCACCCGGGGCGGCTATCTGGCCACCCAGGGCCTGACCCCGCCTCTCAGCTCCTCCTCATCGTCAGTTACCAAATTTGAAGACCGGCTGGCTGAGGAGATCGTCCGGCGGCTGACCCTGGAGCTTGGCCGCAGCCCCTCGGCCTCGGAGCTGGAGAGCGCCGGCGATGACTGGAGCCGGAAAGCCCGGCGGCTGGCCTCAGCCGGCGACTGGGAGGGGGCCCGGGGCCTCTGGCAGGAGCTCCTGGGGCTGAACCCCAACTACGGCCCGGCTCTCTACAACCTGGGCCTCTACTATGAGCGTCAGAAAAATCCGGAGGAAGCCTGGCGCTACTATCGCTCCGCCTTTGTCAGCGAGGCCAGCCTTCTCCACCGCCAGGCCCTGACCCGTCTGACCGAATCTCTGGCCAAAGCCGACCGTCTGCCCCAGCGGCGCGCGAGGTAGGGGCGGGTGCAAATCGGGCCGGTCACTCTGGCCAACCCGTTTATTCTGGCCCCGCTGGCCGGGCTGACCAACTGGCCGTTTCGCTGTCTGGCCAAAGAGGCCGGGGCCGGCCTGACCGTCAGTGAAATGGTCAGCGCCACAGCCCTGGCTCACCGGGGGCGGGCTACACTGAAACTTCTGGAGACTGACGGCGGCCTGGAGCGCCCCTTTTGCGTGCAGCTCTTTGGCAAAGACCCGGATCATCTGGCCCGGGCGGCCGAAGTGGCGGTGGAGGCCGGGGCTCACATTATTGACCTCAATCTGGGCTGCCCGGCCCGGAAAGTGGTGGGCAGCGGCCACGGCGCGGCCCTGTTGCGGGATTTGCCGCTGGTGCGCCGCCTGGTGGCGGCCCTGGTGCGGGCCGTCAAGGTGCCCGTCACGGTCAAGACCCGGCCCGGCCTGGGGCCCGGGCCGGATCAGGCCATCTGGGAACTCCTGCCCATTTTGGAGGGCGAGGGCGTGGCCGCCCTGACTCTCCACCCCCGCCTGGCCTCGGACGGCTTTGCCGGGGAGGCGGACTGGAGCCTGGTGGCCAGAGTGGCCGAGCGGGCCTCCATCCCGGTGATTGGGTCGGGGGATATTGTCACGGCCGATCAGGCCCTGGATCGCCTGCGGCATTACGGCGCGGCCGGGGTCATGATCGGCCGAGGAGCCCGGGGCCGGCCCTGGATTTTCCGCCAGTGTCTGGCCCGCTGGCGAGGCTGGCCCGAGCCGGAAATCACCCTCGATGAGCGGCTGAGGGTGGCGGAGCGACACGCCCGGCTGCTGTTTGAGTCAGTGGGCCCCAAAGCCCCCTTTATGTTGCGGACCGTCCTGATGTGGTATACCAGGGGGCTGACCGGGGCGGCCGAGTTTCGGGCCCGCCTCTGCCGGGAGGAAAATCTGGAAACCCAGTTAGCCCTCCTGGCCGAGTGCGTCGAGGGCCACCGCCGGGCTCTGTCATGTGGACGCTAAAATTGACAAGGCCAGGGCTATAATATATACTTAAATTAATTTATTTTTTAAATTCAAAGGAGAGATCGGGCATGAAGTATGTTATTTCGTTGACCCTGCTGGCGCTGGCGCTGGCTCTGACGTCCGGCCAGCCCCTCCGGGCCGAAGACCGGGTCTATAAGGTGGCGGTGGAGGATAACTACAAGCCTTTTGCCTACACTGACCAGTCCGGCCGGTTGAGCGGGTTTGACGTGGATGTGGCTCAAACCGTCTGCGGCCGGTTGCGGATAACCTGCGAAATTCTGCCCCTGCCCTTCAACGAAATCATTCCCGGGGTCCAGGCCGGGAAAGTGGACATCGGCACCGCCGGGTTTGCCTACACCGAGGAACGGGCCACCCGGGTCATCTTCACCAACCGCTATTACCGCTCCAGCAGCCTTTTTATCGGGCTGACCGGCCACGCTATCGGCGACCTCGCTCCGGCCAGCCTGCAAGGTAAAAAAGTGGCCGTGCAGAGCGACACCAGCCAGGAGTCCTATCTGCGCCGCGCCTATGGCGACAAAATACAAGTGGCCCCGGTGGCCGATCTGGATAATGTGTTGAAGGCCGTCACTGACCAGACGGCCGATCTGGGCTTCGCCGATGGTCTGGCGGTCTATGAGCATATGAAAAGCGATGATGGGGCCGCTCTTGATTTTATCGGCGACCCGGTTTACATTGATGACGGCTCCTCTTTTATGATTCTGGCCAAAGGCGCGGAAGACCTGAGGGACAAGATCAATCAAGCCATTGATGAGATTCGCGCCAGTGGCGAATATGACCGGATCAACAATAAATATTTTGACTTTAACGTCTATTGATCCCGGCCTGGTCAGTGTCTTCAGCCTCGCCCCCCCCAACCATTGATTCCGCCCTGAAGGGCGGGCCGAGGCTCTGGAAAGCCACCATCTCTTTTTTTTTCGCGGTTCTTTTTCTGTCTCTATTGGCGGCGGTGGCCCTGATCGGCCGTCTGGAGATGGCCGATATCCGGTCAGTCCGGGCTCTGACTGAGGAGATTCAAAGCGGCCTCCTGCCGGAATTCGTCGACAATCAAAAAACTCTGCTCAATGTGGAAAACCTCCGCCGCCTGGCGGAAATCGCCTATGTATCCCCCGAGCGCCGCACCCGCCGCGTCGCCCGGATCAACGCCCGGGCTCTCCTGGCCGAGTCCCGGTTTATCACTGAAGAGTATCTGCACCAGGAGGCGGTCAAGGTCTCCGCCTCCATCAGCCAGTTGGCCAAGCTACGGGACGAGATTGAAATCCTGGAAAAAGAATTATCGGTGAATTCTCAGGAGCATTTTTCGGCCCTGGGCCAACTGTCTCTTTACGTGTCCGGAGCCGATGACCAGCAGACCCTGTTTTATTTCTATTTCAAAAACATGATCCCCGGCTACGACACGTTTTTTTCCATGGATCGGCGCCAATACTCCGAGTTTCTGGAATCCCATCTGGCCGGGGCCCGGGCTGTTTTTTACAAGGTGACCCAAAATAGCCCCAGGGCCCCGGAGAAGCTGAAGACGGCCTACGCCGATATTGAGGGCACCCTAAAAAAATATCTGGACAAAGCCGGCCAGATCAAAACTTTAAAAGAGCAGTTGACCGCCAGGTGGACCGAGACTGACCTGGCCTTAAAAAACATCCGCGATCAAGTCCGGCTGGGTTCGGAGTCGTCCATCAACCAGGCCCTGACCCTCATCATCGGGGCCACCGAATCCACCATCAACTCCACCAATATTATGTTTGGCCTGATGGCCCTGCTGGTTCTGATTTATTATATGGTGGTCTATGTCTATATCACCCGGCCCCTGCACCTGACCTCGGATACGCTCCGGGCCATCCAGAACGGCTGTTTTGATTTCCAGTTGCCGCCCATCCGGATCAGGGAAATTGACACCATCGCCGCTCTGCTGGATCGCTTCAGCGAGCATCTGGCCGATCTCTACCAGCGGGCCAACCAGCTGGGCGAGGAAGCGGCCCAGAAAAAAGACCTTGAGGAAATCATGCGGGCCGTTTTCAAGGCTTCCCTGGACGGCTACCTGGTTTTCGCCAAGCGGATTGAGACGGTCAGCGCCGGGGCGCTCAATCTCCTGGGCCTGGATAATGAGGGGGAATTGATTGAGCACCAGGAGCGTTTTGGCCTGACCCGGGAGCACCTGGTCAATGTCTTTGACCGGGCCCTGATAACCGGCAGTCTGCGGGAGGAATGCACCTTAAGAGCCAAAAACGGCGAGGCGGTGGCCTGCGAGATGACCTTTCTGCCCCTCAGATTTCGCGACCACACCTGCATTTTGAGCTATATCCGCGATCTGCGGCTTCAGAAGAAAAACGAGGCGGCTTTGCTTCTGGCCAAAGAGCAGGCCGAAGTGGCCACCCGGGCCAAAAGCGAATTTCTGGCCAACATGAGCCACGAAATCAGGACGCCGATGAACGCCATTATCGGCCTGACCCAGCTCCTGCAGGATTCCCGGCTAGATGAGCAGCAGCACGAATACCTGGCCCGGGTGGAGGATTCGGCTGACGGTCTGTTGCGCATTATCAACGATATCCTTGATTTTTCCAAAATCGAGGCCGGCCGGATGGAAATTGAGAACGCCCCGTTTAATCTGGGCGAAATCCTGGAGTCGACTTTAAATTTCAGCAGCCAGGCGGCCGAGCAAAAAGGGCTGGATCTGGTCTTCTGCATGGCCCCCCCTACCCACACCGCCCTCATCGGCGACCAGATCCGGGTCAAGCAGATTTTGAGCAACCTCATCAGCAACGCCATCAAATTCACGGCCAATGGGTATGTGGCCCTGACGGTGACCGAGCTGAAAGAGGGCGGCTTGGGAGCCGGCCAGGTCAAGTTTAAATTCGAGGTTCGGGATACCGGCATAGGTTTGACCGGGGAGCAGATCGGCCGGCTGTTTTCGGCCTTCACCCAGGCCGACACTTCCACCACCCGCAAATACGGCGGCACCGGGCTGGGTCTGGTCATCTCCAAGCGACTGGTGGAAATGATGGGGGGGGCTATCTGGTGTGACAGCCAGCCCCGGGTGGGCAGCATCTTCGCCTTTACCGCCCTTCTCAGTCTGGCCGACCCCGAGATCACTTACGCCGTGCCCCGGGTGGTGGCCGGAGAAGGAGCCCAGGCCCTGGTGGCCGTCCGCAATCCCATCAATCTCATTCACCTCCAGGCTCACCTGGAAAATATGGCTCTAAAAGTGCACGGTTTTCTAACCATTGACGAGGCTCTGAATTTCGCCCGGGAGCATCCCGGCCAAATCAATCTGATCCTGATGGATTGGTCTCTCGACCATCGGAGCGGGCCTGAATTTCTGGAGGCCCTGCGACCGATTATCCCGGCCGAACAGGCCCCGGCCATCCTGATGGCCCCCCTCCTGACCCTGGCCCAGGCGGCCGGGAAAACCAGCGCCTTCCGGGCGACTTTGGCCCAGCCGGTCTGGGCCCTGTCGCTTTACCACGCGGTCATGGAAGCTTTCGGCCATCAGGTGGAGCGCCGCCAGACTGACCGCGGCTCCAAATTCGAGGCGGCGGGCGTGGTGGCCGGCTTTAAAGGGGCCCGAATTTTGCTGGCGGAGGACAATGAAGTCAACCAGCTGGTGGCCGGTAAAATACTGGAAAAGGCCGGCCTGGTGGTCAAAATCGCCAATAACGGCCGGGAAGCCCTGGAAATGCTCGAAGCTGAGCCGTTTGACCTGGTGCTGATGGATATTCAGATGCCGGAGATGGATGGCCTTGAGGCGGCCCGGCGCATCCGGGCCAACCCCAAATACGATCAACTGCCGATTCTGGCCATGACCGCCCACGCCATGAGCGGTGACCGGGAAGTCAGCCTGGCCGCCGGCATGAACGGCCACATCACCAAGCCCATAGTCCTGTCGGATTTATTTAACGCCCTGGCTCAATGGATGCCCTCGAAAGAAACTCGAAAGGAGACTTGAAATGATTGATATAAAACATAAACCCAAACCCAAAGCCCTGTTTGAGGAAAATCAGGAAAAATTCAACAAGGAGGTGGCCGCCGGCAAAGCGCCGGATTTCACTAACCAGAATTTATCCTATCTGGATCTGACCGGTTTTGACCTCCGCAACGCCAACCTGAGCGGGGCCTATCTCTGCGGGGCCAATCTCTCCGGGCAGGATTTGACCAGGGCCAATCTGCACGGGGCCAGTTTGCGCCAGGCCAAAGTCAGCGGTTGCCTTTTTCCCCTGGAACTTTCGGCCGAGGAAATCAGGCTGTCGGTGGATATGGGCACCCGGCTGCGGCAGCCCAGCCAGAGCTGACTAACGGCCGGGCCTTAAATAGTAAAGGCAGTAAAAAGCCATAAATATCACGGCCACGCCAGTGGCGGTCAGGTAAACCGCGCCGTAGCGGCCGGCCTGGCCCGCCACAAAGCCCATGATCAGGGCCCCTAGGCCAAAGCCCAGATCATAGGCGTTGAGGAAGGATGAGGCCGCTTCGGTGCGGCGTTCCAGCGGAGCCGCCGACATGGCCAGAGCCTGGATACTGGGGAAAAGCGCGCCGGTGGCCAGGCCGTAGAGTATAGACGCGGTGTAAAGCATTTTCAGGCTGTCGGTGTGGTAGAGCAAAAACACGGTGAAGCACAAAAGGGCGCCGGAGGGGAGGATGATATACCGGTGCCCCCAGTGATCGTAAATGCGCCCGGTGTTGAGGCGGGAAGCTAAGATGCCGATGGTGGACAACACGAAAAAGGTATCGGCGTGCCCCAGGCCGCGCTCCTTGCAGAACAGAGCCAGATAGACGATGATGGTGTTGAAGATCAGCCCCAGCAGAAACATCAGCACCGACTGCGGCCAGATCAAACGGCTTAAGAGCACAATTTTGGGTTTGGGGCTGCCCGGCTGCGGCGCGGGCAACTTGACGCGGCGCACCGACCAGGCCATGAACATGGCCCCGAGGTAGCAGGCGGCCACCACTAAAAATAAAACCAGAAATCCGCATTGCTCCATGAGCCAGACCCCGAAGAATGGCCCGATGGCCAGGGCCAGAGTGCTGCCCAGCCCCAGATAACCCATGCCCTCGCCCATGCGGGCGGGTGGAATGATCTGGGAGGCCAGCGCGGTGGTCAAAGCCGTGACCAGGCCAAAACCGGCCCCCTGCACAAAGCGCACCCCCATGGCCAGATAAACCCCTGTGGCCCAGTAATAGGCGATGGCCGACAAGCTACACATCGCCAGACCCAACATGACCAGAATTGTGGCCGACAGGCGGCTGGCGGCCAGGCGGTTGGACATGGTTCTCATAAAAATGGAAGAAATGACAAAAACGCTGTAAATGCGGCCTATTTCCGTGTGGGAGGCCCCGACTCCCTCCAGATACAGGGTCAGAGTGGGCAGGAGAATGTCAAAACCGAGGAAAATAAACAGGTTGATGGACATGAATTTTAAAAACGATCCGGTCCACAATCTAGGTGAGCCCAAACCGCCGGAGAGTGCCATGGTCATAATCGTCAATTCCTTTGGGCTACAGGCCGGGTGAGGGTTGAGTATTATAAAAGAATACCACAAGGGGAAAACCAGGGCAACCGGCAAGTTGCTGGAGAGTGTAGATTAAAAAATACACTTATTTTGTAAAATGTGTTATACTCTTTCCGTGCTCAACTTGAATAACGGAAGGAAGTCTACATTATGCTGAACGAAAACCTGTCTGAAAAGCAATTAA
>JAISJK010000072.1 GCA_031261565.1 Candidatus Adiutrix sp. | reverse complement strand
TTATTTTGTTTGTCTGATTTAAAATAATGACGCCTGGGATCCTTTTGGGGGGGGGTTTGGGGGGGGGTGGGGGGGGGGGTGGCGGGCGGAGCGGCGGGCAGAGGCCGGCGGAGGCGGCCGTCCGGCAGATAGATGGCCAAGAAGAGGTTGGCGGCGACCACCGGCTGCCCGGCGCCGGCCGTCACGGTCACGCTGCGGGGTAAATCGCGGGCCGTCCCGCTCACCTTTGACCAGGTGTCCGGGTCAGGCTTCAGAGCGCCGGTGGCGTCAAAATTAGCTGTTTCCAGATAGGCCAAACAGGGGAGCTTGGCGTCCGCCGCGTGTTTCCGGCAATCAACGACCACCCGGCCCGGCCGGTTGGTGTGGGCCGCCTTGAGGCGGGCCTGCTGGAGCAGGGCCTGGGCTGATTTGGCGGCGGCCCGCAATTCAAACCGGGGCACAATGCTCATTAGGGCCGGCACGGCCATCATGGCCAGCACAGCCATAATGGCCACCGCTATAATCAGCTCCATCAGGGTAAATCCGGGCCGGGAGCGGCCGGTTTCTTTAAAGGCCATAGCTTAATAATCCTCAATCAGCCTTGAATTTCCTTGCGGCCGGGCCGGGGCTGATATTATTCAGGCCCGTAATTCCGCAGCTGCACTGTCTCCGTCAAAACCCGCCGGGCCAGGCCATCCGGCTGATCCGCATACGGGTTAACATTGGCTGTATGGCCCATCACTTCCACCGGCCGGCCATTTTTATCCAGGCTGCTCTTGTTTGGGGTTCGGGCGACCACCGCCAGATCCACGGCTCTGACTATCTGTAGCTCGTCTTTATCGGCGCTCTCAAAGATTTTGGAGAAATTGGCGTCATCGGCATTGAGAGGCCCGGTCAGATCAGTCTGGCTGGGTGCGCTATAATAGTAGGCCACCTGAAAATCCTCAATATCGTGGGCCACGGGCACCACCCCGCCGGCCCGGTCATGATAATTGGCCATCAGGCGCACAACGGGAGGCCTCTTATTATTCTCCTGCTCGGTGACCTCCACCTGGTAAGTGACAAAGGTGATGTCCCCCAGGTTATAGACCGTGGAGCCGGGTGGAAATGACTCCCCACTGGGCAGATTATCCCCCGGCTTAAAACGATCCCCGATGGCAATCGTATCTGTGGGTGTCCCGAGTTTGATTTTGATCGTCTTCCCGCCGGATAGGCCCGGCGCCTCCCACACATCGGTGGGGGGGGCCACTTTCGCCTGCACGATAACCGCCGTCGTGCCGTTGGCCACCGCCAAAATATCGCCGTTATTAATAGTGCAGCCCGGCTCGACCTTGGCTTCAGAATTCTCACCGCCTTTGCACAGCGTAGGATTGGTTGCGGTCAGTTTCAGTTCGCCATCGGCCGGGGCAAATTGCGCTTTCAGCTGGCCCAGAGGTTTGGGCGCTTCGGCGTCAGTCCGGAAGATGGTCAGGGTGTCTGACTTGTCATCCGTGTCGCTGTTGGCGCCATAAATCGGCCGGACGCCGTAATTTTTGGCGCCCTTGTATTTGAACCAGCCCGCCGCCTCCTGAATCCTGGGGTCAAAAGCCTCGGCCGGCACATAAATCTGCACCATATCCACCCCCACCAGCCCCAGGCCGCTGCCGGCCATGCGCACATCCCGGGCCACGGTGTAGAGGGCGGCCCGCTGGTTCTGGGTCTGGGTCAGCACTTCCTGCTGGCGAGCCTCATGGGTGGCCGTCACCTGGAAAAGGGTGAAAGCCGCGCCCATGACCACCATCATGATGACCATGACCACCAGGAGTTCCACCAGGGTTACGCCCCGTTTAACCGGCATGATAGGGAACATCACTTTGACCATCTCCCCGTTTTTTCAGTTAAAGACAAAAAACTGAATCCCTTACCGAAGACATATCTTCAATAAGGGATTCAGCGGTTTGGTAATGAGCCCCAAAGCGGTCAGAGCGCTACGGGCCTCCAGGTTTGGGGCTACGATTTTTGAGGGACAATAGCATCGCCGGAGCAGGTGTAAGGTAGCCACTGAGCACCTCTAGGTGCTTGATGACCTCTCTAATATTGAGAGGCCGGGCGCTTGCAACAGCTATAGAGTACTGCGAACCTATTCCCCAACGGTTTTGTATTCAGTCCACACCCGACCGTGCCAGTTCTAATGGTACGAAAAAACACGGCTCCGGGCGTGCGACCGCTCTATAGGTATTGCAATTACCTCGCTTATTTTTTATCACAATAGCTTGCTGCCGTCAATACATTTCTCAAGTGCTTAAAAAGACTGAATTATTTTCAAGGCATCCGACGGCATGCCTGGTGTGGTCCAGGGCGGACGCCTCGTTCAGTCTGGCTGAAAACAGCCTGGGGCCTTTAGACCGGAAGTGGCTGAAGGTTCAGCCCCGAGCCCTGGCGGCGCAGAAGGGGCAACTGGCCGCGCCAGCCGGTCGGGCGGAAGGGCGGGGGCACATTCTCCAAAAACCATTCACTGGCGGTGAAGGGCCAGATATCGGCCAGTCTTAGAGCAGCCAGTTCCCGCCAGTGGCGGGGGCCCGGCTCAGCGGCGGCCAACTCCACCGCGCCCACCGATATCAGAGCTGGCCAGTCATCATCTGCCGTCAGCTCTTCATTGCGCAGCAGGCGCAGGGGCAGGGGCCCGCAGGCCAGAAGCTCCTCCCGCAATATGGCGGTCAGCCGGGGCTGTTCCAGTATCTCCGCCGCCGGTCTGATGAATTTGGGCAGATAGTCAATCATAAAGACGCCGCCGGTGGGGGTGACCTGGTGGTGGCTTAAAACCAGGTAGAAAAGAAAGAGCCCCGGGCTGACGGCCCGGCTGGTCAGAGCGGCGGCCAGGGCCTCGGGGGCCAGTTCCAGGCTCAGGCTCGGACCCTCCAAACGGGCTCCCCGGCTGTCCTGCCTCAACTGCATGGAGTAGCGCTGCCCCTTGGGGCCGATTTCCCAGAAAAACACCGTGCCCAGGGCTTGGCTGGTGGTGGCCAGTTGCTTCGGGCTCTGGGCGCCGGCCGCAAGGGGCGCTCCCCAGCAACCGGCCAGGCCGCTTAAGGTGTCCACGATTCTCTGGCGGGTTTCCTTTTCCAGGAGAGCCCGGGCCACGGGGGTGCCCGATTGCCCCAGATCCGCCAGCAGGCAGTCGGTGGCCACTGCTTCCGCATCCAGATAGATGACCGCCGGCCCCCCGTTTTTTTCAAAAAAAACCCGCCAGAGGCCCTGGTTGAAGCGGGCCGCCTGGGTGATTAAATCAGGAAGATCAAGGCATTCAGGCGTTAGAAAAAAACCTTCCAGCCACTGGGTCAAAACCCGCCTTTCAAAGCCCAGCAGTTCAAACTCGCTCAAGCGATGGGCAAAATCCTCAATCTGTTTGCGGGTGAGGGGCGGAGCCAGGCCCACCACGCAGTTATCCAGAGAGCGGGGGGATATCTGCCTGGCCAGCCGCGAGCCATCCGGCCCGCGCCGCCCCAGGATCAGGCCCCCGGGCCTGGATGCGTTACACAGCGGCACATTGGTGCAGGCCAGGATAACCACCGGCTCCGGCGCTTGGGTGGCCAGGGCGGCCAGGATTATGCCCTGGACATTTTCCGGGTGAGTGTCCAGGCCATGATGATTGGCGGTCAAAAATGGTGTGCCTCGGCCCAGTTTCCCTTCCAGGGCCGCCAGTTGGGCCCCAGTCAGGAGTTCGCGGGACCTGTTGATAATAATCCGGCTGATGGCCGGGCTGGGCGGCGGCCCCGGCCGGTTTAAGTCCAGGCTCAATTCCGCCAGGGTCATTTGGGCGCGGCCGGAGAAAAAATCAGCGGCCGCCGGTAATTTTCGGGCGACACTGCTTAAAATATCCGGCATTAGGTCGCCTTTCCCGGGCGGATGAGACAGCCGAAGGCGATGGTGATGATCAGTATGGTCAGGCCCAGGGCGCTCAGGCCGGTCAGGCCCCACAGGCCAAAGGCCCCGGCCACCACCAGGGGGCCGAGCACCTGACCCACCCGGGTGGTGGCGTTAAGGACGCTGAGAGACCGATCCTCGCCGGCTTCCCGGGCTTCCGGTAGATTGAGCAGATAAACAGGCTGGCCATTTTCGCTGATGGTCATGGCCAGCCCTAAAATAACCACCGCGATGACGGCCCCGGCCAGGGTGGGCCAGATTTGGAATGCGGGGAAGGTCAGAGCCACCAGAACCCCGGCCAGCACCAGAAAGAGCCCGGATTTCCCGGTTCGGTCGATGATCCGGCCCAGCACCGGGCTGAAGATGACCACCAGGAGGGAGAGGAGGGCATTGACCTGGCTGATGGTGTCTGACCCGGCCCCCAGGGAGTTGAGACGCATGGGTAAAAAATAATTGAGCAGACCCACCAGGGCCAGCGAAGAGGGCACGAGACTGCCCAGGGTGAAAATTATAAACGAGCGGGAGCAACTGAGGCGCCGTCTTTTTTTTATGGCGCTGTCCACGATCGTGGCCGCTGGGCGGGGCGCTTTGGGCATGTCCCGGAAATAAATCAGGAACAGGAGGCCCAGGCCGGCGAAAATCAGGGCCGAACTGAGGAAGACCGGCCTGAAACCGAATATTTCGGCCAGTAGCCCGCCGGTGACGCAACCGCAGAGACCGCCGGAAAATATCCCGGCGCAGAGATCGCCCAGAGTCTCGCCCCGGTTTTCCGGGGGAGTGTTATTGACCACGAAAATCTGGGCAGCGATGTTGAGCAGGCCGTAGCCGAGACCAGCCAGAGCTCTGGCCAGAATATAGGCGCCGGGGCTGGCGGCCAGAGCGCTGAAAAAATAGGCGGCGGAGGCCAGAAAGAGCCCGGCGGCGAACATGGGTTTCCAGCCCCCCACCCGGCCGGAGATAAAGCCGCCAAAGGCCATGACCAGGCCCACCATGGCCATTTCCATGGAAATCGGCAGACCGCAGACCAGATCCGGGGAGAGACCCAGAAAATCAGCCTTGAGTTCATTCATTTTCAGAGGCACGAAACTGACCGACATATCCAGAGCCATCAGAGCCATAAAGACGAAAGGCCGCAGAGAGGCCGAGATGTTGCCGGGAACCCGGCCGCCCGGCTGACCCAGGCTTTCCCTATGAAGTTTGAGGAAAATTATCCGGGCCAGCTCCTGCAACAGGAGCGTAGCGGCCAGGGTGAGGGTCAACTGGCCCAGAGTCAGGTTGAGCCGGTCTTTATTTATTTTTGAGGCTGACAGCCTGAGCTCAATCTGGCCCAGGGTGTTCCCCTCCAGCTCCAGGGGCAGGCTCAGGTTATAGCCATCGCCCTCCAGCGGCCCCCGGCCAGGGCTGAAGGTCAAGCTCTCAATGACCGGCAGCCGGGAACTGAGGTTGGCCAGGTGGCCATCCAGAGCCCCTATTTGATCCGGGGCCACGCCCCGCCGGCTGATTTTCAGGAGGTCATCCCGCAGGCCAGCGGCCAGCTGATAGGCCAGCCGGTGGTTCTGCTCCAGGTGGCGGTCAAAAATATAGCTCATGGCCAGGCTGTAAAAAGCGATTTGGGCCAGGAGAAAGGGCAGGAGGAACAGGGCCGACATTTTGGCCCGGCTGAGGCCGGCCGATTTTTTGCGGATATGGGCCATGATGAGCAACAATAAGAGCGCCGGGCCGAAGAAGGCGACGCCCAATATCCTGGGGCCAACCCCCTGGAAAATGCTGAAAATCTCCGGCCGGGTGTTTGGCCCGGGGTCGCTGAGGAAGATGTAGCCGGCCAGGCGGCCCTCGGCCCCTTTGATGGCCCGTCCCTGCCAGACGCGGTCAAAGCGGGACAGGGTAAAGTAACGCTCGCCAGCGGCTGTCTCGGTCTCGGCCGCTTCCAGCTCGGTCTCAGCCGTTTTCGAGGGGCCTTCCTGGGCGAACGAAGGCCGCCGACGCGCTATGATCGGGGCCAGGATGCGATCCATGCCATTATTTTGCATACCGTTGTTGTAAGTCAGAAAGATGGCTTCACTTTCGGCGGAAAGTTTTTCGATGCAGCCAACCAGGTTGTTTAATCTCGTTCGCTCATCCGGCTCAAACTCCAGGTTCGTTTCGCAGGTAATAAGTTTGAAGCCAATGATGCTGGCCATTCGCTCAATCACCTTGAAATCCATGCCGTTTTTGCCAATATCAGTGGAATCTGCGGGCACTCCCAGGGTCTGGAAATGGAATATATTATGGAACATCAATAACTGACGGCCAGGGCGAGGCGGACGGGGGCGGGCTGGCGCCCCAGAGAGGCCAGCTACCGGAGAGGGTCATCATCAACACTGCGGCGAACGCCATAGACGG
>JAISJK010000071.1 GCA_031261565.1 Candidatus Adiutrix sp. | reverse complement strand
GTAGCCGCAAAGGCCGCGGTTTCGTTGCTGGTTCCCTGGTAGACATCCGGGCACCAGAAATGAAAGGGAAAGAGGGCCAGCTTGTAGAACATGCCGCCCAGAAACAGGGCCAGTCCCAGGGTACCCAGGGGGTTGGCGCTGAATGACCAGTCGCGGCCGGCCAGGTCGGCGATATAGGTGGTGTGCTGAGTGGCGATAATCCAGGAGAGGCCATAGAGGGCCAGGGCCGTGGCCGCCGCGCCGAAAATAATGTATTTGATGCCGGCCTCAGCCGCCTCTTTGCTCCCGGCCCGCAGGGGGATGAGGATGTAGAGGCTGTAGGAGGCCAGCTCCATGGCCAGATAGATGGTGACCAGCTCGGCGGCCGAGGCCATCATGACCAGACCCCAGGCCGAGAAAGACAGGAAGAGGAAATAATCAACCCGCTGGCCCTCGCCCAGGGTGGCCTGGCGGCGGGCGTTGAGCACGGCCACGAAAAACCCGGCGGCCACCAGCAGCTTAAAAAATTGAGATAGGGCGTCAATCTGATAGGTGCCCCAGAACATGACCGCCCGGTGCGGGAGACCGGCCAGGGCCAGGATGACGATGGCCCCGGTCAGGAGGGGCAACAGTTTCAGGAGCCGCCCGGTGGCCGCCTCGTCTTTGGTCAGTCCGGTGATGGTGGCCCCGAATAAAAACAGGATCAGGAGGAAGAAGGCCAGCTCCGGCCAAAGGAGCAGGATATCGAAATTCAGACCCGGATTATTCATAGCGTGGGCTCCTGTGGGCCGGCCAGGCCGGCGGCGGAGTTGAGAGGCGACAGCTTCTGGTGGCCGGAGTCGGCCTCTATCCGCAGATGCCTGCGGCTGTTCAGATCCTCCACCGTGGCCGAGATGGAGGGATCAATGGTGGCCAGGAGCCCGGAGGGAGCCAGCCCGAGATAGATGACCAAGACAGCCGGCAGGAGCAGATAGGCCCACTCCCGGCCGTTCAAATCCTGCCAGCCCCGGCCCTTGGCCGAGCTGGGCCGGCCCCAGGCCAGCTTGAGGAGCACCTTCAGGGAGTAGGCCGCAGCCAGCATGGCCCCGGGAATGGTCAAAAGCCCGATGAGCGGGACATCCAAACCCCCGATGGAGGTGGTGGCCCCCCCCAGGGCGGCGGCGATGACCAGAAACTCGCCCACGAAACCATTGGTGCCGGGGAAGCCGAAGGAGGCCAGGCTGAAGAGGCCCCAAAAAAACATGAAAGCGGGCAGGTATTTGCCCAGGCCCAGATTCCGGCTGATCTCCCGGCTGTGGCTGCGCTCATAGACAGTGCCGATGAGCATGAAGAGCCCGCCGGTGATGATGCCGTGGTTGAGCATCTGGACGATGGCCCCCTCAAGGCCCCGGACGGTGAAGAGGAAGATGCCCAGAGTCACAAAGCCCATGTGGGCCACCGAGGAATAGGCCACCAGTTTTTTGATGTCCTTCTGACCCAGGGCAATGGCCCCGCCATAGATGATGGCCGCCAGAGAGAGGATAATCATCAGCGGGGCGAAATATTCGCTGGCCGCCGGCGTAATCGGCAGGGAAAAGCGCAGGAACCCGTAAGTGCCCATTTTCAGGAGAACAGCGGCCAGGATGACGCTGCCGGCCGAGGGGGCCTGGACATGGGCCGCCGGCAACCAGGTGTGGAAGGGGAACATGGGCACCTTGATGGCAAAGGCCAGGCCCATACCCAGAAAAACCCAATACTGAAAGCCAAAGGGGAAATTCATCTTCATCAGTTCGGGAATGGCGAAGGTGCCGCCCTCAATGCGCAGGGCGGCTATGGCCGCCAGAAGCACCGTGGAGCCGGCCAGGGTGTAGAGGAAGAACTTGATGGAGGCGTAACGCCGGTCATCCCCGCCCCAGATGGCGATCATCAGATACATCGGAATCAGCAGGGCTTCCCAGAAGATATAGAAGAGCACCAGATCCAGAGCGCTGAAGACGCCCACGCAGGCCGTGGTCATCAGGAGCAGACAGACGTGAAATTCCTTGACCCGCCGCCCGATGTAAGTCCAGGAGCAGAGGACGCAGACCGGCAGAGTCAGGAGGGACAGCCAGATCATCATGATGCTGATGCCGTCCACCCCCAGGTAATACTGTAGACCCCAGGCCTCTACCCAGGGGTGAAGCTCCCCAAACTGGAAGCCGGCTGTTTTCTGGAAGCTCAAAAGGGGCCAGGCCAGGGCCACTTCCACCAGCGAAGCCCCGAAAGTGAAGCGCCGCACATTCAAATCGCCCCGGACCAAGGCCAGGAGAATGGCCGCCACCACCGGCCAGAAGGTCAGGACGGTCAGAACCGGGAATGAGGAATTATCAGGCATGAGCATATCCCATCTATCACAGATTAAATCAGCTGTAGCAAACCAGGGCCAGGATTATCACCAGCAAAGTCACCATCAGGCCCAGGTATTGCTGGAGCTGGCCGCTCTGGGCCAGAGCGCCCAGGCGCCCGGCCCCCCGCACGCTGTAAGCCGTGCCGTCCACCACCCCGTCAATTAGGCGCCGGTCAAAAAACACGGTCAGCCGGGCGAAAAGGTTGACAAACCGGAGACCGATGGTCTGGTAAACCCTGGTCCAGATATTGTCGAACCAGGCGATGGGCCGGCAGATGAGAGCCAGAACCCCCCGGCCCAGGAGGCGGTAAAACCAGTCAAAATCCAGATTCAGGGCTTTATGCGGGGTGATGACCTGGCGCATGACATAGAAGGCCAGGCCGGCAAAGCCGAGGAGCAGGCAGGCTTGGAGCACATTCCAGGCCGCCCAGGGGTCATAGAGGTTGTGGTTGGCCTCGCTCATGACCACCGGCAGATACTTATAGAGCATCTCCGGATACAGGCCCTGGGCCACGCAGAGGGCGGCCAGGATGGCCATGCCCGCATACATGTTGGCCGGAATGGGCTTCAACTCCCGCTTGAGATCCAGCGGCCGGCCGCCCCAGAAGGCGAAGTAGGGCAGCTTCAGACCCACAGAGATAAAGGTGCCCACGGCCGCCACTTCCAGGCCCAGAGCGATCCAGTAGTGGTGGGATTCGGCCGCCCCGGCGATGGTCATGGTTTTGGAAATGAAACCGTTAAAGACCGGCAGGCCGGAAATGGAGAGGGCGGCCACCATATAGAGCACCATGACCCAGGGCAGACGGCCGGCCAGCCCCCCCAGCTCATCAAGTTTGGCCGTGCCGGCGGCGTAGAGCACCGCGCCCACCGACATGAAGAGGAGGCCTTTATACAAAATGTGGGCGTAGGCGTGGGCCGCCGCCCCGTTGACGGTCATGGCCGTGCCCAGGCCAATGCCGGCCACCATGTAGCCGACCTGGGAGACAATGTGATAGGAGAGAATGCGGCGGGCGTTATTTTCCATGGAGGCGTAGAGCACGCCGTAAACAGCCATGACCGTCCCGGCCACGGCCAGAATTTCCCAGTTCTGAAAGCCGCGCATCAGCACATAGACCGCCGTCTTGGTGGTGAAGGCGCACATAAAGACCGAGCCGGTGACTGTCCCCCTTGGGTAGGCGTCGGGCAACCAGGCGTGGAGAGGCACCACCGCCGCGTTGACGCAAAACCCGGCCAGGATCAGCCAGCTGTAAACCGGTGTCCCGGCCCGGCCCAGCCAGTCCTCCCAGACAAAATCAAGCGTGCCGGTGGCCTTATAGCGCATGACCAGGCCGGCCAGGAGCAACAGCCCGCCCAGGACATGATAGAGGAAATAGCGGAACCCGGCCAGCACCGACTCCCGGGTGCGGTTCAGCATCACCAGGAAAGTGGAGCCAATGGCCATGATTTCCCAGAAAAGAAAGAGGGTCAGGAAATCGCCGGCCAGGACGCAGCCCAGGCCGCCGGCCACATAAAACATGGCGGCCACATGCTGATAGCGATCCTCGACGTGGAGGGAAAAAACCAGGCCGGCCAGGGACATGACCGCGAAGACCTGGACAAAAATACGGCTCATCTCGTCCACGCGGCCCAGAGTCAGGGTTTGGCCCAGCCAGTCAAAAGAGGCGTGATGGCCCAGGGGGTTGGTGAAGGCCGCGTAAATGGCGATCGCCGGCGGAATGAGCAGGAGGGCCCGGGCCAGACTTTGGCCCCAGCCCGCCCGGGGCAGAAATGGCAAAATAATCGCCGCGATGACAAAGGCCAGGGAAGGATGGATGAACATCTCAGAGATCCCCATAATAATCCTCCGGCCGTTTAATGAGCGGCTGCACTATTTTTTTGACGAAAAAGACCATGACCACCCCGACCAGCAGGCCAAATACGGGCCAGAAGCCCGGATATTTATCCGCCCCGAAGTGGGGATGGTGGTTGGGAACGATAAAATTCAAAACCGCCAAAACCCCCAGCAGGCCAAACATGACCTTTCGCCAGAGGCCCCGCCGGGCCGGCGTCCGGTTTTCCTCCAGCCAGCGGCCAAAGGGCGATAGTTTTGGGATATGTTGGTCATTCATTTTATTTCACCTTATATGAATAAAAGCCTGGATGAAATTCTGAAAAATCTGGGGGTAGAGGCCCAAAACCAGGGAGACCGCGCTGGTGAAGACCAGGGGCACGACCATGCAGCAGGGTGCCTCATGGTAATGAGACAGGTCAGTGCCCGGCTCCGGCTGGAGAAAGAAGGCCCGGTAAAAGATGGGCACAAAGTAGCCGGCGTTCAGAATGGTGGAGCAGAGCAGCGCGGCCAGGAGGATTATCTGGCCGGCGTCCATGCTTCCCCGCAGGAGATACCATTTGGAGACAAAGCCGGCCACCGGCGGCATGCCGATCATGGTCAGGGAGGCCAGGCCGAAAGCCCCGAAGGTCCAGGGCATGCGGCGTCCCAGGCCATTCATTTTGCTGATGGATTTCAGGTGGGTGGCCACATAGATGGCCCCGGCCCCGAAAAAGAGGGTGATCTTGCCGAAAGCGTGGTGGCCGATGTGCAGGAGCCCGCCCTGGACAGCCAAAGTGTTGGCCGCCCCGCCGGCCACGCTGCCGATCAGGGCCACGCCAATGACCACATAGGAGAGCTGGCTGACCGTGGAATAGGCCAGCCGGGCCTTGATATCGTCTTTGGTCAGGGCGATGAGCGAGGCCACCACAATGGTGAAGGCGGCCACATAGGCCGTGGGCAGGCTCAGGCCCAGGTTGTGCATGGTCTCCGAGCCAAAACCGGAGAGAATCACCCGGCTGACCGAGAAAACGCCGGCCTTGACCACGGCCACGGCGTGCAGGAGAGCCGAGACCGGGGTGGGGGCAACCATGGCCGAGGGCAGCCAGTTGTGAAAGGGCATCAGAGCCGCTTTGGCCAGCCCGGCGATGAAGAGGACATAAGTCAGCTGCACCAGGCCGGGGTGCGACCGGGCCAGGGGCGTGTTAAAAATGCCCCGGCTCATCTCGCCCAGGGAAAAATCAAGATTGCCCACCAGCACATAGGTCAGGCCCATGGCCGGCAGGAGGAAGAGCTTGGAAGTCCCCATCAGGTAGACCATGTATTTTTTGGCCCCGGCGAAACCCTCCTCATCCTCGTGGTGGGCCACCAGGGGGTAGGTGAAGACCGAAATGATCTCATAAAAAAGGTAGAGGGTGAAGACATTGGCGCTCATGGCCACGCCCACCGCCCCGAAAATGGCCACGGCGAAACAGAAATAGTAGCGGGTCTGGGCGTGCTCCTGGAGACCGCGCATGTAGCCAATGTTGTAGCTGGTGGCAAAGCCCCAGAGGAAGGGAGCGATGAGGGCGAAAATAATGCCCAGCCCGTCCAGACAGAAGGTGACGGTGATGCCCGGCAGGATGTGAAACACGGTGAAGGTGTTGATCGTCCCGGCCAGGACATCGGGGATAAACCGGGCCACGGCCGCAAAAGTCAGGGCGGCGGCGGCGAAGGAGACGCCCTCGCGCACATTCTCGTTCCGCCCGGTCAAAAGAATGATCAGGGGAGCGGCCAGGGTAATAATTAAGGGCAGGAGCAAATAGGCGTTTTCTGAGCCGGTCATGATTGAGCATCCTTGATTGTGGCCAGGGCTTCGGTGGCCACCGTGTCAAAGCGGCGGTAAACCACCACCATCATGGCCAGCACCAAAGTGGCTTCGGCGGCGGCCAGACCCATGATGAACAGGGTGGCCAACTGGCCGACGGCGTCACTGGCCGGGGTCAGCTTGGCGGCGGCCACCACCGACAGGCCGGCGCCGTTTAAGAGCATCTCCACGGAAATGAGCATACCCACCAGGGTCCGGCGGGAGATGAGGCCCACCAGGCCGATGACCATCAGGGCCAGGGCCGCCAGCATGAATAAGGTCAGAGGGCTGATTATCATTCCTTACCTCTATATCTCTTGTCCCAGGCCAGGAGGACGCCGCCGGCCATGGCCACCAGAAGGACAATGGAAATAAGCTCAAAGGGCACCACATAAAAATTCAAGAGATCCTGGCCCAGCTCGGCCAGGGGCGTTTCCACCGGCAGTTCCGGCGGAGCCGCCAGATCTTCGTTTAAGGCGATGACCGGGCCGAAGATCGCGGCCACCCCGGCGGCCGCAACCAGGGCCAGACCCGCCTGGGGCAGGCCCGGCCGGTAGGCTTCCTCGCCGCTGGAGGTGTTTTTGACCAGGAGGATGGCGAAGAGAATCAGGATGGAAATGGCCCCGACGTAAATCAGGAGCTGCATGAAAGCCAGGAAGGGACTGGCCAGCAGGAGATACATGCCGGCCACCCCCAGAAAGGTGATGACCAGGCCGACCATGGCCCGAACCAGATTCCGGGCCAGGACGGCCGTCAGGCCGCCGCCTACAATCAGGGCCACATAGACGGCAAAGGCCAGATAGGCCATAATATCCTGGCCCAGCGGCGGCAGGGCCAGGTCTGATAGTTTATTGATCAGGTTGATCAGGCCGGACATTTCACAGACTCGCTTTCCGGGGCGCGGCCAGCTTGGCCAGGAGGTCATTGACCAGATTCTCCCGCTTTTCTTCCACCCAATAGAGGTCATGGGAGTAACGGAGGGCCCCGGCCGGACAGACTTCCACGCAGGCACCGCACAGGCTGCACAGGCTGAAATCACTGAGCCAGACCTTGGGGGCCTTGCCCTGGTCGCCTTTGACCACGGTCAGACAGCCGCTGGGGCAGCCCTTCACGCACATCAGGCAGGAAACGCACCGGGACTGGGCCGGGTCGTCTTCGGCCGGCACCAGCTCCAGCGGGCCGCGAAAGTTGACCAGATTCTCAGGCTCAATGGTCTGCCAGGGGTAGTGGGTGGTCAGCTGGGGGTAGCCGTTCTCCGGCTTTTGCAGTTTCAGCCAGGCCGGAAAGGGCCCCAACCCGTAACGGCCGGTGATGAACAGCCCCACCAGGAGAGAGTAGAGACCTTTGATATTGTCCACAATTGCCTTGATCATGATGCGCCCTGCCCCGACTAAAAAACTTTGATGGCCATGGCGGTCAGCCAGAGGTTCAAGAGCCCCAGGGGCATCAGCCACTTCCAGTTGATATTCAGAAGCTGGTCGAAACGCACCCGGGGAAAAGTCCAGCGCACCCACATCATAAAAGTCATGAAGGCACCCATTTTCAAAAAAGTCCACCAGACCCCGTTGCCGATCGGGCCGCTGGAGCCGCCCAGAAACAGAACCGCCGCCAGAAAGGAGACCAGCATCATGGAGGTGTATTCGGCCATAAAAAACAGGGCGAAGCCCATGCCCGAATATTCGGTGTGATAGCCGCCGGTCAGCTCTGACTCGCCTTCCGGCAGGTCAAAGGGGGCCCGGTTGGTTTCCCCGAAACAGGTGATGATAAAAATCAGGAAGGCCAGGGGCTGCCTGAAAATATTCCAGTGCCAGAACCAGCCGGTCTGGGCCTCGGTGATGACGGTCAGATTTAAAGTCCCGGTCATGAAGGCCAGGGCCAGAATGGCCAGGAGCAGGGGAATCTCGTAGGCCACCGACTGGGAGACCGTCCGGGCCGCGCCAATGAGGCTGTATTTGTTGTTGGAGCCCCAGCCGCCCACCAGCACGGCCAGACTCTCCAGGCCGGAAAAAGCCAGGATCAGCAGCAGGCCCAGATTGATTTCCAGCCCGGTCAGCCAGGGGCCGTAGGGAATGGCCAGAAACATGATAAACATGGGAAACATGCAGAGAACCGGCCCCAGGAGAAACAGGAAGCGGTCGCTGGATCCGGGAATGACGATCTGCTTGGACAGAAGTTTGACCGTGTCGGCGATGGTCTGCAACATACCCTGGGGGCCGACCGCATAGGGGCCGGGGCGGCGCTGGACAAAGCCGGCCACCTTGCGCTCCAGCCAGACCATGACCACGCTGTTGGCGATCAAAAGGGCGATGATGGCCCCCAGGGCCACCAGGAGTTTTATGACGCTCCAGAGATTTATATCCATATTCCGGCCTCGTTAACTACTCGATGAAAATTGAAGCGGCGTCAGCGGTCAATCTCGGGAATCACCAGATCCAGACTGCCTAAAATGGCCAGGGCATCGGCCAGCAGAGTGCCTTCGGCCGCCTCGGCGAAAAGACTGAGATTGGAGAAGCCCGGGGAGCGGAGCTTGACCCGGTAGGGAGATTTGCCGCCCTCAGAGACCACCTGAACCCCTATTTTACCCCGGGCCCCCTCCACGGCGAAATAGGCTTCGCCGGCCGGGGCCTTCCAGGTGGCCTTGGGAGCCTTGGGGTGCTTAATCGGCCCCCCGGGCAACTGGGCCAGGGCCTGCTCCAAAATTTTCAGGCTTTCCTCAATTTCCCGGAGCCGCACCAGATAGCGGCCCAGGCAGTCGTTGGTCTCGGCCACGGGTATGTCAAAATCAAAGTGGCTGTAAACGCTGTAAGGCTCGGCCCGGCGGGTGTCATAGGCCACCCCGGCCCCGCGCAAAACCGGGCCGGTGGCCCCGTAACGGCGGCAGAGGTCTTCATCCATCGGCCCCACGCCCGAAAGGCGGCGGCGGAAGATGACATTGCCGGTGACCAGCTGGTCATACATTTTTAACCGCTCGCGCATCCAGGGAATGAATTCCCGGGCCAGACGCAGGAAGCGGTCGTCCACATCGCCGCCCATGCCTCCAAAGCGCATGGAATTCAAGGTCAGGCGGGAGCCGGTGACAATCTGGAGCAGGTCATTGATCTTTTCCCGCTCTTCAAAGGCGTAGAGGATGGGGGTCACCCCGCCCAGATCCAGGACAAAAGCCCCCCACCACATGACGTGGGAGGCGATGCGGTTAAACTCGCAGCAGATGACCCGCAGGTATTCGGCCCGCTCCGGCACTTCCAGCCCGGCCAGCCGCTCCATAGCCCCGACATAGGCCCAGTTCCAGGCCACGGGGTGGAGATAGTCCACCCGGCCGGTGTTGGGCAAAAACTGGGCGGCCGTCTTGACCTGGCCCATGTAGTCGTGCATCCGGTGAACATAGCCCAGCACCGGCTCGGCCCGGAGGACGTATTCGCCGTGGAGCTCGGCCAGCACCCGCAGGACGCCGTGGGTGGAGGGGTGTTGGGGGCCGAGATTCAGAATCATGGAATCAGGATCCACCCGCTTCTTTTCAAAATTGTTGGAATAAAAATCCCCCAGCATATCAGCCGGATTTTCACTGATAGTGGAAAAATGGAAGGGGTTGACAAAAAGGCTGGTCATGACGCGCCCCCCTTTTTTGCTTTTTCGGCTTTTGCCTCTTCAGCTTTTTCCTCTTTAGCCGGCGCCGGGGGATTGACGATCGGCTCCCAAGCTGGATCCAGCACTTCGGCCTGGCCGAACAGCCCTAGAGCGGCCAGGGAGGCCCGGGCCCCCTCGGCCCGCCAGAGGGGCGGCCGGCCGGGAAAATCGGGGGGCAGGAGCAGGGGAACGGGGTTGGGGTTGCCGATAAACCTGATTCCCAGGAAGTCAGAGGCCTCCCGCTCATGCCACTCCGCTCCCTGATAGACGGAGGCGATGCTCGGCGCCTCGCCCCGGGCATCGGCCAGGGCGCGGACGGCCACCCGGCCTGGATGGGCGGTAGAGTCATAGTGGTAAGTGATCAAAAAGCCCTCTTGAACCTGCATGGCCGAGATGTCTTCCAGGAAATAGCCGGCGGCCAAGAGACCGGCTGCGGCCGGAACCACCAGGGGCAAGGGCATGACCGCTGAAAAAGTCAGGCCGGTTTTGGCGAACTCGTGACGGCAGATGACCTTAGCCCCCAGCCGCCGCCAGGATTCATACAGTTCCAGACCGGTCATTTGTCCGCCCCTTTTTCAGCCACCGCCTGGGGTTCGGGCCAGAAACGGCAGCCGACGAGCTTTTTCTGAATGGCGAAAATGCCCTCCAGCAGGGCTTCCGGGCGGGGCGGGCAGCCGGGGACATAGACATCGACCGGCACAATCTGATCCAC
This sequence comes from Candidatus Adiutrix sp., assembly GCA_031261565.1. Taxonomy (GTDB): domain Bacteria; phylum Desulfobacterota; class Desulfarculia; order Adiutricales; family Adiutricaceae; genus Adiutrix. The sequence continues at coordinate 13,971 of JAISJK010000071.1, read as the reverse complement.
GCCCTCCAGCACGCTGTAGTTGCCCTCAAACTTGAAAGGCCCGCCGCTGATGGCGCAATTGCCCATGGCCAGGACATATTTGGGAGCCGGCATCTGCTCGTAGAGGCGTTTGACCAGGGGGGCGAATTTTTTGGTCACCGTGCCGGCCACCAGCATCAGGTCGGCCTGGCGGGCCGAGGGCCGGAAGACTTCGGCCCCGAAACGGGCCATGTCCCAGCGGGCCATACTGACCGACATCATCTCAATGGCGCAGCAGGCCAGGCCGAAAGTCAGAGGCCAGATGCTCATGGCCCGCCCCACGTCAAAAACGTAATTCAGCGGCTTGATATCTATCAGGGGCGGATGGATTTCACACTGAGTCGGAGTTATCAGAGCGCCCGTCTGCGGGCCCGCTCCGCTCATCTGACTTGTATCCGGCGAGGCCATTCAAAAACCCCCTTGGCCTTGAAATAAAGGATGGCCAGCAAAACAAAGAAGAGAAAGTAGGACAACTCAATGAAGGGTAGCCAGCCCAATGAATCTTTATAAAAAACGGAAATGGGGAACAGGTAGAGCACATCCACGTCAAAAGCGATGAAAATAAAGGCGTAGACGTAATAATTCATGCCGAAGCGGCCCCAGGCCCGGCCGTGGGGCGGCATGCCGCACTCGTAAGGGGCCAGAAAAGCGCCGCCCGAGGTGCGGGGGGCCAGCACCAGACCCAGGATAATGGGGGCGATGGGAAAAATAAAACCCACCACCAGAAACAGGATAATCGCCAGATGCAGAGTATCGAAGACCATAAATCACCACCACCATAAATCAACACTGGCGGCCGCTGGCTGGCCAGCCGCGCCTGATTCGGAAACCTTAAAGTCGGCTAGGCGTTAACTTTTGACATTATATGCAGGAGCAAGCCCGCTGTCAATTCTGAACAGGCGGCAAAGATTCTTTCCGGGCGTTAAAGTCGGCCACCCACTTTTCAGCCTCTTCCTCCCCCTTTTTAACCTGAGCGGGCTTCATCTTCTTTTTCAGCTCGGCCACCACTTCCCCGATGCTGTCAGACTGGAACCCGGCCCTCTGGGCGATGAGATACCACTGGAGAGCCTTGACCTGGTCAGCCGGGCGGCCCAGGCCGATGTTATACATGACCGCGATATTTTTCATAGCCTCATTATTGCCCAGGTCGGCGGCTTTGCTGAACATTTCCAGGGCCTTGTCCATGTCCACCGCCTGTCCCAGCATCCCTTTCAGATAAATCACGCCCAGTTCATTGGCCGAGCCTGAATGGCCGTTGTCGGCCGCTTCATGCATATAGCCCAGAGCTTTGGGGTGATCGGCGGTTACCAGCTCGCCGGCGATATAGAGGCCGGCCAGTTTATAAGAGGCCGCCGCCATTTTCTGGGCGGCCAGTTTTTCAAAAGCGGCCAGAGCGGCCTTGGGGTCGGCCGGAGTGCCCAGGCCGATTTCATAGCAGGTGCCCAACCGGAAAACGGCTTCAGGCAGATTGGCCTCGGCCGCTTTTTTATACCAGTTGAAAGCCTGGGTGTAATTGGGGGCCAGGCCCACGCCGCTTTCGTAAAAATTGCCCAGAGCCACCAGGGCCCGGGGGCCGGAAACATCGGCTCCGGCCAGATATTCCAGGGCTTTCGGGGAGTCGGCCTGGCCCGGGGCCCCGGCCATGGCCAGGGAGGCCAGTTTGTAAAAAGCCTCCGGCACTTTGAGCTCCGCCGCCTTCTGAAAATTTTTCAGGGCGGCTTCCCGGTTGGCCTTGGCCCCCCGGCCGATTTCATAGGCCAGACCCACCTGATAGATCGCAGCCGGCAGGTTGGCCGCCGCCGCCTTCTGATACCAGTCCAGAGCCCGGGTATGGTTGCGGGAGACGCCCACCCCCTGGTCATAAAAAGAGGCCAGAGTCTGCATGGCCTGCGGGTCGTTTTTTTCGGCCTCCTGCAAAACCTGCTTAAAGGCGTCCCGGGCGTTGATGGTCTGCGGCCCGCCCGGCGACTCGGCCGCCTGCGCCTGGGGCGCAGCGGCCGGGGCTGGTTCAGCCGCCGCCGGGGCGGCGGCCGGGAGATCGCTCCCCAGGATCAGGGCCAAAAAAATCAGGGGGGGCCAGATGACCGCCGCTTTTCTACGCATAGTTGCCTCCCAGACGGCGCAGGACAAAACGCCCCAGAGCCGTCAAATTGTTTCTTATTTTAAGGTCGAGATTTTCCAGGGGGATTTCCGCCCGGGCCATATTCTGGTGCCCGCCGGCCGAGCCGTATTCACCGAAAGCCTGGCTGGCCAGACGGCCGACATCCTGGCGGGAGCCGCCGGCCCGGAAAATAACCACCAGGTTGGGGCCGCAGACCCCGGCGGCCACGCTACGGTTAACGCCCTTGATCTGCATCAGATGATCGGCCACAATGACCAGGGTGTCCGCATGGTCGGTCTTGCCCAGAAAAGTGTGGGCCGTGTTTTTTTTGAAGACGGCGTCGTTCAGGCCGGCCACCAGACGTTTAAAAGACGAGCGGGCGATGGGCGCCCTTTCTATTTCCGACAACAGGTTGGGCTGGATCAGGGGGTAGAGCCAGCGGAAGGCCTTCATGTCTTCCAGTTGGCCCTGGCGGACAAAGTTTTGGGTATCCGTCTTGATGGCGTAAAAAAGAGCCGTGGCCAGCTTTTGGTTGGGCTTGATCCGGGCCTCTCTCAGGTAACCGGTCATCATGGTGGCCGTGGCCCCCAGTTCCGGGCGGATGTCAACCCAGGCCGGCGGGGCCGGGGCCTGAGAGGCCGGGGCCGGTGGGTGATGATCTATAATGGCCGCGAAGGGCCACTGGGCGGTCAGGGGCGAATGGCTGGGCTGGGAATCGACCATGATCAGCCGGGTAAAGGCGGCCGGGTTGAGACCGCCGGCCGGCTCCATCTTCAGGCTCAGAGTCTGAAGCAGCTGCAGATTGTCCGGCCTTTTGACCTGGTTGAGGGAACTGACCACCACATGGGCCACCCGCCGCCACAGGAGGCGCTTGACGGCCACCGCGCTGGCGATGGCGTCAGGGTCTGCCGATATGACGATGAGAACTTTATCCTCATGGTGGAAAATTTTAAAAAAATCCTTCAGCCGGGGTGGCGAGGCCAGGTCTCGCTCCTGTTTGGCCGGAGGTTCGCTGGTCATTTTTCAGCCATGGCCGGCGGCGCCGCTTCAGCCAGCTGCATAGCCAGCTTTTTGGCCTCCGGCCCCAGTTTGCCCGGCAACACAGCCTTGATGGTCACATAGAGATCGCCGGCCGGCTCTTTTTTCACCGCCGGCAGCCCCTGCCCTTTCAGGCGCATTCTGGTGCCGTTCTGGGTGCCGGCCGGCACCTTCAACTGGGCGCGGCCGGTCAGAGTGGGAGCCTCCACCTCGCCCCCCAAAAGGAGGTCGTAAAGCCCCACCGGCAGGTCGGCGTAAAGATCGCGTTCCTTGCGGGTGAAAACCGGGTCAGGGTTGATGGCCACCTCCACCAGCAGATCGCCGGCCGGCCCACCGTTGTCCCCGGGCGAACCTTTGGTTTTCAGCCGCACTTTCTGACCGTCTTTAATCCCGGCCGGAATCTGGACTTTCAAATTTTCCAGGTGGTTGACCTGGCCCCGGCCGGCGCAATTGGGGCAGGCGCGGATCCCGCCCCCGGCCGACAGCACGCCCTGGCCCTGGCACTGCGGGCAGGTTTGGGGGATGCCCAGTTCCAGCCTGGCCTCAGTGCCCAGGGCCGCTTCCCGCAGACTGATGGCCAGTTTCAGATTGACGTCATCGCCTTTGCGCGGCCCGGCCGCGCCGCCGAAACGGATGTTGCCGGGAAACCCGCCAGCCCCCCGGGCGGAGCGCCGCCCGCCTCCGCCGCCGAACAGATCGCCAAAAATACTGTCAAAGGAAAATTCGCTCTGGTTGAAATCCGGGCGCTGATAGCCGGCCCCGCCAAAGCCCCGCTCATAAAAGCCCTCCCGGCCCAGGCTGTCGTATTCCTGCTTCTTGGCCGGGTCGGACAGGATGTCGTAGGCTTCGGAGATCTCTTTAAATTTATCCTCGGCCGCCTTATCGCCGGGATTGACATCCGGGTGATACTTGCGGGCCAGCTTGCGGTAAGCTGATTTAATGGCCGCGCCATCGGCGCTCTTGGCCACCCCCAAAACAGTATAAGGATCGAGGCTCATGATTCTTCCGGCGTTTTTTTAGTGGCCCGACTCCGCCGGGGAGTTTTGATCTCGCCCGGAGGGGCGGTTTTTTTGGCCCGGGGGGCTTTCGGGGCCGGGGCAGTCTCCTTCTCAGACGCTACCGCCTCAGACGCCGCCGCCTTAGACGCCGCCGCCTTTTTGGTCGTGCGGCGCGGCTTGAGGGGGGCCTCCTGAGCCTGTTCTTCAGTTGGTTTTTCGGCCGGCTTTTCAGTCTTTTTAGCCGCCCGGCGGGGTTTAACCGGCGCTTCCTCCGCCTCAGGGGCGGCGACCGCCACGGCCTTGGGGGCCTTGGGAGCGGCCGCTCGGCGCGGTTTCCGGGCCGGAGCCGGCGTTTTAGCCTCAGGCTGAACTATCGCTTCGGCAGGCATCGGGGCCGCCGGGGAGACCGGCTCAGGGATCGGGGAGGTTGGCTCGGGAGTCGGCTCAATAGTTGGCGCGGGAGCCGGCTCCGTAGCCGCCGCCATGGTCTCGCCGGTCGGCGGGGCGGCTTCCCGGCCCCGCCGCCGCCGGCTGCGCCGCCGCCGCTTTTCCGGCCGGCCTTCCCGCTCTGAGGCCGGGCCATTGGCCGCCACTGGCGCGGCCTCCTCAAAAATGTCCGCCGCCTCTTCCAGCGGGGCCGGGCTTTTGCCCGGGCCCGCCCAACTCAGGGTCTGGCGAACATCCGGGCCGGCCGACTCGCTCTCCCGGGGAGAGAGGCCGAAAATGCCGCCGGGACGCCGGCTCTTGGCCGGCCCATGAGATCGGCGGTCTCCGCCGCCCTCGCGATCGCGCCCGGTTTCCCGGTCTCCACCACTCCGGGGGGGGCGGCTGCGGCTGTCAGGCCGGCGGCGGTCACTCCCCCGGGGGGCCTTGAGCCGCACTTCGCCGCCCTGATCTTCCTGATACCAGTCCTGATCGGCCCAGAAAACCGGGATTTTCTCCCCCAGCAGATTTTCAATGGCCTCCAGGTGAAAGATATAATCCTCACAGCCGAAAGTGACGGCCTTGCCGCTGTGGCCGGCCCGGGCCGTGCGGCCGATGCGGTGGACATAGTTTTCCGCGTCCTGGGGCAGATCGTAGTTATAGACGTGGCTGACATCATCCACATGAATGCCCCGGCTGGCCACATCCGTGGCCACCAGAATCTGCAGGCGGTTTTCCTTAAAGGCATCCATCAGTTTCAGGCGCTTGGGCTGGGGCAGGTCGCCGGTGATGCCCTCGGCCTGGAACCCGTTTAAAGTCAGCTTTTTGGCCAGCCACTCCACGCCGCTCTTGGTATTGACGAAAATGATGACCCGATGGTGCTCCTCCCGCCGCAAAAGGCCCATCAGAAGAGGCAGTTTTTCCTCCCGCCCGACATGATACAATTCCTGCTCAATATTGACTTTGGTGGTTTTATCCGGCTCAGCGGTGATATACTGGGGCGGATTCATAAACTGGTAGGTCAGTTCCAGCACTCTTTCGTCCAGAGTGGCGGAAAAGAGCATGGTCTGTCTTTGGCTGAAGGGCGGGAGGTGGCCCAGGAGATATTTCAGGTCTTTGATGAAGCCCATGTCGAGCAGGCGGTCAGCCTCGTCCACCACGGCCACTTCAATGCTCCGGGTTTTAAAAATCCCCTGCCGGAGGTAATCAATGATGCGGCCGGGAGTGCAGATGACTATTTCCGGGCCGGTGGTCAGGAGGTCGGCCTGTTCCTTATAGTCCATACCGCCGATGACCAGCGCCTGCCTCAGGCTGGTGGCCCCGGCCAGCACCAGGGCGTCCTCGTGAATCTGCAGGGCCAGTTCCCGGGTGGGGGTGACGATCAGGGCCCGGGGCAACCCCGGCTCAATGGGTTTGCCGGTCAGCAGCCGGTTGAAGAGCGGCACCAGAAAAGCCGTGGTCTTGCCGGTGCCGGTCTGGGCCTGGCCGGCGATATCGATATTGTTCATGGCCACGGGAATGGCCTGAGCCTGAATCGGGGTGCAGTATTCAAACCCGGCCTTGTCCAGGCCTTCCATGATTTCAGCGGGCAGATCAAAATCCACGAAACGGGTGGCGGTCAGGAAATTGGGCCTTTCGGCTCGGGGAGCGGCTTCCAGCTCTATCTCTGAGAGATTTTCCTCTGAGGGATTTTCCTCTGAGGGATTTTCCTGAAAGTCATCGCCAGGGGATAAGGACATGTATTCTCCAAAACGCGGCTGATTCAGCGCGCGGCAAATTTGTTGGGCACCTGGTTGGTTTTAAGCAGAGTCAGAGCCTTGTCCAACTGAGGGTCGAATTTAAGGCGCTCCGGCAGGGGCAGCTCCGACAGGGGCCGGTCGGGCATCTCAAATTCATCGGTTTTGGCCGGGCCGTCTTTTTTGGCCTCCGGCTTTTCCTCCGGTTTCTTTTCCGTCTCTTTATCTTTCTTTTCGTTGACCCCGGTCAGATGGCGCTCCAGATCCTTTTCCCTCAAAACTTCCACTTCGGGCGGCAGGCGGCTGGGCACCAGGATGTCCGGGCTGATGCCGTCAGCCTGGATGGAGTGGCCGGAGGGGGTGTAGAAGCGGGCGGTGGTCAGCCGCAGACCGGAGCCGTCCGGCAGGGGCAGAATGGTCTGCACCGAGCCCTTGCCGAAACTCTTGGCCCCCACCACCAGAGCCCGCTTATGATCCTGCAGGGCCCCGGCCACGATTTCGCTGGCGCTGGCCGAGCCCTCGTTGACCAGAACCACCACCGGGCACTTGACCGGCAAAACCATCTCCGTGTCGGCTTTATAGCTGACGTTCTGATCCTCCAGGCGGCCCTTGGTCTCCACCACCAGTTCCGGCCCCAGAAACAGGCCGCTGACTTTGATGGACTGATCCAGAAGGCCGCCCGGGTCATTGCGCACGTCGATAATAAGCCCGTCAATGGCCGGGAAAGCTTTCAGGGCTTTCAGGCACTCTTGGTAGGTGTCGCCCTGAAAACTGATGATGCGCAGATAGCCGTAACTGGTATCCAGCACTTCCGAGCGGACGCTGCGGATGGGGATCAGATCCCGGGTCACGGTATAAGTCAGGATGGATTTGCTCTTTTCCCGGGAGACGGTGAAAGTGACCCTGGATCCTTTGGGGCCGCGGATCAGCTTGACCGCCTCGGTCAGGCTCATATCTTTGGTATTCTTGTCGTCAATTTTGGTGATGTGGTCGCCGGCCTGGAGGCCGGCCCGGTAGGCCGGAGTGCCTTCAATGGGGGAAACCACGGTCAACAGGCCATCGCGGAGAGATATTTCAATGCCCACGCCGAAAAAGCTGCCGGAGGCCTCCTGCTTAAAGTCTTCCATCTCCTCGGGAGTCAGAAAAGAGGAATGGGGATCCAGGGTGGACAGCATCCCCTTGATGGCCCCGTAAACCATCTCGTCGCTCTTGGGCTTTTCCACGAATTTGTCGCGAACCTCATGCAACACCAGGGAAAAAATCTTGATCTTTTCCCAAAGATCGCCCTCGGCATCGGCCCGAGCCAGGCCGGGGGCCAGGATCAGACCCAAAACAAGCCCCAGGCCCGTTATTTTCTTCAATACAGACATAAAAAAATCTCTTGATATCTTCTTAGATGGCAGTTAATCATGACACTTGGCGCAGAGACCCCAGATTTCGAACTTGTGGCCCTCGCTTTTAAAATTTTTCTGCTCCGCGATGCGCCTTTCCAGAAGCGGCAACTCCGGCGCGCTGAATTCCAGAATGCGACCGCAGGCGGAGCAACGCAGATGGCTGTGGTGCTCCCGGCCGTAAACCCGCTCATAGTGCATGTGGCCATCTTCCAGATAGACGGCGGCCAGGAGGCCGGACTCGATTAAAATGGGGATGCTGCGGTAGATGGAAGCTTTGGAGACGCCGAATTGGGTTTTCATTCTCATAAATAATTCATCAACATCGAAATGGCCATGGTTTAAAAGCACGAAGCCGGCGATAGCCTCCCGCTCGCGGGTAACCCGGTGGCCCTTGCTGCGGAGAAAAGCGCGGAAAGCGTCCAGTTCCGCCTCCAAAGCGAGGTCATTTTTATGATTTTTAGGAGTTGTTTTTTCGGCCATATAACTTGCTCTCATTTTCTTTTAAATGTTCATTTTATCATATTCGCCCCCCCCAATACAAGCCTAAATCAAAATCTGTTGCGGTCGGCGGCAATTATTAGTATATTGGGGAAAGGTGCCGGACGCGCCGATATTCTTATCAGTGACGGGTTTAAATATGTCGAGAGAATACAAAGTGGGTGTTTTAGGCGCTTCCGGGGCCGTGGGCCGGGAAGTATTGAACTGTCTGGAAGACCGGGGCTTCCCCTACGCCAGCGTCAAAGCTCTGGCTTCGGCCCGCTCGGCCGGGGCCCGGCTGGATTTCGCCGGCGATGAAATCACCGTGGAGGAAGTCGGCCCCGACTCTTTTAAAGGTCTGGATCTGGCCATTTTTTCAGCCGGAGCCTCGGTCAGCCGGCAATACGCCCCCATCGCCGCCCGGAGCGGCTGCCCGGTGGTGGACAACTCCTCCTGCTGGCGGCAGGATGACCGGGTGCCCCTGGTGGTGCCGGAGGTCAACGCCCGGGTGCTGGCCCGGCACCGGGGCATTATCGCCAACCCCAACTGCTCGACCATTCAGATGCTGGTGGCTTTAAAGCCCATCTATGACGCAGTGGGCATCAAGCGCATTATCGTCTCCACCTATCAGGCCGTCTCCGGAACCGGCCAAAAAGCCATTGAAGAGCTGGCCGAGCAGACCCGCCGGATATTCAACTGCCAGGACATTGCCGCCAACGTCTATCCTCACCGCATCGCTTTCAACTGCCTGCCTCAGATTGACGTTTTCACCGACAATGGCTACACTAAAGAAGAAATGAAGATGGTCAACGAGACCAAGAAGATTTTTGGCGACGAAAATATAAAAGTCTCGGCCACCTGCGTCCGGGTGCCGGTTTTTTACGGGCACTCCGAAGCTGTCTGGATTGAGACCGCCCGGCACATTGAGCCGGCGGCGGCCAGAGAGCTGATGAGCCGGGCTCCGGGCCTCCTGGTGGTGGACGAGCCGGAAAAGGGCCGCTACCCCATGGCCATTGACGCCGCCGGGCGCGATGAAGTCTTCGTCGGGCGTTTGCGGGCCGACCTAACCACGGAAAACGGCCTCTCCATGTGGGTGGTGGCTGACAATCTGCGCAAGGGGGCGGCCACCAACGCCGTGGAAATCGCCGAGCTGCTGATCCGCGACCCGGAGCTTTTGAAAACCAGCTGGGAGTGGTAGGCGCGTCATCCTGAATGTCGAAACATTGCAAGCCAAGGAGGTAAGCCATGGCCTGGTCTCAAAACTCTCCGGAATACGCCAAGCTGATTGAAACGGGGCGGCCCCCCAATATCAGGAAGCTGTTTCCCAACTCCAAGGCCCTCATCGTCAGCGGCAAGGTCATTGACCGGGCTTTGAAGAGCCAGGGGCGGGCCATGACCATCTCGGCCAACGGCCGCAACCACCTGATTATCAGGGGCGTCCTGGCCGCAGCCCAGAAGGCCGAGGCGGCCGTCCTCATTGAAATCGCCAAAAGCGAAGGCGGAGCCAAGTTTTACTGCGCCACCAGCTACTGGAATTTAGCCCGCCAGGTGGACGCCCTGATCAACGAGATGGGCCTGACCATCCCGGTGGCCATCCACGCCGACCACTACGGCATCAAAAACGACCAGGACCTGGAGACGGCCCGGACGGAGGTGCCCTCCATGTTTGAGGCCGGCATTACCTCCATCGCCATTGACGCCTCCCACCTGCCGGACGATAAAAACCTCCTGGCCTCGCTGGCCATCAACCCCTACATCCCCAAATGGGCCGGGCTGGAATGCGAAGTGGGCGAGATCAAGGGCGATATCGGCCTGTCCACCCCGGAGGACGCCCTCTTTTTAGTCCAGGGCCTGAACGCCCACGACATCCACCCCGACTGGATCGCCCTGAACAACGGCACCACCCACGGCATCCAGGCCTCGGCCACCGGCATCCACGTGGATTTGACGGCTCAAATTCACGAGGCCATCAAGCCCTATGGCCTGTCCGGGGCCCAGCACGGCACCAGCGGCAATTCCTCAGACCGGCTGCGGGAAATCGCCCGGCGCACCCACACCACCAAGGCCAATGTGGCCACCGCCCTCCAGATGGTCTCCTGGGGGGTCAAGATTGATGATTACGGCAACGCCGAGCTGGACGAGAGCGGCGGCTTCGTCAAAGTGCCGGGCCGGGGCATGAGCGAGGAGCTGTGGGCCGAGCTGCTGGCCAATGGCCAGGCCCAGAAACTCAAAGCCGGGGATTACAAGAAATTTAATCTGGAATACGAAAACAAATTTCTGGGCCAGGCCCGGGAATACCGGGAGCGCATGGCCGGGGATGTGGCCGACTTTGTCTATAACCTGCTGACCAATGTCTTCTCGGCTCAGGGCAGCGCCCAACCGGCCTATGAAGCGCTGATGAAAGCCGGCAGCTATGACCTGGGGCAGAAAGCCGGCCGCCTGGAAGACCCGGCCGACTGGACCCCTGAAAAGATCGTCCAAAAAGCGGCCGCGCTTTCCGGCGACAAGGGGCCGGGAGGCAATTTCGACGACTAAGCCGGGAGATTCCTGTGGAACAAAACTGGGGAAGGAGTTCGCCCTCTCCCCCCTCTTTAACCGATCCCCCCGGTTTCGCCAACGCCCTGGGGCAATCCATCCTGGGCGGCGACACCATGGTTTTCAACCGCCCGGGCCGGGCAGCCAGGCCCGGGCAGAGGCACCGGCAGCTCAAGGACAGCGGCCTTTATAGAGAGGGCCGGGGCCAGCAGTTGGCTTTGTCGCTGGCTACGCTGATGAAACAGGTTTGAGAAAGCCATGGTCAAGCGATTTGCTGCTTATGCCACAGCACTTAGAGTGACTAAAACCTTTTTGTCGTGCCTCCCCCCTTCGTTGCAACAGAAATGCCTGAAAATCAGAGGGCTTCGTGGGGCGGCGGCCAGCCTCTTGACTGACAATTTGAGAGGGGATGAGAGTAAGTTTCATCGACAGGCCTTGGCCCAGCGAGTAAATCTTGATCTCGGAGAGCTTCCAGAGGCTTCGGAGCCGGCCGCTGGTTTGAAGGCTATGGTTGAGCCAAAACCCGATTTTGAAATACTTTTAGGGCCGACCATATCAATGGCCGGCCGGCGGCTGACCCTGATGGCCCATTATGACCCTGAGCGACTGGTGGATCCTTATGTGATCCACTACCTCAAAGCCCTGCGGGATATGGGCTATGAATTGGTTTTGGCCAGCCAGGGGCGGCCGCCCATCACCGGGGAGCTTAAAAATATTCTGCTCGCCGCCATCGGGCGTCTTGGCCCGGGGTGGGATTTCGCCAGTTGGCAAGGCACCTTTCGGGCTTGGCCCACATTGTTCGAGGCCAGAGAAATACTGCTGGTCAACGACAGTATGTTTGGCCCCTTCGGCCCCCTGGATCAAATCCATGAAACCATGTCCGGGGTGGCTTGCGATTTTTGGGGGTTATGTGAGAGCCGGGAAATTCAGCCGCATTTGCAGAGCTATTATCTGGTTTTCCGGGAATCAGCGGTGAAGAGCCAAGTGTTCAAGGATTTTTGGGCGGAACTCAGAGCTATTGACCGGCCCCGGTCAATCGAGGCAGAACTGGAGTTGACCGAAAAGCTGGCCCGAGGAGGGCTGAGCCCGGCCGCCTATGTAACCTCAGGCAGTTTGCCGCTGGCCAACATCAGCCCAATTCATTATTTCTGGCAGCCGCTTCAGGAAGTATTTGGTGTGCCTTTTTATAAAAGAGACCTGATTCGGGGCGATTTACCCCTGATCAATACTCATGATTGGAGAGAGTTACTTGCGACCAAGAATTACGATGTCGGTCTGATTGACCGCTATTTTCAAAGAGTTAAATCAAACTAGGCCTTTAGATGAATATTGCATTTATCAGTCGTGAGGTAGAAGGACTTAACAAGAACGGAGGCATTGGCACAGCCACTCGTTATATTTGCGAACACTTGGCCCTTTCTGGGCATGAAATCCATCTCTATCACACAGGGTATCCTGATGGTGCAATTGAAGATTTTCATCAATGTATGAGTGACCACGGTATATGGGTTCACTACATCCATAAAGATGCTAACATTTTTTATTCACATGAAAGACGGCCCTATCAGGTCTATATTGAACTACGTGATACCACACACGACATTTATATATTTCACGATTATTTGGCAGATGGTTTCTACTGCTTTATAGCCAAGGAGAGTGGCACAGCATTCCCCCATGCTCAATTAGGATTGATTACCCATGCTTCGTCACTCTGGTGTGATCAGGCAAACCTCCAATTTCCCAATTCAGATCAGCGGTTGGCCCTTTATGATATGGAAAAAAGTTGTTGTGAACTTGCCGATTTTATTGTCAGCCCTAGTGCCTATATGTTGGAGTGGGCGAAAAATGAAGGTTGGAAGCTGCCAGTAAACAGCCAGGTTATACCTAATCTTACATCTGAGCCGGGCAGTTTCGACCCGGTGCATCAACAAAGGTCTGTGTTAACGGCTGGAGATGTGAGGGAATTGGTTTTTTTTGGTAGGCTGGAAGAGAGGAAGGGAGTTAGAGTGTTTTGCGATGCCATCAATTCTCTTTCTTCAGAGCTTTTATCTGATCGTGTGGTGACCTTTTTGGGTTCAGAATGTAGTTACAGCAAAGAAACGATTAGTGCTTTATTGAAACCTGCACAGCAATTAGCACAGTTTGAGTTAAAATTTATAGATAATTTCGATACATTACAAGCTCGAAACTATCTACGCAAGTTGGGCCGGGTTGCATTAATGCCATCAATATTGGACAACTCCCCTTGCGTTATCTATGAATGTCTAGAAAATGAGATTCCTTTTTTTGCCTCCTCGACAGGGGGAGGTAGAGAATTGGTTCATTTTGAAGATCGGAATCAAGTATTTTTTTCGCCTGAGAAAAAAGAGCTGACTAGTTTGCTAACACGTATACTGACTGAAGAAAGCATTACAGCACCCCGCCCATCCTACACTCACGACATAATTGTTGAAAAATGGCAGAAACTATTTATTGATCTTCAGCCGGCAGTCGAAAAATGCCCGGCGGCTTCTGATCATATATCTATGCCGCTGGTTTCTTTGGTGCTCACACACCACGACAGACCACATCTTCTGAAATTTGCTCTGCAATCTTGTTTGAATCAGGATTATCAGCCAGTGGAGATAATACTGGTCGACGACGGTAGCGAAACTCAGACAGCTAAAGAATATCTGGATAAACTGGAAAGAATGGGAAAACCGCACCTGAAAATTCTGCGATTGAAAAACCGCTGGTTAGGGGCGGCAAGAAACTCGGGGATTGAAGCCGCATCTGGGGAATATATAATTTTTCTTGATGATGACAATATAGCGCTGCCGGACATGGTTTCACGCTATGTGGCTGCGGCACAGTATAGCAGAGCGGATGCTGTTAGTGGGATGATTCGATTTTTTTATGATAAAAAAGGGTTGCCAGGTTTTAACTCGGAGAATAATCAATCTTACTCATTTTGGGGGGGGCACCAGTACTACACAGCTATGTTGATCAATTTTCTAGGTGATGCTACTGGGATTTACCGCACTGAGATGTTGAAAAAAGCAGGTGGATTCCACGAACATTTTGGCGTTGCCCACGAAGACTGGAAAATGTACATCGACATAGAAAGTATCGGTGGTAAAATCGTCACGATTCCAGAGATGATGTTCTGGTATAGAGTCACCGATGGAAGCATGATCCGTGTTACCAACAACTATATGAACTCTATGCAGCACCTTTCAGCATACGAGAGACGCTTACCAGTAGAATGG
>JAISJK010000073.1 GCA_031261565.1 Candidatus Adiutrix sp. | reverse complement strand
CGGCCATGACGTTTTCCTGATTGTGGACGCCTTCCAGCTTGAAATCAGCCCAGGATATCCCGGCCACTTCCCGGCCGCCTTCAGCCACAATGATTTCATTTTTGCTGACCCAGGCACCAAAACGCTGCCTTTTTTTGCGGGAAAAGGCGAAGCGGCGGCCCACAGTGGCTTTGTGGCGCAGGAGAATGTCATCCTCGTTGATGACCGCCAGATCATCGGCGGTCTGATTGATGAGCACATTGGTTTTGGCCCGGAAATACTCGGCCATATCCGGATAGCGATCCAGATGGTCGGGGCTGATATTGGTAATGGCCGCGCCGGCGGCGTGAAATAATTTGACGGTCTCCAGCTGATAGCTAGAAACCTCCAGCACGGCGGCGCTGGCTTTTTGACCCTCCACCACAAAGCGGCTCAATGGCTCGCCGATGTTGCCGCCGACAAAAGCCGGAATGCGGTTTTTGCGGCAAATATGCCCGATCAGCCCGGTGGTGGTGGTTTTTCCGTTTGAGCCGGTGATAGCCAGCACAGGGACTTTGAGCAGTGAGGCGGCCAATTCCATTTCCCCGGTCACTTTAATTTTACGTGCGGCCCTGGCCAGACCCGGAAAGGTGCGGGGTATGCCCGGGCTCAAAACTATCAGGTCAGCGTTTTTGAACCCTTCTTCAGCCTGACGGCCCAGGGCCCACCGCACCGGCTTCCCCCTAAACCGATCAATGGCGGAACTCAACTCGTCCTCATTTTTCTGGTCACTTATGGTTACCCCGGCGCCGCGCTCCAACAGCAATTCGGCCGCCCACTGGCCGGATACGCCGGCCCCGACCACCAGAACATTTCCCAATTTCTTTTCAGACACTGAATTTCCTCCTTACTCTATCTCTCATGTTGTTAAATTAGACCTCGCGGGGCGATCAAGTCCTACTACCGCACCTTCAAAGTCGACAGACCAATCATGGCCAGAATTACAGCGATCAACCAGAAACGAACGATAACCTTGGGCTCCGGCCAGCCCTTTAATTCAAAATGATGGTGCAGGGGTGCCATGCGGAAGACGCGCCGGCCGCCGGTGGCTTTGAAGTAAGCCACCTGAATGATGACCGACAGGGCCTCCATCACAAACAATCCTCCCACCACGATGAGGATCAGCTCCTGTTTGGCGATCAGGGCGGCCAGACCCAAAATAGCCCCCAGCGACAGGGATCCGACATCCCCCATAAAAATCTGGGCCGGATAGGTGTTAAACCATAAAAACCCCATGGCCGCCCCCACTACGCCGGCCAGAACCACAGTGACCTCGGCCGCGCCGGGCACATAGGTAATCGAAAGATATTGAGCCATCCGGGCGTGGCCCGCGCAATAAATAAAAACCATGTAGGCCAGAGAGGCGATAATCACCGGCCCGGCCGCCAGACCATCCAGACCATCGGTCAGGTTGACTGCGTTGGAAGCGCCGCAGATGACCAGCGCGGCAAAGGGGATGTAAAACCAGCCCAGGTCGAAGTTAATTTCCTTAAACACCGGCAGATAGAGAATGGTGTCGTAATCTTTGGACAGGCAGAGATACCCGCCCACAGCCAGCCCGATGGCAAATTGTCCGGCCAGCTTTTGCCGGGCAGTCAGACCCTGGTTGTGCTTGCGTTTAATTTTCAGAAAGTCGTCATGAAAACCCAGGGCAGCGAAAAGCCCGCCGCAGATAATCATCAGCCAGACCGTCGGCTGAGCCAGATCCACCCACATGAGGCTGGCCGACAGCGCGGCCGCCAGGATCAAAACCCCGCCCATGGTGGGCGTCCCCGATTTCTTTTTGTGGGAAGCCGGCCCCTCGTCCCGAATATACTGCTGTATCTGGTAATTCTTAATCAGATTGATAAACCCGGGCCCCAGGAGAAACCAGATGACCATGGCCGTGAAGGCGGCCAGAATGCTTCTGAAGGTGACATATTTAAAGACATTAAAGAACGATACCTCTTCAGTCAGGGTTGAAAACAAATGGTAGAACATTCAGCCGGGCTCCCTCAACTCAGTATGTCGGCAAATTTCGGAGATAGTCGACCGCCCGCTCCAAATGCATATAGCGGGAACCTTTGACCAGCACCGTAGATCCGGGGCGGCCGGTTCGGGCTACCCACTCGGCGGCTTCCTCCGGGGTGGCGAATTCGGCCACAGCGGCCCTGGGCAGGCCGCCCCGGCGGGCCCCAAGCGCTGTCGAGGCTGACAGCGGGCCCACCAGAGCCAGGAAATCAAGTTCCATTTGGGCGGCCAGCCGGCCCACGGCCCGGTGATAACTGTTCTGGTCACGGCCCAGCTCCCCCATATCGCCCAGGATGGCTCCTTTGGCTCCTCGGCCCTTCAGCCCGCCCAGGAAGCGGAGCCCGGCGGCCATGGAAGTCGGGTTGGCGTTATAACTGTCATCAAGGAGCATCAATTTGGGGGTCTTGACCACCGCCAGACGGCCGGGAAATTTTTCCACCTTTTCCAGGCCGGCGACGATCTGATCCCAGTCAGCCCCGGCGGCCAGGGCGGCGGCTCCGGCAGCCAGCGCGTTGTGTGCGTTATGCTCGCCGAGGAGCTGTAATTTAACCAACCGGCCCTTTTCCGCCCCCGGACCGTAGAGAGCGAGAGTCTGGCCATCCAGACCCCGGGAGCGGATGGGCCCCAGCCGAACCTGAGCTGAGGGGCCGATGCCAAAAAGTAATTTACTGCCTTTAAACCGCCTGGCTTCCTTTAAAATCAACGGCTGATCAGCATCGACCACGGCCACGGCCGCTGGGCCAAGGCCTGAGAATAATTCGCCTTTGGCCCGGGCCACCTGCCGGATGTCGCCCAAAAATTCCAGATGGGCCGCCCCCACCGAGGTGATCAGAGCCACCTCCGGCTCTGCTATTGCGGTCAAACGGGCGATTTCTCCAAAGCGGTTCATGCCCATTTCTAAAACCGCCTGTCGAGTCTGGCGGCCCATTTGCAAGAGGGTCAGGGGCAGCCCCACCAGATTATTGAAATTGCCCCGGGTGGCCAGGAGTTTATCGTCCGCCTGTCGCAAAATGGAGGCCAGCATCTCTTTGGTGGTGGTCTTGCCGTTGGATCCGGTCAGGGCCGTCACCCTCAATTGCTGCTTGCGGCGCAGAGCCCGGGCCAAATCGCCCAGAGCCTTCAGAGTATCCGTCACCGTCAGGGCCACCTGAGCTGCGGCCCCGGACAGAGGCTGATGGGCCACCACCGCCAGAGCTCCTTTGAGCTGGGCCTCGGCCGCATGATTATGGCCGTCAAAGTTGGCCCCGGCCAAAGCCACAAAAATTTCGCCCCGCTTAAGGGTTCGGCTGTCAGTGGAGATTCCGGCGATCAACTGATCATCCAACCGATCCAGTCCCGCCCCGCGTTTGACCGCGCCGAGGCTGTCGGCCAGCCAGCCCAGAGTTATCCGCAGATCTTTCATTCAGCGCGCCCTAAAGCCTGTAAAGCTTTCAAGGCCTCTTCCCGGTCATCAAGGCGGCGCTTGTCCCGGCCGATGATTTGATAATCCTCATGGCCCTTGCCGGAGATCAAAAGGACATCGCCCGGTTCCATCAGCCTGACCGCTTCGCGAATGGCAGCCCGGCGGTCGACCATCAACAGGTAGCCTGAGTTCCAGCCATCTGAAATCAGCTCTCCGGCCTCATAGCGCTCCAGCTTCAGGCCATCCAGACCAGATTCCACTTCCAGCAAAATTGACCCGGGCTCTTCCGTGCGGGGGTTGTCAGAGGTAATCAGGCTCAGATCGGCCAGTTCCCCGCCCAGGCGGCCCATCAGCGGACGCTTGCCCCTATCACGGTCGCCGCCGCAGCCGAAAACAACGATGACCCGGTTGGGTTCCAGATCACGGCAGGCTTTGAGAGCCTTAGCCAGGGCGTCAGGGGTGTGGGCGTAATCCACCAGCACCAGATAATCGCTGTTTCCGCCGACTTTTTCCAGCCGGCCGGGAGCGCCGGTCGCCCCGGCCAGAGCCGCTTTAACAGTCTCCACAGGGATATCCAAAATCAAAGACAGGGCCACCGCCCCCAGCAGGTTGGAAGCGTTGATCTCGGCCAGCAGGGGCGATGACTGCTCCCAGCAGCCCTGCGGCGTCTCGATCTTCAGGCTCAAACCATTGCGGCTCAGTTTCAGGCCGCTCCCCCTGACTCTGGCCTCGGGGTTAAAACCGAAGGTCAGGCTGGCCGGGCCTAACTCACTCGCCAGACGGCGGCCGGACTCGTCATCCAGATTGACTGCCGCCCGCTGTCCGCCTTTTTTGAGATGAGTGGTGAAAAGGCTTTTTTTAGCCTGGTAGTATTGTTCCATATCCTGATGAAAATCAAGATGATCGCGACTGAGATTAGTGAACAGGGCGGCGTCGAAGGCCAGCCCGGACACCCGGCCCAGATTCAGGGCGTGGGAGGAAACTTCCAGGACAGCCGCCTGAGCCCCGGCGGCGGCCATGTCGGCCAGAGCGGCCATGAGCGCCGGCCCTTCGGGAGTGGTATTGTCCGCCGGACGAGTCTGGCCCGGCCAGCGATAATTGATGGTGCCCATCACCCCCGTCGCCTTATGATCCTGCCGGAGGATGCTCTCCAGCAGATAGGCGGTGGTGGTTTTGCCATTGGTGCCCGTGAGACCGACCAGGGTCATTTTTTCAGCCGGGCGGTCATAAATAAGGGCGGCGGCCTCAGCCATGACCGGGCGAAGTTTTTCCCGGGGCACGATCAGCCGGGGCACCGTCAGATTCACATCCGGTTCGGTCAGTAAAACAGCGACCGCGCCCCGCCCAACGGCCTCGGCCATGAAGTCGCGCCCGTTGTATTTGAGCCCCGGAACAGCGGCGAAAAGCCAGCCGGGCCTGACCTGCCGGGAATCCTCGGTCAAGCCGGAGAGACCAGGGTCGCCCTGGCCGGCGGCTTTTAATTTCAATTCCTGGGTCAGGCGGCTCAGACTGATCATTTTATTAAAAGACCTCTATAACTCTTCAGCGTTCAAAGATGACGGCGGCCGGCTGGCCGGAGGCCACGGTCTGGCCTGGTTCCGGTTTCTGCCCCACTACATGGCCACTACCCAGGTATTCCAGATCAAGACCGTAATCCATCATGATTTCCAGCACCTGGCGCATGGACAAGCCAGCCAGATCGGGCATGACCCCGGGGGCCGCCAGACGGGGCAGGGCATTGTCAATGAATTCCGGCTCCGGGGCCCCGGCGGTGAGGGCCTTCTCCGGGCTCAGGGAGGCGAAGGTAATGGCCCCCTTGGCACCCCGGTCATTTTTTTTCAGACGCACCCGGATAAAATTGGTCGGCTGCTGGCCCTCCACCACGCCCGGCGCACCGCCGGAATTGCGCTGAATAATGGGCCAAACCGGGTCGCCCAGGCCTTCAGTCGGCGGAATGTCGAGAAGCGGCAGAGCGTTTTCCATGATTTCCTTAAAGGCCGGAGCGGCCACGGTGCCGGCGTAATAACCGTCTTCCGGTTCGTCCAGCACCACCATCACGCACAGCTGCGGGTCGTGGTAGGGGGCGAAGCCCAGGAAAGACGAAACATATTTGCCGGCCGTATAAGTCTTGTTCCCCCGAACCACTTTCTGAGCCGTGCCGGTTTTGCCGGCCACCGGATAACCGGTCACTTCGGCCCGGGTGCCTGTCCCGCCCTTCATCACCACCATGCGGAGCATAGCCGCCACCTGGCGGGCCGTCAGCGGAGAGACCACCTGGCGCAGGATCTGGGGCTGGTATTGCTCCAGAACAGCCCCATTTTCATCCAGCACCTTTTCCACAATATAGGGCTTCATCAGCACGCCCTGATTGGCCAGAGAGCACATGGCCATGACCATCTGGAGGGTGGTGACGCTCAAGCCCTGGCCGAAGGCGATGTTGGCCGCTTCCAACTGGCGCCAGTGCCGGGGATGGCGCAACAAACCCGAGGCTTCGCCCGGCAGATGGGCCAGACCGGTCTTTTCTCCGAAGGTGAATCGGGTCAGATAGTTGTATAAAAGGTTATTGCCCACAATAGTGCCAATCTTTAAGGCCCCGATATTGGAGGAGAGCTTGATCACCTCGCTGACCGTCAGGTCGCCGTAGCTGTGGGTATCTTTGACGATGTGATTGGCCACCTTATAGGCCCCGTTTTCCGCGTTGATGATGGTGGTGGGACTGACCAGCCCCTCTTCCAGAGCGGCGGCCACCACAAACACTTTAAAGGTGGAGCCGGGCTCGAAGGGGTCGGTCAAAATCCGGTTACGGCGCGAAGAATTGGGTGTTTTCTCATAATCATTGGGGTCAAATGATGGCCAGACAGCGGAGGCCACAATGGCCCCGGTGGCCGGGCGCATGACCAGGGCCATGCCGCTCTTGGCCCGGTGCTGGGTCACAGCTTTGGCCAGAGCTTTTTCGGTAATATACTGAATACGTCGGTCAATGGTCAGCACCACCGAGGCCCCCCGGGCCTGACTCAGGTCACCTTCCACTTTATCCAGCATTTTGCGGCCGCGGCGGTCGCGCTTAACTCTGACTTCATCCTGGTGAGCCTGAAGGCGGTTGTCCAGAGCCAATTCCAGGCCTTCCAGCCCCTGGCCGTCAACTCCGACAAAGCCGAGAAAATGGGCGGCCAGACTGCCGTTTGGGTAAACCCGCCGGTATTCTTTAGTAAGGCGCAGGCCAGGCAGGTTGATATCTTCCAAAGCCGCAGTCTCGTCCGGCTCCAGCTTGCGCTTGAGCCAGATGAACTGCCGGCCGCTGGATATTTTTTCCTGCAACTCGTTCTGTTCCAGGCCCAGGATAGGATGGAGCCTGGCCGCCACTTCTTTTTTTAAATAGTCAGGGTCATCGCGCAGCAATTTTTCCAGAGTCTTGACCTCGCCCAGCCCGAGAGCTTTGCAGAACGGCCTCAGCCAGTCGCGATGGCGCCCGCGCAACAGTTGCTCCGCATCCAGCAGCGTGGTGTCCACCGAAAGCGAGGCCACGGCCAGCGAGGCGGCCAGCCTTTCCCCGTTAGCGTCATATATTTCGCCGCGCACGGCCCCCAGGCTCATGGAGGTTTCCAGCTCCTCCCGGGATTTGGCCAACAGCTGATCGCGTTCCAGCACCTGGAGATGATAGGACTGATAAATAACTGCGGCAAAGACCAGAGTAAAGACCAGGCTGAGAATCTGGTATCTGAACCTCATCCATTTGCCGCTGTTTGATGACATCAGTCGATCACCACTATCTGTCCCTGCTGGGGGATGCCCAGCCCCAGCCTGGGGGCAGCCTTTTCCAGTTGAGAAAGGGAACTTATTTCGGTCAGCTCGGCGTTTAACTGCCGGTTAATTTCCTGGAGGCGCAGTTTTTTCTCATTTAAAGCGGTCATTTCATAACTATAGGCCACAGCCTGATGATTAGAGCGCACCATGCCCCAGATGAGCATAATGACCACCAGAACCAGCCCGGCCAGGATAAAAAAATTACGCATCGACAAAAAAACCAGAGGCGGGGTGACCATATCCGGCGCCCTCGGCGCGGCGGGGGCGGCGGGGGCGTTTGGCCGGCCGGACGCCGCCCGGCTCAGGCGCAGACGCGGAGGGGCCTCTTTCGGAGAGCGGGCTCCGGCCCATCTCAAGCCGACAGGGGTCTTCAGTCGAGCCCTGCCCAGGGGTTGCCCAACCCTGACTCTGGAAATATTCATGGCGCACCTAAAATGTTGAAACGTTTAGACAGGTGTTTTTTCAGCCGCCCTCAACTTGGCGGATCTGGCCCGGGGGTTGCGATCCAACTCAGCCTGACCAGGGGTCACCGGTTTTTTGTGGAGAGCCAGCCAGGGGCAGCGCCCCTCTTCATCTTTAGCCCGGAAGGCCTCTTTGACCAAACGATCCTCCAGGGAGTGAAAACTTATAATGACCAGACGCCCGCCCGGCCTGAGCAGGCCCGGCGCCGATTTAAGAAATTTTTCCAGCGCGGTCAGCTCGTGGTTGACCTCAATCCGCAGGGCCATAAAGGTGCGGGTAGCCGGATGAATCCGGGGCGGCGGCCCGGGCCGGTAGAGGCTCCTGGCCACCAGAGCGGCCAATTCGCCGGTCGTGGCCAGCGGCTTCTGCCGTCGGGCCGTCACCATGGCCCGGGCCAGACGGCGGGAAGCCCTCTCCTCCCCATAGCGCCAGATAAGGTCAGCCAGTTCCTTTTCCGGGTAACGATTGACCACTTCCCGAGCCGTCAGACCACCCTCCTGGTTCAGACGCATATCCAGTGGTTCATCGCTAACCCAGGAAAATCCCCGGCCCGGGGCGGCTAACTGCCGACTGCTGAGCCCCAGATCCAGCAAAATCCCGTCAACCCCTCCCAAGGCCAGCCCGGCCAGGATATCCCCCAACTCGCCGAAATTTCCGGCCACCGCCTTCAGCCTGGGCTCCTGCCGCCCCCACCCCTTGACCGCCCAATCCAGCGGTTCAGAGTCCTGATCCAGGGCGATCAGCCGCCCCTCTGCTCCAAGCGCTTCCAGAATCAGGCGGCTGTGGCCGCCCCCCCCCAGGGTGGCGTCCACGTAGGTGCCGCCCGGTCTGATTCTCAGTTCCCCTACAGCCTCCGGCCCCATCACCGTCAGGTGCCCAAAAGCCCTCGACCAGTCGCCCCCCTCCGGGCTTCCCTCAATCTCAGCCAGCGCCTGGGGAACCAGCGCCGACCGGCTCGCCTCCGGTGCCCGCCGGTGGTTCATTAAAGGTCGAGGCCTCTAATGGTGGACGGATCCGGTTTGGTGAATTCCTGTCTAGCCGCGAATTCATCGCCTACCTGGCGCGGCCAGATTTCGATTTTGTAGAGCGCGCCGATCACGGCTACTTCCCGTTCCAAGCCAGCCATTTCCCTGACCCTTTGAGGCAGTAAAAGGCGGCCGGCCTTATCCAGGGTGATTCTTTCCGAGTTGCCCTGGAAATGGCGGATGGTAATCTCGCGCTGGTCGCTGTCTTCTATCCGATGGAAGCTGGCTTCAACCTTCTGCCAGCGTTCATAGGGATAGAGGGCCACCATGCCCTTCTCCGCGTTGGGCAGGGCTACCAGTTCCTCCGGTCGGGCCGACTTGGCCAGCTCATCGCGCAATTTTCCCGGCAGGGCCAGGCGGCCCTTGTCATCGAGAACGTGGGGATATTTGCTCATGAAGCTGAATCGGTCACTCATTGGACACCACTCCCCCAATTTGGGGCCTTGTTGGGGCTTACTCTCCCACTGCCTACCATTTCAACCCACTTTACTGTTATTTAATCCCACTGTCAAGCAAAAAAATAGCAAATTATCATTAATTAGTATAAAATTATAATAAAATTATAAGATATGGTAGACAAGGTCCGAAACCCCCCATATCTTGGGCCTCAGCTCTGGAAAATTTGTGGGGCAACCGCCTCTGTTTTCATCTAGATAGGCGGCTTTAGCCGGATGATCCGGCACAATCTGTATGGCCTCGGAACCTAAAATAGCCCTCAAAGCTGAAAGCGCCTCAGCCCGCTGTTTATACAAGACCTGGGTTGGCGCTGATGGTTCCCCGGGGCTCATTTGACTAACTATTGATTATCATTGACTCAAAAAAAAATAGAGCTACTTTTTGAGCTTTAATTTGACTATAATTAGCATAAGAGAAGTATAATTACAACTAAATATTGTATAAGTATTAAAATTTCTCACAGCTCCAAATCTCAGGCTAAAACCTGATTTTAGACTGAGATATGTCTTTTTGTTATATATAATTATACATTGTTATATATAATTATATATAACAATGTATAATTAACCTTTCAGGCCGGCCCGACGACCCAGCCTGAGCCCAACCTGAGCCAGGCCTTTACTCTTATCTCGAAATATCAGTGAATATGTGATATTATGGCCGAAGAATGTGAGATGATATTTCTCATAATCAGCCCAGGAAGACTACATTATGCTCAAAATGATATCTACTCAGGATTTACGCTTGGGAATGTATGTGGCCGATGTCGGCCGCAGTTGGATAAATCACCCCTGGAAGAGCAAACATAAACTGCTGACCGACCAGGAAGAGATTAGGGAGCTGCTGGAATTCGGCATTAATTCGGTGATGGTGGATACGGACAAATCCAACCCGGAAGTCTGGCTCACGCCCCCGGCCCAGCCGGCCGAGCCCCCCAAGCCTACGCCGGTTCGGACGATCGCGCCGCCCCGCCCCGCCCCAAAACCAGCCCCCCTCAAATCAACCCCGGAGCCCGTCTGCCAGGTGGAAATAGAAATGGCCAGGGCGGCCAAGACATACGCCAAGACCCTGGATACCTCCAAAGCTCTCCTGGCCGCCTGCCGCATGAACAAAAAAATTGAGCTGGGCCCGGTTACGGAAAACGTGAATGAGTTGGTCGAGAGCGTCTCCCGCAACCGGGACGCTCTGATGGCCCTGATGAAATTGCGCAACTTCGATGACTATACCTACACCCATTGCCTGAATGTCTCGGTGCTGGCCATCTCCACCGGCAAATCCCTGGGCCTGAGCCAGGACGAGCTGAAAACTCTGGGCCTGGGCACCATGTTTCATGACCTGGGCAAGACCAGGGTGCCGGGCCACATCCTCAACAAGGCGGGCAAGCTCTCCGATGACGAATTCGCCATCATGCGCAACCACGCGGCCATGAGCGGCGATATAATTTTGGAGCAACACCTTGAAGTTGACGAAATAGTTTATAAAATAGCCCGTCACCACCACGAGCGGATTGATGGTAGCGGCTATCCCGACCACTTGAAAGGCGAAGACATCCCCGGCCTGGTCAGCATCTGCGCCCTCTCGGATGTCTATGACGCCCTGACTTCCGACCGGGTCTATCACAAGGGCCGGGCCCCCCACGAGGCCCTGAAATTTATCTACAGTATGCGGGGCTCTCATTTCCAGCCGGAATGGCTGGATCGCTTTGTCCAGAGTGTGGGCATCTACCCGCCGGGCACAGTGGTCGCGCTAGATTCCGACCAGATTGCCGTGGTTATGGATGTCAATCAGGCCGCCTTAAACGCCCCGCTGGTCAAACTGGTGGCCGACCCGGCCGGCCAGATTTACAGCCGCCCCAAGCTGGTTGACCTGGCCAGCGCCTCTGAGGCTGGCGGCCTGAAAATCAAAAAAGTCCTCTCCAGGGACGAGGCCGGCTTTGACCCGGCCTACTACTTCAACCCGCCCAAAGAGTGACCCTTATGGCTTTGTCGCCCGCTCTGGTCCCCGCCCGCCTGGATGAAGTGCGCTCGCGGATGGCTGAGGCCGCCCGCCGGGCCGGCCGCAACCCGGGGGGCATCACCCTCCTGGGGGTCAGCAAAACCTTTCCGGCGGAGACGGTTCAGGCTTTTTTAGCCGCCGGTCTGACCGATTTCGGGGAAAACTATATTCAGGAGGCCAGGGCCAAAACCGCGCAACTGGCCGGGCTGGAGCCGGCCCCGCGCTGGCATTTCATCGGTCACCTGCAAACCAACAAAGCCAAATACGTGGCCGGCGTTTTCACCGCCCTCCACTCTCTGGACAGCCTGGAATTAGCTGAGGAACTGAATCGTCGCCTGACCACAATGGGCCAGACCATGGATGTCTATGTGCAGGTCAATGTGGCCGGGGAGACCACCAAGAGCGGCCTGGCCCCGGAGGCCCTGCCCTCCTTTCTGAAAGCTCTGGAGCGCTGCCCGGCCCTCAAGCCCTGGGGCCTGATGACCATGCCCCCCTACGACCCTGACCCGGAAGTGGCCCGGCCGCATTTCATGGCCCTGCGCCGGTTGCGCGACCAGTATGCGCCCGATCTGCCCGGCCTGTCCATGGGCATGAGCGGTGACTTTCAGGTGGCTATTGAAGAGGGGGCCACCATCATCCGGGTGGGCACGGCCCTGTTTGGCACGCGCTGACAGCTTGTGAACCACCAGCGTGAATTATTTGTAACCGTTCACGGCATTATCTGTATCTCCCGATTTTTTGCACCACAATAACGAAAGTGACTAACATGGAAGCGAAAGCTTCAAATGTTTAATAATATCATTCATTTTCTTTGTTGGTTCTTGTATTATTAAATT
>JAISJK010000022.1 GCA_031261565.1 Candidatus Adiutrix sp. | reverse complement strand
CCAGGCCCTGCCCTGCCTCAACCTGTTGGAGACTTTCATCGCCGAGAGTCCCCCGGACAGCGAATCTGAGCCGGCCCCCGATTTCCGGTTCCGAAAAACCCTGAGCCTGGAGGGGGCTTTCTTCCGTTACCCCAGCAGTCCGGGGGACAGTTTAAGCGATATTACTTTGACCATCGCCAAAGGGGAGAAAATCGGCCTCATCGGGCCATCCGGGGCCGGTAAAAGCACTTTGGCCCTGCTCTTCAGCGGCCTGGTCGCCCCCCGAGAGGGGCAATTCAGGGTGGACGGCCGGGTCATGACCCCGCCTGAGCAGACCGCCTACCTCCAGAAAATAGGCTTTGTGCCCCAGTCGCCCATGCTGATGGGCGGCACGGTGGCCGACAATGTGGCTTTCAGCCGCTGGGGGCGGGAATATGACCGGGAGGAAGTGCTGGAAGCCTGCCGCCTGGCAGCCATGGATTTTGTGCTGAATGACCCCAAAGGTATTGACAAGATGCTGAGCGAGGGGGGCGGGGGCCTCTCCGGGGGCCAGGCCCAGCGGGTGGCCATTGCCCGGGCTCTTTTCACCAAACCCGACATCATCATCTTTGACGAGGCTACATCAGCCCTGGATCAGGCCAGTGAAAACATCATCGCCGACACCATCGCCCAGCTGCCGGGGGAGACGACTGTGTTCATCATCGCCCACCGCCTGACCACCGTGGCCCACTGCGACCGCCTCATCTGGGTGGAGGGCGGCCGCCTCCGGGATCAGGGGCCGCCCGAAGTCATCCTGCCCCAATATGAAAAGGTCATGAGCGGGGCTGGCCTCCAAGCTGTGAATGACAACTTGATTTAGCAGTGTTTACGCCCTGGCTGGTTTAACCAGTAGTCATACAGCTCTTTTCCTTATATTTTTTCACGATCAGCCCCGCCCCCATCTCAAAGAACTGGAGAGTATCGGCGGCGGTCAGGTGGCCCATTTTCAACGGCATATGCAGCTAGCGGGCCAGGCGCAGGCCCAGATACAAAAAGAAGAAACCGGCCAGCGTTTGAAACAGGACGTTAAACAGGGCCAGATCCAGCCGGTTTTGGGCCAGGTGGAAACTCTCGGAAATGTATGAGGAAAAGGTGGTGAAAGCGCCGAGGAAGCCCACCAGGCAGGTCAGCCTGACCTCTGGCGGCCAGTGGTTTTTGGTGATCAGTTCCGCCAGAAAGCCGAAAATCAGACAGCCCAGCATATTGACGATCAAGGTTCCCAGGGGAAATTCGCCCCCGGCCAGTTTTTTGACCAGTGCGCTCAGGCCGAAACGGGACAGAGCCCCCAACCCGCCGGCGCAGAAGATGAGCGCGAGGTGGCGGAGCATTTAATTTCCTTTGGGTTGCGGCGGCTGATAGTCGGCCAGTATTTCAGCTTTCTCAATGGAGACCGGCTCCACCGGCACATCATCGTGCAAAGCGCGGCTGGTGGTGGCCACCGCCTCAATTTCATCCACCACTTCCTGCCCCTCCACCACCCGGCCAAAGACGGCGTAGCCCCAGCCCCGGGTGTTTTCAGCCGTAAAGTTGAGAAACTCGTTGTCTTTGGTGTTGATGAAAAACTGGGCTGTGGCCGAGTGGGGGTCATTGGTGCGGGCCATGGCCACCGTGTATTTCTGGTTGGCCAGGCCGTTTTGGGCCTCATTTTTGATGGGGGCTTTGCCCTTTTTTTCATTCATGTCCGCGTCCAGGCCGCCGCCCTGAATCATAAAGCCGGCGATGACCCGGTGAAAAATAGTCCCGTTGTAATGGCCGTCCTGAGCGTAACTGATGAAATTGGCGCAGGTCAGGGGAGCCAGCTCGTTATCAAGCTCCAGAACCAGCCGGCCCAGCCTGGTGGTCAGACAAACATACTGCATGGCGCGGCTTTCCCTACTTTTTATAATCTTTTAAAACCACGGCTTTGTCAATGGTCACCGGAATGACGGGCACATCGTCATAAGCTGAAACCTTGCCGGTTTTGGATTTGGCGATTTCATCCACCACCGCTTGCCCCTTGACCACTTTGCCAAAGACGGCGTAGCCCCAGCCCTGGGCGTTTTCGGCCTTAAAGTTAAGAAACTCGTTGTCTTTGGTATTGATGAAAAACTGGGCCGTAGCCGAGTGCGGGTCACCCGTGCGGGCCATGGCCAGGGCGTATTTTTCATTTTTCAGGCCGTTGTTGGCCTCGTTTTTAATGGGCGCTTTGGCTGACTTCTCTTTCAGGGCCTTGTCCAGGCCGCCGCCCTGAATCATGAAATTCCCTATGACCCGGTGAAAAATGGTGCCGTTATAATGGCCGGCCTCCACATAGCCGACAAAATTGGCCACGGTCTGAGGCGCGGCGGCCGGGTTGAGCTCCAGCACGATGTCGCCCTTGCTGGTGGTCAAATCCACATAGACGGGCGTTTTTTGATCCTGAGCCGGGGCCAGGTGCGGCCAGAGGAGCAGCCCCAGGGCGGCCGCAGTGGTCATTAACAGCTTTTTCATAAATTTCACCTCTTTTTCTCTATAGTTCAATCAATGGTCTGGATAACGTCGCCCACGGCCAGGTGGCCTTCCTCTATTTCCAGGGTGGCCCTGGATTCGTCCACGCTGGTCACCTTCAGCCGGGCCACCGGGGCGCCCATAACCTGATATGTTTCACCAATGGTGCTGGTGATTAAGCGCTCCACTTCCAGCCGGGCGAATTCCTGGCCGGGCTGAAGCCCGACCTCCGAGCCGAAACCAATGGTGGCCTCGCCGCCAAAGGCGGTCAGCACCCGGGCTTTAAAGGGCAGGGCGGCCAGGCCGGACATGGTCCGGTAATAGGATTCCTTCAGGGCCTCGTCGAGGCTGCCTTCCAGAGCTTCCTGCTCCGGCAGCTGGGCGGAGCGGTCGCCGGCCTCGGAAAAATCCTTGCCGCCCGTCCCGCCGTCGAATTGCCCGACATTGGCCCGGGAGACCAGAATAATACCCGTGTGAGCGTCCACAGCGCTGACGGCCAGCACGGCGTCAACATATTCCCGCTGGGTGGTGAAGATGCGGGCCAGGCGGCGCCAGCCCTTGCGCTGGTTATATTTTTTAACCTCGCTGAGAGAGCCGACAATCAGGGCGTTCAGCCGGAGGTCAGAGCCGATTTCCGCAGCCTGCTGCTGATTAAGGGGCAGACTGTAGCCCCGGGCGCCCATGGCCGCCTGAATCTCGGCCGCCGGCACAATGATCAGCCGGCTGTCCCGGCTCAGCTCCTCAGCCAGCAGGGCGGCCAGATTGGAGCCGGTTTCCGAGGCCCCCAGGCCGACTTCATCGCTGAAGGGGGCCACCCCGACTTTGAGTTTGACCGGGCTGATGAAACTTGGCGTGCCGAAAGAGCCCCAGCGCCACTCGTTATCTTCGGCCATATCTATGACGACCCCGCAACCGGCCAGGGCTAGACCAGCCAGAGCCAGGGTCATCATCAATAAAGGGTGTTTACCGCTCTTAACGGGCATGGCTGACATCTAACCTCGCGCCATTTAAAATACCTAAAAGCCGCCTGACAGTCAAATCCTAAATAAAATATTTAAGCATAATTATACATAAATATCAACCAACTTTTCTTATTTTATTTTTATATTGCTTTTTGCGCCCGGGTGTAGTATTATTTCCCAGTTAAGTGGCTTGGCCACTTAAGTTTTTTTAAACCGCCGTCACCTCAAGTGAAAGTGGGCCTGATGCCCGCTTTATTTTTTGCAGTCAGTCTGTGCAGTCACGCGGATTTTTTAGATAATTTGGGAAACAGCAATGAACAGCAATGAACTGAAACGGATTATAGAGCAGGTCAGCCGGGATAAGGGTATTGACAAAGGTATCCTCATCGGCGCCCTGGAAGAGGCCATCCGCTCGGCGGTTAAACGCAAATACGGCATGAGCGAAAATTTTGAAGTCGCTTATAACGGGGAAACCGGGGAAATAGAGGTCTTCCAGTTCAAGGAAGTGGTGGAGGAAGCGGCCGACCCCAACACCCAGATAGCCCTGACCGAGGCCCGAAAGCTGGATCCGGAATCAGCTGTGGGCGAGGAACTGGGCGTCAAGCTCGACACCTCGGCCTTCGGCCGCATCGCCGCCCAGTCGGCCAAGCAGGTCATTATCCAGCGCATGAAAGACGCTGAGCGCGACATCATCTTTGACGACTTCAAAGATCGGGTCGGGGAGATTGTCAGCGGCATTGTCCAGAGGGTGGACAAGGGCAATATAGTCCTGAACCTGGGCCGGGCCGAGGCCATGTTGCCCGCGTCGGAGCAAATCCCCCGGGAGACTTACTACCGCCGGGGCGACCGTCTGCGGGCTCTGGTCATTGACGCCAAGCTGGTCAGCCGCGGCCCTCAGATTGTCCTGTCCCGCACCCATCCTGATTTTTTGGCGGCCCTGTTTGCCGCCGAGGTGCCGGAAATCTCCGAGGGCATCGTCAAGATCGTGTCCGTGGCCCGGGAGCCCGGCAGCCGGGCCAAGATTTCCGTGACTACTGACGACCGGGATATTGACCCGGTGGGCGCCTGCGTGGGCATGCGCGGCTCCCGGGTGCAGGGCGTGGTGCAGGAGCTGAAAGGCGAAAAAATCGACATCATCCCTTACAATCAGGATATTGCCCATTATGTGGCCAGCGCCCTGGCCCCGGCCGGGGTCATCCGGGTGGTGGTGGACGAGGAAAACCGCTCCATGGAAGTGGTGGTGCCGGATGAGCAGCTCTCCCTGGCCATTGGCCGCAAGGGCCAGAATGTGCGCCTGGCCTCCCGTCTGGTGGGCTGGCGCATTGATGTCAAAAACGAATCCAAATATCAGCGCTCCCTCAAGGAGGGCTACCAGTCGCTGATCCGCCTGCCGGGCATCAGCGAAACCACGGCCGATGCCCTCTTTGAAGCCGGCTACGGCTCGGCCCGGGAAGTGCTGCAAGCTGATCAGGCCAGTCTGGCCGAGCTCCTGGGCCAGGATGAGGCCAAGGCCGCCCAGGTGCAGGACGCCGCCCGGATGTATATGGAGAATTTAGCCCGAGAAGACGCGGCCAGCCTGGCCCTGGAGCAGATGACCAAAGGGTTGATGACCCGGTCGGCCGGCGCTGATCAGCCCCCCCCGGCGGATCAGGAGACGGCCATTGACGGCCGGGAGGGCTGAGCCCCGGCGCACCTGCCTGGGTTGCCGGTCAGTCAGGGCGCAGGCTGATTTGCGCCGTCTGGCTCTGGCACCCGGCCCGGAGGGGCCGAGGGTGGTCTGGGATGATCAGCGCGCTTTAGGGGGGCGGGGGGCCTGGGTCTGCCGGGAGCGGCCGGAATGCCTGTCCCTGGCCATCAAAAGGCGCTCTTTGGGCCGGGCTTTTAAACTGGGGGCCGCTCCTGACTTGAGCGGGCTGACGGCCGGCCGGCGGTCAACCTAAAAAAAAGCGGCCCTGGCCCGGTTAATGTCTGGCAACTGTTTCGGGTTTGGGGTATAATGCCCGGATATTGGAAGGTAGTGAAGGTATACAGGGATGGGTAAAAAGAGGATTTATGAGTTGGCCAGGGATCTGTCCCTCACCAGTGCCGAGCTTATTCAGAAAATGTCTGGCTGGAAACTTTTGCCAGGGGTTAAGCTGGTGCCTTCCAGCAGTGTTGAAGATTATCTGGCCGAGGAGATCAGCCGCCGGCTGAGCGAGCCCGAGGTTGACTCTGCGGCCGGCCCCCAGGTGGTGCGCCGGCGCAAAAAAGGCCCTGACTCGTCTGATTTGCCGGGAGAAGCTGAAAACAGCCAGCCTGAGAAGGTGGGCGAGCTTGAGCCGGAGCAGGCGGCCGCCCCCGCCCCCGAGCCGGTTAAGGTCAAATCTCTCCGGCGTCAACCCAAATCAGAACCGGCGATTATCATAGCCACTCTTTCTCCCCCTCAGATGAAGGACGCCCAGAGACACGTGATCGCGACAGAGATTTCCAGGCGCAGCTCGTTGCCTGATTTTAAGAAACTGGTGCCCGTGGCCGCCCCAGCCGCCGAGCCCGAATCGGCGGTCGAGGCCCCGGCGGGGGACAATCAGGTTCCGGCCGCGCCCCCCGCGCCTCCGTCGGCCCTCCCGGCCGCCCCTCCTTCTTTAGCCCCCCCTTCTGTAGTCCCCCCTAATGACCGGCGCCCGGCCGCCCTCCGGAAAGTCACCCGGGAGATGTCCGAGTCTCCGGCCAAAGTTATCGGCCCGGCCCGCCATTTTGACGCGGCTCGGGTGGTGGGGACGAAGCCCAACTGGCGCGATACTCCGCCCAATGCGGCCGCCCCCGGCGGCCGGCCCTCTTCCGGCGAGGGCTACCGGCGGCCGTCCGGCCCCGCTGCCCCGGACAGCCGGGGGAACAACACCTGGACGCCCCGCAAACCGGTGGGAACCGAAACCGGGCGGCCGCCCGGCAAATCCACCACCGAGTTTCGCCGCCCCGCTCCCCTGCCCGTGGCTCCGGCGCCGGAGAGTGAGACTTCCCGCCGCCGCGATAAAAAGAAAAAAACAACTGGCGGAGCGGCCAGATTCGAGGGTGATGATTCAGCCGCCGGCAAAAACCGCCGCCGGGATGTGGTGGAGCGCACTGACCTCTATTCCGAGGGCGACTGGGAGCGCGTCCGCCGCCGGGGCAAAAATGTCAAAAAAGTCAAGGCCAAGACCGAGCTGACCGTGCCCAAGGCCATCAAGCGCCGCATCAAGGTTGACGAAGTCATCACCGTCTCGGAACTGGCCCACCGCCTCTCCATCAAAGCCGGAGACATCATTAAAAAGCTGATGAGCCTGGGGGTCATGGCCGGCCTCAATCAGGCCCTTGATTTTGACACGGCCACCCTGGTGGCCTCTGAATTTGGCTATGATGTGGAAAAATCGGCTTTTGACGAGGATAATATCCTTCAGTTTGAGTATAGCGAAGATTCTCCGGCGGCCCCCCGGCCCCCGGTGGTGACCATTATGGGCCACGTTGACCACGGCAAGACCTCCCTTTTGGACTACATCCGCAAGACCAATATCCAGAGCGGCGAAGCCGGCGGCATCACCCAGCACATCGGAGCCTATCACGTCTCGGCCGGCGGCCGCCAGATAACCTTTCTCGACACCCCCGGCCACGAGGCTTTTACGGCCATGCGCTCCAGGGGGGCCCAGGTCACGGACATCGTCATCCTGATTGTGGCCGCTGACGATGGGGTTATGCCCCAGACCCGGGAGGCGGCCGACCACGCCAAGGCGGCCGGGGTGCCCATCCTGGTGGCCATCAACAAGATTGACAAACCCGGGGCGGATGTGGAAAAAGTCCGCCGGGAGATGATGGAGATTGGCCTGGTCTCCGAGGCCTGGGGCGGCGACACGGTTTTTGTCGAGATTTCGGCCAAGACCGGGCAGGGCGTAGCCGAGTTGCTGGATATGATTCTCCTCCAGGCCGATATTCTGGCCCTGACCGCCCGGCCGGCCGGCCAGGCCAAAGGCCGTATTATTGAGGCCCGGCTGGACAAAGGCCGGGGGCCGGTGGCCACCGTGCTGGTTCAGGACGGCCTGCTCAAGCTGGGCGACACTTACGTCTGCGGCGTCTTTTACGGGCGCATCAGGGCCATGCTTGATGACCAGGGCGAGCGGGTCAGCGAGGCCGGCCCGGCTATCCCGGTGGAAGTGCAGGGCATCTCCGGGGTGCCGCAGGCCGGGGACGAATTCATCGTGCTGGAGGATGAAAAGCAGGCCCGCCAGGTCAGTCAGCACCGCCTTTTGAAACAGCGGGAGAGCGAGCTGACCCAGACCTCCAAGCTCACCTTGGAAAACCTTTTTGACAATATCAAGGCCGGGGCGGTCAAGGGGCTCAACCTGATCGTCAAGACCGATGTCCAGGGTTCCCTGGAGGCCATCACCGAAACGCTGATGAAGCTCTCGACCCCGGAAATGAAAATCAACAT
Organism: Candidatus Adiutrix sp.; assembly: GCA_031261565.1. Classification (GTDB taxonomy): domain Bacteria; phylum Desulfobacterota; class Desulfarculia; order Adiutricales; family Adiutricaceae; genus Adiutrix. The sequence continues at coordinate 93 of JAISJK010000022.1, read as the reverse complement.
CATTCACCAGTCCACCGGCGCGGTTTCGGAAACCGATGTCATGCTGGCCTCGGCCTCTCACGCCCTGGTCATCTGTTTCGGCGTCCGTCCCCC
>JAISJK010000048.1 GCA_031261565.1 Candidatus Adiutrix sp. | reverse complement strand
GAACTGCTTGGGTTTGGCGCTGGAGTTCATCCGCTGACCCGTCCCGCCGGCGAAAATCAGGGCTGTGTTCATGGGCGCTGCTCCCCATCCCGCAGTCGGGCGTCATTCCAGTCGAGCATCATGCGGCGGTACATTTCCGCCAGGCCGTATTTGGGGCTCCATCCCAGAGCGCACAGCCTGCTTACATCGAGCTTGAGCCTCACCTCGGGCGCGTAGCCGCGCTGGGCGATATCATCCGGTATTTTAAGCACAACTTTGATTTGGCTACGGCCGATTTCGCCCGCCGCCAGCTCCGCCATTTCGCGGATGGTCAGGCTGGCACCAGGGTTGGCGATGTTGTAGGCCTCGCCGCTGACGCCCTTCAATAGCAACGTCAGCAAGCCTAAAATCGCGTCGGCTGTGTAGCAGCAGTTGGCCAGCGAATGCCCGGCAGTATGTAGCTCAATATTTTGGCCGGCCATCGCGCTTCTCGCAAACTGCGCAAATACTCTAGAGTCGTCTCTGGGTGTCCCGGCCCCGAAAGTCAAGCCCAGCCGTGCGATTTTCACCGGGAGGCCGTGCTGGGCGGCGTAAGCAACGCCCAGGCTCTCACCAAGCCGTTTGCTCTCGGGGTAGCTGGTTCTGGGATTGGACAAATCCAGATAGCCCAAGTCGCTTTCGGCAACTTCCCCCTCCATCCGCCCGTAAACTTCCATCGATGACAAATAAACCAGGCTTTTGGCCTGTTTCTCCCGAGCCAGGGCCAAGATGTTTTTCGTGCCCAAAACCGAAGTTTCAATAACATCTACTGGGGTGGCGACCATCTCGGATGATTTGGTCATGGCCGCGCAGTGGAAAAAGTAATCCACAGGCCCATCAAAGGCCAGCGGTTCGCGGATATCCTGGATGATTATTTCCGGGGCATAGCCGCTTAAAAGAAACTCCGCCTTGGCCCTGTTCTGGCCGCCAGCGATAATTTTGAGGCCCAGAGACCGGTTTTCATTGGCAATGGCCAGAGCCGCCACCAGAGCGGAACCAATCAGCCCGGTCGCGCCGGTTATAAAAACCACGCTCTGGCTCAACTCGCTCCAAGGCAGGGTATCGTCCTGGGCGATCAGCTCCAGATCTTCCCTAAAGACAGCGGATATTTTTTTAACCCGCCCCGTCACACGGATGCCTGCTTGGCCAGAAACTCGGCGACAATGGCTTCATGCACCAGTTCCCCACAATTCTGGTCAGTATTGGCAATTGCTTTTCTATAGGCCGCCTGATGAGATTCCCTTTGTGAATCATCCCCCTGGGCGAGCCTATCTATAATATTTAAAAAATACTTGACGCTATAATGTTTCCGCAAATGTAAGTCAAACAGGTTAAAGTCAGCCAGGACTTCATCCAGGAGGTAGTGCTTTCCGTGTGAGTTATAGTAACTATCGGCCGCAGAAGCATGGCCCAAAACAGGATCTGGGGTCTGCCCTTTGATGTATTTTAAAAACTCAGGGGTAAAAAGCGGTCGAGAGCCGTTTTTTTCAATTAAGTAGTGGTACTTTTCTATGATTTCATTGTCCAGAGCTTTAAAACACTCTTGTTCGATTTTTTTTAGAGCAGTGTTTTCTGCAGATTTTATCCAAAACATTTGTCGATATGCACAATTAAGCAATCCATTCGTTGTTTTAAATAGTTGTACGAAATAAAAGATGTTTTCGTTGGGAAAAAATGAGATAGGATTTGCTACAAAATAACTAGGATGTATCACCGATTTTCCGGTAACGGGATATATGCAGTTTAAAGACCCGCCCAGGCTGATAAAAGCAGTGGAAAGATGGGCGGCCATACTCACATCTTTTTCTCGATCGATGAGACCATTGGGGAGCTGGCCGGCCTCGTCCAGATATTGGCTCATTTTTTGATAGGAGGTCAGCACTTCGGAAAAATTATCAGTGATTGTTTTGGTCAGCGGGTGGGGCCGCCAAATCAGAAACAAATCCGGCCTCTGGGCGAAATGATCCAGTATTGACGCTAAAATAAGTAAGGCGTAGTTAAAAACCTGGCCATCCGGCAGGGGATGATCATTAGCCGGGTCAGCTATCCGATAGTGGGTATCCAGTAAAAAGACCGGCCGGCCGTCTATTTTTTCCACCCACTCGGCCTTGGGGTTGGCCGCCGCCAGGGCCAGCTTTTTCTTAAAGGCGTCGATCTTGGGGGTGCCCAGGGCCAGATAGCGGCCCTGGGGGCCGGGGCAGTGGCGGTCATAGGCCTGGGCCACTATCTCGCTTTGCACAATTATTTTGTCGGCCAGCTGATGCACGGCCTGGCCATATATCTCCGTCCGATTTTGCTCCAAAGTGCCCTGAATGACCCCATAATAGGGGATATAGACCAGCATTTCGCAATACTGGCGGATGTGGTCAGCCGAATAGGCCGGCTCCACATCCCCCCAGGGGTTGTTCATAAAGACGATATCCGGCCGGTCTTTTTCGATGTCGTATTTGGTGGGCGGCGTGTGGGGGATATCCGTGCCGGCCAGAAAATCCTCATACAGAGAGACCCGGCCCTTGGGGGTGTCGCGGAAAGTGGGGGCGATGACCACATGGGCCATAAAGCGCTCATCCCGGGCAAAGGCTTCATAAACGCTTTCCAGGGCATCCCAGGTCGAGGCCAGATAGGGCATAAACACGACTTTATAGATGACCGGCTCGGCCCGGAAAAGGTGGCGCAACTGGGCCAGGGCCACCGGGGTCTTGGCCCGATCCAGCGGGGTGGAGCATAAAAACTGGGCCAGAGCCTGAAAAGTGGCCAGCTCTTTCAGCTCATTTTTGGCCTGGTCAATCCGGCGCCTCAATAAAAAAAAGTCTTCCAGAATGGTGCTGCGGAGCAGAGCCATCTCCGGGTCGGCTGAGCCCGGCTGCAGAGACTGAAGCTTTTTCTCCAAAGCGTCCAGTATTTCCAGAAAATATTTTTTATCGCGTTGGCGCATGGAATTTTTTACCTGCAATTTATCAGCTGCAATTTATTGCATGCAAATTTGAGGCCATTTTCATAGAGCCCCTTTGGTGGCCAAGGGCGCCAAAATAACCTGGCTGATTATATCACATCATATCAATTTGGCTAAGTTATTTTTAGGCTAGAAAAATATTGCGGGCTGTCGGCGGTTATGCTACTTTGAGCCGGTCATTTAAAATTTTGACGATCTGGTTTAGGTGGTCATGAAACCGGGAGCTTTTTTCATCTGCGGCACGGACACGGAGGTCGGCAAATCGCTGGTGACCGCCGGCCTGCTGAAAAGCCTGAGCCGGGCCGGGGCCGTCGCCGGGGTGGTCAAAGCCGTCCAGACCGGCCCGGAGCTCCATGACCAGAACATCTATGCCCGGGCCTGCCCGGGGGCGGCGGCTCAAACTCTGCTTCATTTCCAATGCCCCGCTTCCCCCCACCTGGCCGCCGCCGCTGAAAACGCGGTCATTGACCTGGGCCGCCTGGCCGAGGAGATTGAGCGGGCCGTAGCCGGCCAGGGCCTGACCCTGATTGAAGGCTCCGGCGGCCTCTGCTCCCCCCTGACCGACGAGGCCACCTTTCTGGACCTGATGATCCGGCTGGGCTACCCGGTGGTGCTGGTCATCAAAAATAGCCTGGGGGCCATCAATCAGGCGCTTTTGTCGGTCTCGGCCCTCAAAAACAGCGGCCTGGCCGTCCGGGGCCTGATTTTCACCCGGGTGTCTCCGGCCCAGGCCGGGGAGGGGCTGATTCAGGCTGATAATGTCAAAACCATCGCTCACCGGACGGGCCTTTCGGTTTTAGCCGACCTGCCTTTCCTGCCCGCCCTGGCCGGGGGGCGGGGCTCGCCCCCGGCCTGGGCCGAGCTGGCCGATCATCTGGCCGCCGCCGCCCTGGAGCTGTCTAATGATCGGGCCGCCGAGTCAGCCGGCCACAGCCGGGAGATAACCGCCTTTGACCGCGAGCATCTCTGGCACCCTTACGCCCCGGTGGTCAACCCGCCCCAGGTCTGGCCGGTGGCCAGGGGGGCCGGGAACTATCTGATTTTGCCGGACGGCCGCCGACTGCTGGACGGCATGGCCTCGTGGTGGTGCGCCATTCACGGGCACGGCCGGCCGGAGCTGGCGGCGGCCCTGAGGGAGCAGGCGGCGGTGCTGCCCCATGCCATGTTCGGCGGCCTGACCCATGAGCCGGCTGTCCGGCTGGGCCAGGCCCTCCTGAAGATGGTGCCCCCCGGGCTGGATAAAATATTTTATTGCGACTCCGGCTCGGTGGCGGTGGAGGTGGCCCTAAAAATGGCTCTGCAATACTGGCAGGGGCGGGGCCGGCCGAACAAAGTCAAGTTTATCGCCCCCTTGGGCGGTTACCACGGCGACACTTTGGGGGCCATGAGCGTCTGTGACCCGGTGGGCGGCATGCACGCCCTCTTTAAAAACCACCTGCCGCAGCAGATTTTTGTGCCCCGCCCGGCCGCGCCCTTTGGGGAGGCCTTTAATCCTGATTCAACTCTGGAGCTGGAGCGGGCGGCGGCCCGTCACCATGGCCAATGCGCCGGCCTGATTCTGGAGCCCATTGTCCAGGGGGCCGGGGGGATGTGGATGTATCATCCCGACTACCTCCGGGCGGCGGCCCGGATCTGCCGGGAGCACGATCTCCTGCTGATCTTTGATGAGGTGGCCACTGGTTTCGGGCGCACCGGCCGGCTGTTTGCGGCGGACTGGGCCGGCCTGACCCCGGACATCATGTGCCTGGGCAAAGCCCTGACCGGCGGCACCCTGACCCTGGCGGCCACCCTGGCCACCCGGACGGTGGCTGAGGGCTTGTCCCGGGGCGGCGGCGTGCTGAGGCACGGCCCGACTTTTATGGCCAACCCCCTGGCCTGCCGGGTGGCCCTGGCCAGCCTGGAGCTGCTGTCAGGCTCGCCCTGGTCGGAGAGGGTGGCCGCCCTGGAGCAGGAATTGAGGCTCGGCCTGGCCGGCTGCGCCGCCTCGCCGGCTGTGGCCGGGGTGCGGGTGCTGGGGGCCATCGGGGTGGTGGAGATGAAACAGCCGGTCAACCAGGGCCGTCTGCAAAAATTTCTGGTGGAGGACTGCGGGGTCTGGCTCCGGCCCTTTGGCCGTCTGATTTACACCATGCCGCCTTTCACCGTGACCAGGCCGGAGGCCCGGCGCCTGACCGGGGCCATCAGCCGGGCCGTGGAGGAAGGATGGGCCTGATCCTGTTTGCCCTCTATGGCGCGGCCATTCTGGCCGTGACCCTGGGGGCCCGCCGAGCCGCCTCGGGCGAGGACAGCTTTTTCGTCAACCGCCGCTCCTCCAGCGCCGGGCTGGTCATGTTTTCGATATTGGCCTCCTGCGTCGGGGCCTCGGCCACCATCGGCACGGTGGGCCTGGCTTTTAAAGTGGGCACGCCCGCTTTCTGGTGGCTGGGCAGCGGGGCGGCGGGCCTGAGCGTGCTGGCCATTTTTCTGGCCGGCCGGGTGCGGCGCAGCCAGGCCCGCACCCTGCCGGAAATGGTGGAGCAGGTGCTCGGGGCTCGGGCCCGGCGGCTGATTTCGGCCCTTATTGTGGTGGCCTGGCTGGCCATTTTGGCCGCCCAGTTCACGGCCATGGGCCAGGTCACCGCCGCCCTGACCGGCCTGTCGCCCCTGTCGGCCCTGTTTTCCGGGGCCCTCCTGATTACCGCTCACACCATTGGCGGCGGGCAGGCGGCCATCATCAGGCTCGACCGCTGGCAGGGCCTGGCCATGGTGGCCGGGCTGGCCCTGACCGCCGTCTGGCTGGCCGGCCGGCCCGGGCCGGCCCTGGCCGGGATCAGGCTGGAAGTGGTCAATGAATCTTTCCCGGTCAGCCGCCTGATTTATTTCCTGCTGATTCTGGGCGGTAGCTATGTGGTCTGCCCCATGCTCTTCGGCCGGTTATTGAGCGCGGCCGATGAGGGGGCCGCCCGGCGGGGGGCCCTGGGGGCGGTGGCCGGGCTGGTGCTGGTTTCGGCCCTGATTGTTTTTATCGGCCTTAGGTCGCGGGGCCTGATTGATCCGGCCACGCCCGGCGACGCTGTTTTGACCACGGTGCTGGAGTCAGTTTTGCCCGGCTGGCTGGCTGCGGTCATCCAGGTGGCCCTGTTGAGCGCCATTGTCTCCTCGGCCGACTCCTGCCTGGTCACGGCCGGGCTGATTCTGGCCTATGACCTGAGAGGCCGGGGCGATGTGGCCGCCTCCCGCCAGTGCCTGGCCCTGCTGGCCGCTCTGGGGCTGGCTCTGACCTTTTCCGGCCGGGGCATCTTAAACTATTTGCTGATGGCCAACGACATCTATGTCTGCGGGGTGGTTGGGCCGGTCTTTATCACTCTCCTCCAGCCCGCCTCCCGGCGGCCCCATCTGACGCTGATCGCCCTGGCCATTGGGAGCGGCGGCCTCCTGGGCCTGGCCTCGGCCCTGACCGGGAGCCATGGCTGCGGCTACGCCGGGCTGGCCGCCTCGATTTTGTTCACGGTCCTCAGTTTTCAGCGGCCCTATTTTTTGCTTGACCGCAGGTTGCGCCTGTGATAAAAAGAGCCTCTTGCCAAGGCAAGCTAAGGCGCTCCTTTAGGGGCGTCATCCGGTCCCGGTTCGCTCGAGCAGCGACACGGAGCCGCTTTCAGGCTACGGCTTGGTTGACCAGGCCGTGGAGCAAAGACCTTCAGAGCCGTTACCGGCGCCTGAGGCTCCTCCCGAAAACCCCTGAAAACGGCGTTGTTGCTCGGCCCAAAAGAAGAAGCGAGCCGATATGGACTTAAAACGGGTATAAGGGAGGCATATGAGAGGAATTGACTGGCCAGATTGAATTGGGACTTTTGGTGGCTCAGGTCCAGAAGAGCTTCGGTAGCCACAAAGCCTTGAAAGGCGTTGACCTGGAGGTTCGCGAGGGTGAATTCTTCACTTTGCTTGGCCCTTCCGGTTGCGGTAAGACAACTTTATTGCGGATCATCGCCGGCCTGGAATTGCCTGATTCCGGGCATGTTTTTTTAGGCGGCCAGGACATCACCAGACTCCCGGCCTCTAAACGCCAGGTGAACACCGTTTTTCAGAGTTACGCTCTGTTTCCCCATCTGAATATATTTGAAAACGTGGCCTTTGGCTTAAAAGCCCGCCAGATCGGGCCGGCCGAGGTGCGGCGCCGGGTCGCGGATAAGCTGGAAATGCTGAGCCTCGACGACCTGGGCAAGCGTTATCCTCACCAGTTGTCCGGCGGGCAAAAACAGCGGGTGGCCCTGGCCAGAGCTCTGGTCAACGAGCCGGAGGTGCTGCTGCTGGATGAGCCCATGAGCGCCCTCGACGCCCATTTGCGGGCTCAGGTGCAGGAAGAGCTGCGCCGTCTGCAGCGGGAGCTGAAGCAGACTTTCATCCTGGTGACCCACGATCAGGATGAGGCCATGGTGGTTTCCGACCGTATCGCCGTCATGCGGGACGGCCTGATTGAGCAGGTCGGCGAGGCCCGCGAGGTTTACAGCCGGCCGCGCAACCAGTTTGTGGCCGAGTTTCTGGGGGCGGCCAATATCATCCAGGCCCGCCGGGATGGCGGCCAGATGGTGACCTCTCTCGGGGCCTTTGATTTGACGGCGGCTCCGGCCTGGGAGACCGGCCACCTGGCCATCCGGCCGGAGAGCATCCAGTTGGGCGAGCCTCCGGCTGACGACCGCAACTGGGTGCGGGCCCAGGTCTGCGAGGCCATTTACCGGGGCCAGAGCCTTGATGTCTGGCTGAGCCCGGGCTTTGGCCAGGACAACTGCCGGGTGCGGGTGCGCACCAACGCCAAAAACCATCTGCGTCCCGGCGATCAGGTCAGCATTTTCTTTCCCCCGGAAGACCTGGTGGCCCTGGATCATCAGTCTGACGCTCGCTGATGAAAATGAAACCAGCCCCGGACGAGGCCCCCGGCCCCGGCCTGCTGATCTGGTATGGCAACATTCACCGCCGCCGAGATCTCTGGTGGCGGGGCTCGGCCCTGATGGGGCCGGGGCTGCTCTGGCTCCTGGTCTTCCTGGCCCTGCCCACCTGCGGTCTGGTTATCCTGTCCCTAGCCCAGCGGGGCGACTTCGGCGAAATCCACTGGGTCTGGACTCTCAATAACTACCAACGCCTCCTGGGGTTCGGCCTGTTTGGCTGGACCCCGGATCATATTTTTATCCTGGGCCGCAGCCTGGTGGTGGGGCTGGTGACCACCCTGATTTGCGTCCTTTTGGCCTATCCCCTGACTTTTTACATCGCCACCCGGCCGCCCAAGATGCGCACTGCTCTGCTTTTGCTCCTGATCGTGCCCTTTTGGACTAACGTGGTGGTGCGCACTTACGCCTGGATGCTGCTCCTGAGCCCCCAACTGCCCCCGGCTAAAATCGCCGCCTGGCTGGGGGCTATTCCCTCCGGCTCGCCCCTTTTCCCCGGCTCGCTGGCCACCTATCTGGGGCTGGTCTCCACATTTCTGCCCTTTCTGGCCCTGCCTCTCTATTCCAGTGTGGAGCGGCTGAACTGGGAGCTCCTGGAGGCGGCCCGGGATCTCTATGCCAGCCGCTGGCAGGTCTTTACCCAGGCCATCCTGCCCCAGACCCGGCCGGGCCTGACCGTGGGCGTCATTGTCACTTTCATTCCGGCCATGGCCATGTTTGTGGTCACCGACCTCCTGGGCGGGGCCAAATATATGCTCATTGGCAATCTCATCCAAAACCAGTTTGGCCAGAGCCGCGACTGGCCTTTCGGGGCCGCCCTCTGCCTGGCCCTGATGGCCCTGACCATGATCGGCCTCCGGCTCTACCGGCGCTGGGGCCGCTCGTGAACGTCAGACGCCCGCTGGTCGCGGCCGTGGCCATCCTGAGCCTGGTCTTTCTCTACCTGCCCTCGCTGGCGGTGGCCGTCTTTTCCGTCAATAACGCCCGCTATGGTCTCCTGTGGAAGGGCTTCACCTGGAAATGGTATCAGCAGCTCTGCCAGAACGAGGCCATTTTAGAGGCGGCGGTCAACAGCCTCCTGGTGGCCGTGATTTCCACAGCGGCGGCCACTGTTTTGGGCACGGCCCTGGCCCTGGCCCTGGATCGCTTTCCCTGGCCCCGCCGCCTGACCCAGGCCCTGGATATTTTGGTTCACCTGCCGGTGGTCACCCCGGATATTATCATGGCCGCCGCCCTGGTGCTGACTTTCAGCCTTTTGCGGGGGTTTGCCGATATTTTCGACCTGGGGCTGACCACTCTGGTGCTGGGCCACATTACTTTTCAGATATCTTTTGTCACTCTGGTGGTGCGCAGCCGTCTGGCCGCCCTGAGCCGGGATATTGACGAGGCCGCCCGCGACCTCTACGCCACCGGCCCCTATCTCTTCCGCCGGGTGACTCTGCCCCTGCTGGCCCCCGGGATCATGGCCGGGGCCATGCTGGCCTTCACCCTGTCGCTGGATGATTTCATCATCAGTTTTTTCACCCACGGCCCGGACTCGGTCACCCTGCCCATCTACATCTATTCCTCGGTGCGCCGGGGGATCAGCCCGGAGATTCACGCCCTGTCCACCCTGGTGCTCCTGGCCACGGTGGTGCTGGTCATCCTGGCCGAGAGGCTCTCCCGCTTCAGAGCTGATTGACACCGCCGCAGATTTACCTTAAGTTATATTAGTGCTACTTTTTTCATTTTTGAGAGGAGTTTTTATGCGCCACCTCCTGTATTGGGCCCGCTCGGGCGGTTTGGGTCTGCTCCTGGCCCTCTTTTTCCTGGCCCCGGCCTGGGGCAAGGACACCACCATTAGCGACGGCGACCCGAATGGGGCGAAGACTCCCTACCGCATCGGTGACATAGTAACGGACGATACCATTGACATGTATGGCAATGTGCATGGCTCCAACAGGTACTCCACCAATGCAGAGGCCCGATACAACACTCTGACCTTTGACTGGCGGGACGGCAAGCCCCCCATCCTGGTGGGCGGATATAATGACTGGTTTAGCCAGGGCTGTGGCGGCCAGGGCCCTGGCGATGTCCCGGTCTGTCACAATCCCGCAGACGGCTATGTCATGACCGATACCTTTAGCGCGAATGACTTACTCGTGAGTTTAATTGGCTGGGACTCAATGACCACCAACGAAGCTTATTCAAACTTCACCAACATATACAACCTCGGCCCGGGCGGCAGCATCGCCGGCAGTGTTTTCGGCGGCCTGGCCAATTCCGGAACCGGGCATATTAGAGGCATGATCTTTACTTTCGATGACGAGTGGACAGGTGAAGCCCACGACAACACCATCAATATCAAGCCCCCGGCCGGCGGCACGGTCGAGATCATGGGCGGGGTCTTTGGCGGCATAGTGCTGGAAAGGGCCGGTCTGGAGGGCGATGAAAAGATAGGAGATATCCTGGCCAAGGTGGTCTCAAAGGCAGCGGTAAAAATCCTCGCCGGGCCG
>JAISJK010000099.1 GCA_031261565.1 Candidatus Adiutrix sp. | reverse complement strand
CCCACAACAGCCAGCTGGCCGCCCTGGTGGATCAGGCTCTGGAACTGACCGGCGGGCGCCTGGTCTCATCACTTGGCCGATAAAGATATGTCAATTCACCCAGTTGTCGGCCCGGCCCGGCCCGTGATATTTTTTGCTTGTAATTTAAGTCTAAAACATCAATAATATATCGATTAAATCTATCTTGCGGTTGCGCCGTTCCCGGCCTGAGACCGGGCGCGGCCCGCTTGAAAATATGAGGTTTGCGTTATGAAGAAATTCGCCTGGCTGATGATGGCGGCCCTGGCCGCGCTCTTGACCCCGGGGCCGCTCCAGGCCCAGGAAGGTGCCCGGGTGGCCGTGCTGCCCCTGGTCATGTCGGCCGACAAGGCTCAACTGGAGCAGCTCAGCCGCCTCTCCAAGGGCCTCATGAGCGTGGTGACCACCGGCCTGGCGGATCAGGGGTTCATGGCCATCCCCCTGGGCGACAACCTGCTGGCCGTGGATGAGGAATCGGCCAAAGCCCAGGCCCGGGAAATGGGGGCTGACTATCTCTTCTCCAGCCGGGTCAATAAAAGCGGGGATCGTTTTAACCTGACCGGCCAGCTCCAGGCCCTGACGGCCGCCGGCAAATCCTCCAAGCGCATCAGCGTGACCGCCGACTCCGCCCCCCAACTGCCTCAGGCTGCGGAGCGGCTCATCTACATGACCACCGACCACCTGACTGAAGCGGGGGTCAAGGTGGTTTCCGTGGATGTCTCGGGCAACACCATGCTTGACTCCCAGGCCATTTTAAACGCCCTGCGCATCAGGCCCGGCGGCACTTATAACGAGGCCAAGGCCACCAGCGACTTAAAGCGGGTCTATGCCTTGGGCTATTTTGAAGACGTCCAGATCGAGACCAAAGAGGTCGGCGGCGGGGTGGCCGTCCATTTCCGGGTCAAAGAGCGGGCCCAGCTGGCCAACATCACTTTTCGGGGCAACAAGAAATTTGAAGAGGAAGACCTGCTGAAGGTCATCGGCATCAAGCCCAAGGACATTCCCAGCGAGCGCAACATAGCCGATTCCGTGGAAAACATCAAGCGCCTCTATGTGGACAAGGGCTTCCCCAATGTCCAGGTCATGACTTCGGTGGAGTCGGATGGCGATGGTCAGGGCCTTTTGGTCTATGACATCTCCGAAGGCGGTAAAATTTACATTAAAGAGATCGTCTTTGACGGCAATGATTTTTATTCCGACTGGACTCTCTCCGGCAAAATCGAGACCTCGACCCGCAATTTCCTCATTTCCTGGATCAGCGGCTCAGGCAAGCTGAACCAGGAAAAGCTGTCCGGCGATTCCCAGCGGCTGGAGTCTTTTTATCACAACACCGGCTTCATGCAGGCCCAGGTGGGGGAGCCCTCGGTCTCCACCGCCGATGATGGCTCCATGACCATCACTTTCCCCATTGTCGAGGGCGAGCGCTTCAAAGTGGGGGAGGTCACCCTAGGCGGCCAGCCCCTGGAGGATGACGATATCAATAAGATATTGAAATCCGTGGAGATCAGAAAAGAAGAGTGGTTCAGCCGCGAAGTGATGCAGGAGGATGTCAAGGCCCTGCAGACCTACTATTCCGACAAAGGCTACGCCCACAATTCCGTGGAGCCCAGGATAACCGGCCCCCATGACGACAACCGCCTGGATGTTGAATTTGTGGTTCAGCCCAACAATAAAGTCTATTTTGACCGCATCACCATCGTGGGCAATGAAAAAACCCGCGACAAAGTTATCCGCCGGCAGTTGGCCGTGGTCGAGGGCGACCTCTTTTCCTCCTCCAAGATTCAGGCCAGCCAGGCCAACCTGATGCGCAGCAGCTACTTTGAGCAGGCCAACCTGGTGCCCGGCCCCTCGGACACCGATGAAAAGATGAATCTGCGCGTGGAGGTCAAGGAGCGCCCCACCGGCTCATTCCAGATCGGCGGCGGCTACAGCAACTACAACTCCCTCTTCGGCGTGATCAAAGTGACCCAGGACAACCTCTTCGGCTACGGCCGCCGGGTTTCGGTGGAAGCCAATGTCGGCTCTAAGAACAGCTATTATGACATTTCCTTCACCGACCCCTGGGTTTTTGATATCCCCCTGACCCTGGGTTTCGACCTTTTCAATTATGAAAACGAATACGATTATTACACCAAGGGCTCCAATGGCGTGGCCCTCCGGGCCGGCTATCCGGTCTGGGGCAATTTCTATCTGAGCGCCCGCTATTCCCTGGAAAAGATCGACATCACCGATGTGGACACCACGGCCTCCGAGTATCTGAGATCGATGATGGATTACTCCACCGACAGCATCCTGACCCTGACCCTGCGCCGGGATACCCGCAACCACTTCTTCTTCCCCACCGAGGGCTCGGTGGCCCGCCTGAGCTACGCCAAGGCCTCCTCGCTCTTTGGCGGCGACACTGATTTCAGCCGCTACGAGGTTGAGGGCGCGGTCTGGATTCCGGCCCCCTTCTGGAAGGGCGCCTCTCTCATGTTCCACGGGGAAACCGGCTATATGACGGAAGACGCCGACAAGGGGCTGCCGACCTATGAAAAATATATGCTCGGCGGCATTAACAGCGTGCGCGGCTATGACTGGTATTCCATTTCGCCCCGCGACAATCGCGGCCAGACCATTGGCGGGGAGAAGATGCTGGTTCTGAATGCCGAAGTGGCCTTTCCCATTCTCAAGGAGCAGGGGCTTTACGCGGTGGCCTTTTTTGACGCCGGCAATGTCTGGGCCAAGAATTGTAAATCTGATATGCAGCTCTGCAAATCTGAATACAGCTTATCCGACCTGCGCAAGAGCTATGGCGGCGGGTTGCGCTACCTTTCGCCCATGGGCCCCTTCCGGATTGAATATGGCATCCCGCTGGACAAGGATCAGTATTCCGATTCGTCCGGCCAGTGGGAATTCACCATGGGCTCAATGTTCTAAGGAGTTTATATGTCGATGTTATTCCGTCTGATCAGGCTGGCCGGCCTGGCTCTTGCGGCCTTTACCCTGCTCGCTCTGACCGGGCCAATGGCCGGGGCCCAAAGCGGGGAGGGCGAAGGCCCCAGCGTCTATATTCCCATCGTGCCGGAAGTCGGCCGCCGCTACAAGCTGGCCATCTGCGATCTGGCCCCGCTGAACGGCCGGTCAGACCGCAACGCCACCTATCTGCCCGAGCGCCTGACGGCCAACCTGGCCATGACCGGCCTGTTCACCAACCTGGATCGGCGCTCTTTTCTGGAGACCAATCTCCTGGCCGGAGTTGACGGCAGCTCTCCCGACTACACGGCCTGGAGCCGCATTGGGGCCGACTTTCTGATTAAAGGCGGTCTCAGTTCCTCCGGCTCCAGCCTGACTCTGGATATGCGCCTCTTTGACGTGGGGCTGAGCAAGGAGATGCTGGCCAAGCGCTACAGCGGCCCGGCCAAGGACGCCCGGCGGATGATCAACCAGTTTACCAACGCCGTCCTGGAGGCCATCACCGGCGTGCCCGGAGTCTTTGGCTCCCAGATCATTTTCACCACCGGCCCGGCCGCCAAAAAGACCATTATGATAACCGAGCTGGGCAGCGATGAGGCCACGGCCGTGGCCGGCAACCGGGGGGGGCCCAGCACCCAGCCCACCCTGGGCCCCGGCGGCCGCATGGCCTGGATTCACCGCAACGGCACCAGTTGGGAGCTCCTGCTGGACGGCAAAGTCGTCTCCTCCGGCCCGACCCACCTCTCGCCGGCTTTCAAGCCCGACGGCACCCTGGTGGCCGCCTATTCCGAGCCTCTGAAGACCAGCATTTTCACCTTTTCCGGCCGCAGCAAGACTCTGTTGACCGGCCCCGGCGGCATTAACGTCTCCCCCACTTTTTCCCCTGATGGCTCCCGCATGGCCTTTGTCTCCGATTTAGACGGCAGCGTGGGCATTTACACCTCCCCGGCCAGCGGCGGCGCGCCCGGCAAGCTGCCCATCACCGGCAAAGCCACGGATCCGGCCTGGTCGCCCACCGGAGAATTCATTGTCTTTGTCAGCCGGGAGACCGACATCTGCATCATCCGGCCGGATGGCAGCGGCTATCGCCAGCTCACCGGTGGCCAGGGCTCGAATTACCGGCCCAGCTTTTCCCCTGACGGCCGCCTGATCGTCTTTTCCAGCACCCGAAACGGCCGGGAGCAGCTCTTTGTCATGTCGGCCAACGGCGACTCCCAGCAGCTCCTTTTGCCGGAATTGTCGGCCAACCAGGATTTACCCTACTGGTGCCCGACCATGCCGGCGGCCTACAAGTGACGCTCCAGGGTTTGGCCCCGGTTGAGCCCCACATCTGGGGGCGCCGGCCCCGGGGAGGGCGCATATAAAATAGTTGACATTTTTAATGAAGCGGAATAAAATTGGCGTGTTTGCTGGCCATTTAGGCCAAAGGGGGTTTGGCGCCCCTGGAGCAAAAAATATTTTCGTGCCCATTGTCATAGAGTTTGCATGGGCGCATTTAGCTGTAAAAAGCAAGGAGGGTTTTAGCATGAAAAAGTTTATGATGATTGTTCTGGCCGGGCTGGTGGTTATGCCGCTGGCCGCCGGTTGCGGCAGCAAAAAAAGCAAGGATGGCAGCTACGGCGCCGCCTATGATTCCCAGAAGTCCGCTTTCCTGGGCGACCATGTCTATTTTGATTTTGACCGCTATAACATTCGTCCCGACGGCGCGGCCATCATTCAGGCCAAGGCCGCTTTCCTGTCCCAGTACACGGGCGTGCAGACGGAAATTCAGGGCCATTGCGACGAGCGGGGCACTGAAGTTTACAACATGGCTCTGGGCGATCGCCGGGCCCGGGCCGCCTACAACTACATCACCAGCCTGGGCATCAGCGGCTCCCGCCTGACCACCGTTTCCTACGGCGAAGAGCGTCCGCTTGATCCCGGCCACAACGAGTCGGCCTGGGCCCGCAATCGCCGCGCCCAGTTTGTCGTTGTTTCTGAATAAGGCCCATCAGCGGTTCTTTAGGGCATGACCGCATAAAGCTCATTCCTCAGTAGCTCAGTCGGTAGAGCAAGTGGCTGTTAACCACTGGGTCGGCGGTTCGAGTCCGTCCTGAGGAGCCAATTTAATGTTCAAAATAGTCCGCAGAAAGCCAAAAGCTCTTGATTTTCAAGGGCTTTTGGCTTTTTGGCGTCCGGCAGCGTCCGGCTGAGGCCATTGACAACCGCCATCACTTACAAATAGATAGTTTTCGAGTAACATGTAATGACCTGAGGGGAGGTCGTCATGTTTCTCAGAACTAAAGCTGTCGGTCAGCGCA
>JAISJK010000086.1 GCA_031261565.1 Candidatus Adiutrix sp. | reverse complement strand
GGGCCCGCCGGGAAACAGAGGTGGCCCTGGACTATGTCGGCTTTAAACTGGACGATGGCTTTCTGGTGGGCTACGGCCTGGATTACGCTGAGAGGCACCGAAACTTGCCGGCCCTCTATCAGGTCGTCACCACGGGCAACTAAAGGCGGAGGACGATTCAGAACATGATCATCACTTGCAGTCAGTGTGAGGCCAAATTTAAAATAGCGCCGGAGCAGATCAAGGAAACTGGCTCCAAAGTCCGTTGCTCCAACTGCCGGCACGTATTCACGGTCTACCGGCCCAGCCCTCCGGCTGAGGCCCCGGTGAACGACCGGCCCCGGGATCTGGATCTCGGTGCCACCCCGGCCGGGGCAAGCGCGATTGATTATGGGCTGGACGACCTCTTCCGGGACACCGCCCCGGCCCTCGCCGCCGGGGCGCACGATCCGCTGGACGATGACGCTTTTTATGACGACCTGGCCAATGAAACCATGAGCGACTATATGGGGCCGGATGACCTGGCCTCCCTGAAAGAGAGGCGGGATCGCCGCCGCCAGCTCTACGCTGACCTGTCCGCGCCCCTGGCCGAAAAACCTGCCGAAGATCACCTCCCGGACGGGACCCCAAACGAGACTCAGGATCAGGCCCCAGAGGAAGACTGGGAGGACGATGACCAGCTGCCCCGCCTGCGCCGGGCCCGGGCTGAGGAGGAAGAAGAAACTGAAGAAGATGATCTGGCCGGCCCGGCGGCTGAGGGCGACGGCTCCGAAGATGAGGAATACGACGAGGACGGCCCGGCCGCAGACGACGAGGCTGACGAGGCTTCCGAAGACGAAGAATACGACGAGGCCGGCCCGGCGGCTGAGGAATCTGCCGAGGAAGAAGCGGCCGAGGATGATAATTTTGTCGATCATGGCGACCACGGCCTGTCGGCCGACCCGACAGCCGCTGCGGCCACCGCCCGCCTGATTGACGATGCCGAGTATGGCCCGAAAGGCTTCCCCGGCGGCCTGACCGAGGGCCCAGCCATCCGGGCGGCCGTGGTCAAGGCCACCGAAAAATCCCCCCTGCCGCTGATTTGCGGCCTGGTGGTGCTGGCCCTGATTCTGGCCGGAGGCATCTACTTTGTCTCCTCCAGCCGCCAGAGCCCTCCTCAGGCCCTCTCGGAAAGCCAGGAAACGGCCGAGGGCCCTCCAGCGGTCGGCGACCAGCCCGAAATACCCCCAAATGATGATGGCGACAGCAACGGCGCTTTAAAATTATCCTTTTCCCAGCGGGAAAAGCAGAATCATTTTTTCCGCGAGAACAAAGGGGCCGGCCATATTCTGGTCATCACCGGCATGGTGCGTAACGACTACCCGGATCGCCGCAGTTTTATCCGTCTGCGCGGCCATATTCTGGACAAGGACGGGGCCACGCTAGCTGACCGCTTTGTTTACGCCGGCAATATTATCTCGGAAGAGGATCTGGCCGGCCTGCCCATGAAGGAAATAACCACCCGCCTCAACCTCCGGGGCGGCCAGAATGACCTCAATATGAATATCAAGCCCGGGAACGAAATACCCTTTATGCTGGTTTTCGACAAACTGCCGGCGACCATGGCCGAATACCGGGTTGACGCGGTCGGCTCCTCCCCGGCCAACCAGTGACCAAAAGCCATCTTGACCAGCTGCTGGAAAGACCGGCCCGGGCTTTTCTGCGGCGCTTCGACTTTGTCCGGTTTCTGACCGATATAGCCCGCTATGAGCCGGGAGCCGGGTATGTCCAGAGCCTTAAGCATCCGGCTCCGGCCTTTGCCAATCAGGAGGACATCGCCCGCCTGGCCGTGGATCTGGCCGAGCGGGCCCTGGCCGAAAAAGGCGATCCGGTGGGCCGCCGGGAGCTGGAGACCCACGCCTCGGTCATCTCCTGCCGCTATGACCCGGAGCTGCACCTCATGCTCCGGTCAGCCGCCCGCAATATCATTGCCCATCTGTTTGAGTCCGCCGATCCCCAGTATCTGTTTATTTCTCAGGACGCCCGGGAGATGGCCAACGCCCAACGGCTGACCGAAGCCCTGGCCCAGGATCGGGGAGTGATCTACCTCATTAACCACACCTCCCACTGGGATGAATTCATTTTTAACGTCTTTCTCGACCAGAACGGCCTGGGCATGCCCCTCTTCGCCGCCGGCCAGAATATGATGGCCACCCCCAGCCTGACCCGCGTTTTTATGGTGGGCTCTTACGTCATCCTGCGTAGCGGGGCCAGCCGGTCTTACCTGGCCACCCTCTTTCACTACTGCCAGGCTCTGGGGGAATTGGGCAAATCCCAGGGCATCTTTCTGGAAGCCTGGTCTGGCGGGGCCCGCACCCGCGACGGCAGCCTGCGCTATCCCCGCCGCCTCATCGCCCTCCAGGGCGCTCTGGCCGCCCGCAATGATGTCTTGGTGCAGCCGGTGGTCATCAGCTACAGCCGCATCCCCGAAGATCTGTCCCTGTCGGAGGATCGCGGCCCATCTTCCTGGCTCAACGGCCACCACATGATCCGGGAGATTCTGAAGCGCCCCTGGCAGCCGAAAGAGAGCCTGGTTCGGGGTCTGAAAAATCTCTACGGCCGCACTTATGTCGGCTTCGGCCGGGGCCGCCTGGTGTCGGAACTGGCGGCCGAGCTGGCCGGCCAGAGCGGTAGCGAACTGACCCTGGACGAATACGCCTCGCTCTACGCCATCCGGGAAATAGCCCGGGACAAAAAAATCATGACCACCCAGGTGACTGCCCGGGCCCTGGCCTTGGCCCCCAAATTTCCCAATCTGCTTGAGGCCGCTGAAAAAGCGGCTGAGGACATCAGGGACTATCACCGCCGCACCTTTGGCCAGGAGCCGGATTTTGAGGATTTCTTCAACGCCCACGGCCCGGCCGAATCCCTGGAGGATGGCCTGCGCTCCCTCCGGATGCGGCGGATCATCGGCCGCAGGCCGCTCCTGGCCCGCCGTCCGCCCCCCATCCTGGCCCCCCACGGTCTGACTTACTACGCCACCCACGGCGACCGGCGGCTCTACAGCCCCTCGGCCAAAGAAAATTTTGTGGTCTGCGGCTCCGGGGCCTGGGCTTTCGGCCTGGTCTCCTATCTCGGACGGCGTACCCTGGGCGACAAGAAATACAACAACTCCAGCCTGACCCTCTATGACCGCGATGAGACCACCATGGCCCATCTGGCCTACGAGCGCACTCTGGCCGATCACTTTCCCGATCAGCGCCTGCCAAAAAATGTCTTCCCCACCCATGACCACACGGCCGCCTTCCGCAAGGCCACCGAGGTGGTGGTGGCCGTGCCTCCCTGGCAGGTGGACGAGACCCTGAAGATTATCCTGGCCGAGGCCAGAGAGCTGCGCAGCCTCATCATCGCCAGCCGGGGCTTTGACCCCCAGTCCCACCGCCTGACCATGCAGATCGCCTGGGAAGCGGCCGTGGCCGCCGGCCGGCCAAAAATCAATATCCTGGCCCTCTCCGGCCCCTTCAGCCCTACTGACCTCCTGGGGGGGGAAGGCGGGGGCTGGACTCTGGCCGGCGAAGTCCGCAACGGGCGGGCCTCCGAGGCCTTGCTCTTCAAATACGGCAAATTCCGGGTCAATATCAGCCCCGACCCCATCGGCGTCCAGATGGCCGCCACCCTGGCCGATGCCTACGCTCTCTACGGCCTCTCGGCCCCCCGCCACAAAAAAATGCGCTCGCTGCCCTTTGAGGCGGCTGCCTTTCTGCGGGAAATAAGCGCCGAGGCCAAGAGCCTGGCCCTGGCCCTGGGCGGCCAGCCCCAGACCTTTGAGGCCGACAACCCCGCCTGGGTCTCGGAATTTCTCATCCGGGTCATGAGCGGCCCGGGGCCCTCCCAGAGCTGGCTCAACGCCCTGAAAAGCGACCAGGCCCCGGGCGCGATCCAGCCGGCCCGATCCGAGCTGGCCGGGCAGTGGCCCCACCCCTGGGCCACCGGCTACTTTTCCATCCATTCGGCCTACATCACCGCCAAACACCTGAGCCTGAACCTGCCCCACCTGGAGGAGGCCAACCGCCTGTTCTGGTCCAGCGGCGCCTGATTTATGACCTCTCCGCCGGATTATGACTCCCATAGCTCCTGGTGGAGGTCGCCCTGGAGCCTAGGCCTGGGCCTGGCCGCCCTCTTGGGGCTGACCCTGGCCGCCTCGGCCAATTCTGGCTACATTCACTTCCAGCCGGGGGAGGCCTGGGCCATTATCAGCTCTAAAATTCTGGGCCACTCCACTCTGTTGGACGAAAGCCGGGTCATGGCCCTCTGGGAAGTGCGCCTGCCCCGCCTCCTGACCGCCCTCCTGGCCGGGGCGGCCCTGGGGCTCTCCGGGGCCGTCTTCCAGGGGCTCCTCCTCAACCCCCTAGCCGACCCCTACACCCTGGGGGTCTCCTCCGGGGCGGCCTGCGGCGCCTCCCTGGTCATTATCGCCCGGCTCTTCTGGCCCGGCCTTGATTTTTTGGCCTGGCCCCTGACCCTGACCCTGGGCGCCTTTGGCCTGGCCGGCCTGACTCTGGCCCTGGTGCTGGCCCTGGCCAGGGACGAGCAGAAATACGTCTCACCCACCAGCCTGATCCTGGCCGGGGTCATTGTCTCGGCTATCCTCTCGGCCGCCATTTCTTTCATCAAATACCTGGCCGGGGAGCAGGTCAGCTCGCTCATTTTCTGGCTGATGGGCAGTTTTCAGGCCCGCACCTGGGCTGACGCCGCCCTGATCCTGGCCTTTTTCCTGCCCTCTTTTCTGGTGGCCCTCTGGTCGGCCGTGGATTTGAACATCATGACTTTGGGCCACAGCTCGGCCGAGACCCTGGGCCTCGACACCCGCCGGCTACGCCGTCGTCTCCTGGCCGCCGCCTCCCTGGCCGCCGCCGCCGCTGTATCAGTGGCCGGGGTCATCGGCTTTGTGGGGCTGATCGTGCCCCACCTCGTCCGCCTCCTGACCGGGCCGGATCACCGCAGCCTCCTGCCTCTCTCGGCCTTGGGCGGAGCCCTGCTCCTTCTGGCCGCCGACACGGCCGTGCGGGTGATTCTGCCCGGGGAAATTCCGGTGGGAGTGCTGACCGCCCTTTTGGCCGGCCCGGTCTTTCTGGTAATTTTCCGCCGGCGGATGAGGTCGCCGGCTTATGACTGAACCCTGGCTCAACCTCCGGGGTCTGGTTTTCCGCCACGGGCCCCAACCGGTCATCCAGAATATCAGCCTCGATTTTCACCCGGGCCGCCACTATATTTTAGCCGGGCCCAATGGCGCCGGCAAAAGCACCTTGCTGGATCTGCTGGCCAGCTTGAAAAAACCGGCCAAAGGGGAGATAATACTCCTGGGCCGGCCTCTGTCTGGGTATAACAATTTGGAATTAGCCAGAAAACTAGCTCTGGCCCCTCAAAATTTCCGCCTCAATTTCGCCTTCAGCGTCCTGGAGGTGGTGGCCATGGGCCGCCGGCCCTACCTGGGCCGCTGGGGCCGGCTGGGGCCTGATGACCGGCTGGTGGTAGAGCGATCCCTGGCCGCTTTGAATTTGGAGAATTTGGCCGGGAAGCCGGTGATAGCTCTCTCCGGCGGCGAGCGGCAGCGGGTGGTGGTGGCCCGGGCCCTGGCTCAGGCCACGCCCATTCTGCTCCTCGACGAGCCCACGGCCGGGCTGGATGTGGCCCAGGGCCTGACTCTGATGAACCTGGCCTGCCGTCTGGCCGGGGACGGCGCTCTGGTCATCACCGTCACTCACGATCTCAATCTGGCCGGGCCCCTGGGCCACGAGTTTATTTTTTTGAAAAAGGGCCGGGTCATGGCCGCCGGCCCCACAGCGGAAACTTTCACCAGTGAAATCCTGGCCGAAGTCTATGAGGCTGAGGCTCGGGTGGTTCAGGATGATTTCGCCGGCGGGCCGGCCGCCTCTTTTCGCTGTCCCGGCCTGTAAGGGGAGGATTATGAGACCAGCCAGCCGCAGCCTTCTTATTCTGGCGCTTATGTGTTTAATCGCCGGCCCCGGCCCGGCTCAGGCCGAAAAGACCTATCAACGGGTTATCAGCCTTTATGCGGCTCACACCGAGATGTTGCTGCGTCTCGGGGCCCGCGACCGTATCATCGGCGTTTCCGGCCAGGAAACCTACCAGGGGCCGGAGACAGCGGGCTGGAGCCCCCCGGTCTTCACTATCCGCGATGATGTGGAGAAATATCTGGCGGCCAAACCCGACCTGATTCTGGTGCGGCCACAGCATCTGGCCTCGGGCAGCCAGTTGCTGGACACCCTGAAGCGGTCGGGAGTCAAGGTCTATTCAGCTCAGGTGACCCGGGCCGACGGGCTCTATAAATACTGGCGCGAACTGGCCGCCCTGGTGGGCTGCGGCCCGGAGGCCGAAAACATTATCCTTGATTTTGACCGCCAGGTCTCGGCCTATCACCAGGCGGCCAGCCGCCGCCCGGAGAGCGAGCAGCCCGGCGTCTTTCTGGAGGCCATCCATGATCAGATTAAAACCTTCACCCCGGATTCCCTGCCGGCCTGGCTGGTGGGCTTGGCCGGGGGCCGCAATGTGGCCGAGGACGCCCAGCCCCAGGCCAAGGGGCTGATTATCGCCCCTTACGGCCCGGAGCGGCTGCTGGCCAAAGGCGCCCAGGTGGATATTTTCATTGCCCAGGAGGGAACCATGAACCATACCCCCCTGAAAGAGCTGAAGAAACGCAAAATATATAAGCCACTCCGAGCTTTTAAAGAGGGGCGGATTTACCAGATATCCGAGGATATTCTGGCCCGCCCCACCCCCTCTCTTTTAAAAGGCCTGGAGCAACTGGCCGGCCTGACCGGCCTGAAACCTGATCTCCTCCAAGGAGCCCCAGATAAATGACTGAAAAGACCGGAACCCTCTACGGGATCGGCGTCGGCCCTGGCGACCCGGAACTGTTGACCATCAAAGCCGCCCGCATCCTGGGGGAAGTGGATGTCATCTTCGCCGCCGCCTCGCCGGGCAATGATTACTCCATCGCCCGGCAGATCGCCGAGCCCCATCTCAAACCAGGTCTTGAAGTCCGGCGGCTGGATTTCCCCATGGTGGGCGATGAAGAGGCCCTGACCCAGGCCTGGCGGGCCAACGCCGTGGCCATTGCCGGGGTCTTGCGACAGGGCCTTTCCGCCGCTTTCCTGACCCTGGGTGACCCCCTGACCTACAGCACCTATGGCTATGTGCTGCCCTATCTGGCCGAGATTTTGCCCGATGGAGCAGTGGTGACCATCCCCGGCATCACCTCTTACCAACTGGCCGCAGCCCGCCATAACCGGCCCCTGGTCACCGGGCTGGAATCCCTGACCATTATGAGCGGGGTGGAAGACCCGGACAAGCTGGGCGAGCTGCTCGACCAATCTGATAATGTGGCTATTTTGAAGACCTACCGCTCCTATGAGGGGATTCTGGCCATGCTCAAAAAGAAAAACCTGCTGGACAAGGCCACCCTCTATTCCCGGATGGGTCTGCCGGATGAGGAAATTAACAGCGACCTGGCGGCCGCCCCGGTGGCCAAACCGCCCTATCTCTCGCTGATGATTGTCAAAACCGGTGGCTCGCGCTAAGAAGAATCTCCGAACCCTGCTCCTGCCGACTATTTTGGTGCTGGGGCTGACCGCCGTTTTGCTGGTGGTCAGGCCGGAGCCCATGGTCGATTTTCTGCGGCCTGGCCGCCTGGGGGGCAAAGTGGCCTGGCCCCTGGCCCGGGTCATGTTTTTTATGGGCCTGGGCCTGGCTGCGGCTATGGTCATTGAGGCCCTGGGCTGGACAGTGACTCTGGCCCGGCTGGCCGCCCCTTTGACCCGGCTGGCCCGCCTGCCCGAGGCGGCGGCGGCCAGTTTCACCACTGCCCTGGTGTCCAGCCCGGCGGCCAACGCCCTCTTGTCGGAAGCGCTGGATAAAAAAGAAATCAGCCCCCGGGCCTTGGCCATCGCCAATCTGCTCAACGGCTCCTGGCCCTCTTTTATGGTGCATCTGCCCAGCACCCTGGTGGTGGCCACCTCCTGCGCCGGCCGGGCCGGGCTGGCCTATACGGCCATCATGTTCGCCGCCGCCACCCTGAGGCTCCTGGGGGCCGCCTGGCTGGGCCGCCTGATCTTGCCAACTGTGGAGAGGACACCGAAACTCACGGCCCCGGCGGGCCACAAATCATTCCGGGCGCTCTGGCCCGAGTTGCGGCAACGGCTGGGCCGGCGGCTGGTCAATCTTTTCAGCGTGGCCGCCCCGGTCTATTACCTGGTCACCCTGGCCGCCGACCTGGGCTTTTTTGAGGCCCTCAAAGCCTACTCCGCCGCCAGTCTGCCTGATTTTTTTCTGCCGGTGGAGGCGGCCACCCTGATTGTCTTTTCCTTCACCGCCGAGTTTTCCTCCGGCTTTGTGGCCGCCGGGGCCCTGATCCAGAATTCCACCCTGACCGTGGCTCAGGCCGCCGCCGCCCTGGTCATCGGCAATATCATCGCCACCCCCATTCGGGTGCTGCGCTGGCAGTTGGCCGCTTTCCTAGGTTATTTCCGCGTCCGCCTGGGCCTGACTCTCATCCTCTGCAACCAGGTTTTCCGCATCGTCAGTTTGGTGCTGGCTTTGTTAATTTTCTGGTATATGGCTTGATGGTGGAACGAACGGTTCTTTAATGGCGCAATATAATCCATCGAGATTTTCGATTTGATGCTTCATTCAATATTTCCCCTCATCAATCGCTTCCATCACCTCGTCAAAATCGCTGTGGAGCAAAAGTTGGTCAATCTTTTCAAACAATTTCAGCGTGTTATTTTTCCACTTGAGCGTTTTAAGCTCCGACAATATCTTACTCGCCGCGCGGTCGTCAAATTCTTGAGCGGCGGATTTGATTGCGTTTAACTTTTCCCGTAAAAGCCCGGCGTCCTCTATTAAGCCGCCTTCGTCAACTGCGTTCTCCATTTGCGCAAAAGCTTCCAGCCTCACGACCAGGTTTTCCACATGCGCGTTTATAAAGTCAGCATCTCCGCTTTTACCCGCAAATTCCAGCTCTTTGGCCAGGACTGAAAGCTCGTTTTCCCCTATATTCGCGCAAGCGGACTTCATGGCGTGGGCCGTAGTGGCAAACAGCAGCCAGTCGCGGTTTTGAGCGGTTTCGCGCAAGGCGGCCACCGCTTTGGCCGCGTCGCGGCGGAAGACTTCCATCAGCTTTTCCTTCACGCCAGCCGGGGCCGTTTCTGGCGGAGTGTCCGTTACCTCGTCAACTTCGGTCATCTCGCCCCGGTGGGCATCGCGGACAAGCTTGTTTAGCACGGCGTTGAGCTGACGCACATCAATCGGTTTGGAAATAAAATCGTCAAAACCGTTTTCTTTGAACATTTTGTCATTGCCGACGACCGCGTTGGCGGTCAGGGCGACAATCGGCTTGGTGTAGCCGGCCTCGCGCAGACGCTTTGTGGTTTCCATACCGTCCATCTTGGGCATCATGTGATCCATAAATATTATATCGTAAACCGACCCGGCCTCCACTTTTTCTAGCGTTTCATAGCCGCTTTCCGCTGTTTCGATATTCAGCTTATAAGGCGACATAAGCCCTTGGGCGACAAACAAGTTAGTTTCGACGTCATCGACAATCAGAACTTTGCCGTAAGACATATTTTTGTAAACAACGCTGGCGAATTTTTTGGCCTTATTGGCTACAAACTCGAATTTTCTAAGTTTATCGGCCAGCTCCTCGCCGATAAGCTTGGCATCGGAATAATCCTGCTTAATGGTGACCGTAAATGTGCTGCCTGCTCCCGGCGCGCTTTCCACCTCAATTTTCCCGCCCATCATCGCTACCAGCCGATTGGTGATGTTCATTCCCAGGCCTGTTCCCTCGGTGGCCCGGTTGGCGGCCTCGTTAAAACGCGAATACTCGTCAAAAAGCTGTCGCACATTTTCATCCGTCATACCCTGGCCAGTATCGGACACCCGGAAAGTCAGCCAAACTGTTTCTTCATCGCGCTGGCAGCTTATGGCCAGAGTGACCGAGCCCTGGTCGGTGTATTTGAAGGCGTTTGACAAAATATTGTTGAGGATTTGCTTTATTCGCAGTTCGTCGCCGCGCATATTCACAAACAGGCCAGGGTCTGGTTCAAGGTAAAACTCAATCGGTTTGCTCTGAATACGGGTGATGTTGAGCTGGACGGTGTCGTTTATGAGGCTGGGCAAATCGTAAAGAGTTGGGTTTATGTCCAGCTTTCCGTTTTCGATTTTGGAAAAGTCCAGTATATCGTTGATAATACCCAACAAATTGTTGCCAGCGATTTCGATTTTAGTGAAGGCCTCGGCCACGCTCTCGGCTAAATCTTTTTTCATGAGGGCAATCTGGGAAACTCCGATTATGGCGTTTATCGGCGTGCGAATTTCATGGGACATGGTGGCCAGGAAGGATGATTTTGATTTATTTACTTCATCTGAATGTATTTTAGCGGCCGACAGCTTCAAAAGGATAGTGTTAAGGGCCACCATGGAAATTAACCCTATCAGGGAAAGAATTATAGTTGCGGTGTAAACGTCGGAGTAATAGCCTGTCTTGGGGAGAACAACGCCAATGCTCCACCCGTTATAGAGTTCCTTGAAAAAGACCAGAGATTTTTGGCCGTCTATATCATAGACGTGTTTGGTGTAAATTTCATCTTCGACCCGGAGCGTCCCGGCTATTTCGGCATAACCGGGGCTGATGGCCTGCAGGTGAGAGTTGACATATTTTTCATTCGGGTGCACGAGCACGCTCATGTATTGGTCTATAATCAGGCCATACCCGCCCTTCACAAACTGGAGATTTTCCACATAAGATGAAAGCCACGACGTATCAATATCCATGGCCAGGACTCCGTAATATTCCCCGTCCTGACCATAGATTTCCCGGGACAGGGATATGACTGTTCTCCCGGTGGCGGCATCGGCATAAGGCACTGAATACTCGGCCTTTTTATTCATTATGGCCGTTTGATACCAGGGGCTCTGCTGGGGAATATAATCCTCGCCGGGGACAAATTCCCCGCCGGGAATAAATTCCCCGCGTATATATCCATAGACCCCCAAAAATCCCGATATATCGCTGTTCTCTCCTTTATACGAGTTTGTGGTTTCCCTTAAATAGGCTTTAATATACTCCTGTGGTTCGCCCCTCTCCAGCTCGCTCCGAAGGGTGTTATATATGGTATTGTAAGCTACCTGGGGTTCACGCAAATATGACCTTATGGTTTTCTCGGCTTCTTCCAGGGCCACATTAACGGCCAGGGTTGTTTTTTTGTCCACCGTGTTGTTAACCGTGATAATTGAAATTAAGACCATCAAAAGCAAGGTCAGGCAAACGAAAATGACTTGCTGATAATTAGCCTTGATTATCGCTAGATAGCTCACTGGCAAGTCTCCATTTTTATTTTAATTCTATTATGTTGCGATAATACCAATGAGTATTCCTGATGATTTCCTCGCCGGACATGGCCGCGCCGGGGGCGCCGACCCTGGCGCCGTCGTTGGTTTCGATAAGGCCGGCAAAAATATTAAGCTCTCCGCTGAGTATTTGCTCTTTCGCGGCCTTGACGGCCCTGGCCGTATTCGGCGCGGCCAGAGAGTCGTTTATCGGGGCCAGGCTCACCAGCCCGCCCGGCAAATCCCCCAAATACGGCTGCGTGTTAAAGGTGCCGTCTATCAGGCTGTTTATTAAAAAGGAATAATAAACGCCCCAGTTCCAGACCACTGAGGTGATGACGGCCCCGGGCGCGGCAGCGGCCATATCGCAGTTGTAGCCCAGGCTCCAAACACCGGCTTTCCCGGCTTCAATTTGAGGGTTGGCGGTATCCACATGCTGGGCGATAACGTCACAGTCCCGGGCAATAAGCTCCTGGGCCGATTCACGCTCGGCGGCGGGGTCATACCAGTTGTGCGTCACGCGCACATAGACTTTAGCCTCGGGGTTGACGCTTTCCACCCCCATGGCAAACGCGTCCAGGCCGCTGGTCACCTCGCTGTTTTCTCGGCCCATAGCCGCGACATAGCCGATTTTGTCGGTTTCGGTTCTTAAGCCGGCTACTATCCCGGAAAGATAACGGGCCTGATAATCGCGTCCGTAATAATTTGTAAAGTTGGTGTCGTTATTTTTATGGCCCGAAGAGTGGGCAAAAATCACGTTGGGATATTCCCGGGAAAGATTTTCGCAAGCGTCCATATATCCCCAGCTGGTGGCGATTATTACATTCGCGCCTGAGTAGATCAGCTCGCGGATAGTGCCTGCGGCGATAGAGCCATTCGTGTCAATCACTTTCAGTCGGCTTATGATTTGCTCGTCCGCTATTCCGATTTTGTCCTGCATCTCTTTTAGGCCCAGCCGGTGCGCGTAGGACCAGCCGTCCTCCGCGTCGTCAACATATAAGATTCCGATTTTAATTTTATCCTTACCGAGGGGCTTTCCGACAGTCCATTCCGCAGTCTTGGGCTTCTGATAGGCGGTCAATAATGTCAGCCCGAGCATAGCGGCGAGGATCAGGGTGCCTATAATTTTTGCGGTTTGTTTCATTGGCCTGTTCTCCTAATCTCATGGATTTTCCGCCTGGCTCTTAACCCTAAACTCGTCCTCAACCTCAAGAAACACTTCCGCAAGCAGCGGGTCAAACACCTCGCCGCTGTCGTTTTTGATTATCTCCACGGCTTCTTCGTGCGGAAAGGCCTGTTTATAGGGCCGCTCGCTCGTCAGGGCGTCGTAAACGTCGGCCACCGCCATAATACGTCCCTCAAGGGGGATATCTTCGCCGGACAAACCGCGCGGATAGCCGCCCCCATTCCATTTTTCGTGGTGCGTTCCGGCAAACAGCCTTGAATGCCGCAGGAAGTCGTCCGCGCTTTGGCCGACTTCGGATTTGATTTTGTCGATAAGTTTTTCGCCCTCGATCGAGTGCGTTTTTATGATTTCAAATTCCTCGTCGGAAAGTTTGCCGGGTTTATTGAGGATGGTGTCGGATATGGTGATTTTGCCGATGTCGTGAAGCTGCGCGGACGGTAGAGCTATCCGTAAATTCCAGCTCCTGGTCAGCTCGGAATAAACATTATTTTGGGTGATCGCCTCGAGAAGTATTTTAAGATAGGTCTGCGTCCGGCGGATATGACCGCCGGTAACGAGGTCGCGACCCTCGACCATATCCGCCAGAACGGAGATAATGCCGTTCCGCAGCGATTCAACCTCGGCGGTGCGCTCTTTTATAAGCGCGTCAATCCCTATATTTGTCTCCAGGCGCTTGCGAAGAACCGGAGCGGAAAAAGGCTTGTTTACATAATCAATCGCCCCGAGTTCAAAGCCTTTAATTTCCAAAGCCGCGTCAAAGCTGGCCGTCAGGAATATAACGGGAATGTCCTTGAATTTGTCGGACTTTTTCAGCTCCGTTATCGCGGCGAAACCGTCCATCTCCGGCATATCAATGTCCAGCAAAATCAAATCGGGCCTTATTTTTTCGAGCAGCTTGAACATCTTGGCTGCGGAGGGGATAGTCAGAGTCTTGTATTCGCCCTCCAAAGCCTGCCGGGCGACGACCAGGTTAGTGTCATTGTCGTCAACCACAAATATTGTTTTCATTGTCAAGTCACTCCGAATTTCGGGGTTTTATTAAGCGACTTGTAATTTTAGCATGCCCGTATATGTTAGTAAACCATATTAATTAGTCGCCCGCTTTTAATCCGGGCTCCGGCCAGATGCGGTCAGGCCGGGCATAGACATTAAATCTCTGGCCTCGGGCAAAGCCGACCAGGGTCAGCCCCAATTCGGCGGCCAGGCTGACGGCCTTGTCGGTGGGGGCGCTCCGGGAAACGAGAAAGCGGCAGCCTGTCCGGTGGGTCCTGATGAGTATTTCCATAGACACCCGGCCGGTGGTCAGGATCAGGCCACCGGCCGGATTTTGGCCGGTTTGCAGCAGCCGGCCGATAACTTTGTCGAGGGCGTTATGCCGCCCCATATCATCATAAAATATGGCCCCGGCCCGACTCTCCGGGCAGACGAAACAGACGCTGTGGACGGCCCCGGTGTCGCGGAAGAGGCTGGAGCGCTGCTCAAAGTCGGCCATCAGGCTGATGATATCTTGAGGGGCGAGCCTGGGAATGACGGCCTCATCGTCCTCCGCCGCGCCGGAATCCCTGGTCACCGCGTTTAAGGAAGAGTCACAGGCACCGCAGCCGGATTGCCGCAGCATCTGGTTCGGCGGCGGCAGCGGGCCTTCCCGGGCCAGAGTGACCACCACCCGATCCTGTTGCCGGTTGACCCAGATTGAATCCACCTCTGCGGCGCTTTTAACCGCCCCTTCGCTGAATAAAATTCCCAGGGCCAGTTCCTCCAGATGCTGGGGGGTGGCCAGCACGGTGAGAAACTGGTGGGCGTTGACAATCAGGTTAATGCTCTTTTCCATCACCAGCGCGTCCGGAACAATGGCCACCTGGCCCTGGCGGTAACTGTAGATAGTGGCCTGAGTCTGGTTAGGCATCTGAAAGATGGCCCCCGCCGGCCCCGGCAACTCGCTCTGATCCGGAATAAACGTTGAATCGCCGCCCCCGGGCAAAGCCGATCAGGGTCATATCCAGATCCAAAGCCAGCCGGACAGCCCGGTTCGTGGGTGCGCTTCGGGATATGAGCACCCGAAGTCCGGCCCGATAGGCCTTCAACAATATTTCCGTGGATATTCGCCCGGTGGTCAGCAGCAGGCCGGAAGAGGGGTTCAGGGCGGCGCTCAGCAGATAACCGATAACCTTGTCCAGGGCATTGTGGCGGCCGACGTCATCGTAAATGGCGTCCAGACCGCGATTGGCCGGGTTGACGAAACAGACGCTGTGCACCGCCCCGGTGGCCCGGAACAGTCCGGAACTCTGATTGAATTCTTCCATCCACTCGCAGATCTGATCCGGGCTGATCATCGGCCCGGGCCCGGCGTTGGCCGAGGGCGAGAGCAGCTCCGGGGTTGGGCCGGGCTTGCTCAGGGTCACGGCCACCCGCCGCCGGTCTTCCGCCACCACCAGTTCAGACACCTCTTCGATACTGTTGATCACCCCTTCCCCCAATAAGAGCCCCAGAGTCAAATAATCCAGGTGCTGGGGCGTGGCCATGACCGATAAAAAAGGCCGGCCGTTGATGATGATCTCCACCCGTTCTTCCACGACCGTTAAATCATCCTGCAAACGAAAGCCGTCTTCATTAAAGCGGCGCACCTTAACCGGCTGGAGACCCATCAGTTGAAGACTGTCCCGATAGGCGTCATCAATGGAATTAATGTTTTTGAAGGGATTTGGGCCCGCCTGGCCCTCATCCGGATCCATATCCAGGTAGGCGGTTTTGAGTAAGTTAAAACTATCGCGGATGGCCTTGTTTCCGGCCGCCGCCTTCTGGAAAACCGGCCTGGTCGCCCGGCAGTAAAAGCCGTATAGAGGCTCCAGATAGGGGCCATGCCTCGGAACCACCACCTCAGCCCCGGATCTGTCCATCAGGGCTTTCATCTTTTCAATAACCTCCCAGTTAATGACCGGCATGTCGCAGGCGATGATGAAAGCCGGCCGGCCGGCCAGGGCCGCCAGGGCCGTATAAATCGCCCCGCTGGGCCCGGCCTGTCGACAAATGTCCCGCGCCATCCGGTAGGGGGCGAGTTCGGCCACCCGGGCCAGCTTGGTCAGCTCATCGGTGACCAGAATAACTTCAGGGAAGCGGCCGGCCAGTTCCTCGGCCAGGGCCGACAACAGCAGTTTACCGTCCGGCCGGCACAACAACAGCGCTTTATCAAAACCCATTCGGCGGCTGCGGCCACCACAGAGGATGGCCGCGCCGCAGTTTTTAAAGACCCCGAAGCTCAAAAGGCCTGGGCTCCCGGGCCCGCGTCGGACAGCTTTTCAATCCGGGCTTTCAAAACCTTGAATTCCGGAATTCGGCAAACCGGGTCGAGGTTGGCCGCCGTCAGGATATTGGCCCCAGCTTCGCCATAGTGGAAGGGCACAAAAATAAGGCCGTCGCGCACCCGGGGCAGCACCCGGGCCTGAACCTCGATAGCCCCCCGGGGGGAACTGACCCTGACCATATCCCCGTGCCCAACGCCGTATTGGGCGGCGGTGACCGGCCCGATTTCCACATAGCTCTCGCCGGCCTTGGCCGTCAGGCCCTCCACCTTTGAGGTCATGGTTCGGGTGTGATACTGATAGAGGTTGCGCCCGGTGGTTAAGACCAGGGGGTAGGCCTGATCGGGCTCTTCCACCGGATGGGTGTAGCTGATGGCTTTGAACAGGCCCTTGCCTCGGGTAAATTTGCCGTCTTTGTGAAGATATTTGGTTCCGGGATGATCCTCGGT
>JAISJK010000077.1 GCA_031261565.1 Candidatus Adiutrix sp. | reverse complement strand
CAGATCCTCGTCCGTTTCCGTGGGCAGCCCCACCATAAAATAAAGTTTCAGAGTGCGCCAGCCCAGAGTGAAGGCCTCCTCGGCGGCGTTCAGCAGGTCATCATCGGTCAGGTCTTTATTGATGACCTCGCGCAGGCGCTGGGTGCCGGCCTCCGGAGCCAGGGTAAAGCCGGTCTTGCGAACCCGCTTGATCTGGCGGGCCAGATGGCTGGAGAGGCTTTTAACCCTCAGAGAGGGGAGGGAGAGGGCCACGGTCTGGTCAGCGTAACGATCCATGAAATCAGAGACCAGGGGGGCGATCTGGGTATGGTCGCCGGCGGACAGCGACAGAAAGGAAACCTCGTCCTGTCCGCTGGCCGCCAGATTTTGTCCGGCCAGGTTTAAAATGGTCTCCCGGGTGCGCTCCCGCACCGGCCGGTAAACATAGCCAGCCTGACAGAAGCGGCAGCCCCGGCTGCAACCCCGGCCGATCTCCACCACCACCCGGTCGTGAACCGGCTTGATGAGGGGGGTAATCTGGCAGAGGGGGAAGGCGGCGGTCTCCAGGTTGGGGGCCACAGCCCGGACGACCCGCTCATAACCCGGCCGCAGGATTTCCAGAGAGGCGAAACGGCCGTTCCGGCCGTAGGCCGGGCGAAAGAGCGAGGGGATGTAGAGGCCGGGCCGGCCGGCCAGCCGGGGCCACAGGGCCTCCCTGGGCGCGCCTTCAAAGCGCCACTCTTTAATAATCTCCAGATCCTCGACCAAACTTCGCTCGCCGTCGCCCAGAAAGAAGAGGTCAAAAAAATCGGCCAGGGGCTCCGGGTTATAGGCCCCTGGGCCTCCCGCCGCCACCAGGGGGGAAGTCTGATTCCGGTCGGCCGCCTTGAGGGGAATGCCCCCCAGCTCCAGCATATTTAATATATTGGTGTAGCCCAGCTCATATTGCAGGGAAAAGCCCACCAGATCAAACTCGGCCAGAGGCCGGCGGCTTTCCAGGCTGGTCAGCCGGGCCGCCCGGCGGCGCAAGACCGCTTCCCAATCCGGCCAGGGGGCGTAAGCCCGCTCGGCCGACAGGCCGGGCCGGTCATTTAACAGGCTGTATAAAATTTTGTGCCCCAGATGGCCGTGGGCGATTTCATAAACATCGGGAAAAGCCAGGGCCACCCTGAAGAGCCGATTATGCTGATCCGGAGTCTGATTGGGCTGAGCGCCGAGTTCCCCCCCCAGGTAGCGCCCGGGGCGCTCTACGGTTTTCAGTTCCGGCCAGTTTTCAATCATAACAACCGGCTCAGGAGTTTTTGGACAAAGATATCCTGGCTGGCCCGCAGGTGGTCAATGGTGTCGCTGGCCCAGAGCCGCCCCTGGTTTAAAACCAGGAGATTGGGAGAAAAATGACGGGCGACCTGCACATCGGTGGTGGCCAGAATCATAGTCGCCCCGCTTTGGTCGGAAATGGATTGAATCAGGTTGATAATGCGGCGGCTGGTCACCGGATCCAGGCCGGCCGTGGGCTCATCAAAGATAGCCAGGGCGGGATTGGTGGTCAGGGCCCGGGCCCGGGCGGCCCGTTTGCGCATACCGCCGGAAAGCTCAAAGGGCTGACGACCTTCGGCCGAGGCCAGGCCCACGGCGGCCAGGAGCTTTAAGGGCTCAGCCGGGTTGTCGGCGGCCAGTCCGGCGGCCTGATCGTGGGCGCTCTCCCGGCGGGCCAGTTTCAGATTTTCCATGACGCTCATGGAATCGAACAGAGCTCCCGACTGAAACTGCATCCCGATGCGCTGCCGCACCTGGCGCAACTCCCCGTCCGACAGGCGGCTCAAGTCCCGGCCAAAAATTTTGACCAGCCCGCGATCCGGCCTGATCAAGCCGACCATAATTTTCAGAAGAGTGCTTTTACCCGAGGAGGATTCCCCCACCAAAGACAGTTTTTGGCCTGAATCCACCGTCAGGCTGAAGCCGTTTAAAATTTTTCGCTCATCGAAGGTCACTTCGATGTCTTTTAGCTCTATAAGGGGAGTCAGGGCCATGATCACAGATTTTGCAAAAGACTGTCAATGTCGCCCTGAGCCAGACCGCCGCCCCGGGCCTGGGGGCCTTTCAGTTTCGGGCCGGTGGGGTATTTGCTTGGGGCCTCCGGCTGGCCGCGCCGGGCCGGATAGCGATCGCCGCCCCGGGCCCCGGGCGTCTCCGGGCTGCTCAAGACCCGGCTCAGGGCCTGAAAAAAATGATCTATTTTGGCCAGGCGCTGGCCGGCCAGATCCTGGAAGCTCATTTTTTCATACAGGCCGGTAACCGCAATCTGGGCCTGGCGCAAGTGGCCGCTTAGCGGCGCGGATTCCGTGGCCAGGACAGCCTCCAACTGGCTGTGGATATCCGTCAGCGTTTCCGTCAGGGTCAGCATTTCATTAGCCGTGACCAGGATCAGCTCCTGGGTCTCCTTAAGCTGGCGGGCGGCTTCCGGCAGCTCCCGGTCAACGATAATCTTTATCTCCAGGCCTCCGGCCGGCCGGGGCCGGGCCGGGAGGCGGCCGGCGCCGAATTTGGGGCCGGGCCGGCGGGCCGGGCCTGAGCCCTCCGGCCGGCTGCCATAGCGGCGGCCCGGGTTTGATCCTTCCGAGCGGGGCGAGTAGCGGCGGCCTGAAGTCGGGCCTTCCGGCCGGGCGGCTGGCCGGCCAGCGGGCCGGGCCGGGCCTTTGGGCAGAATTTTGCGATATTTGGAGGAGACGTCTTTAGTCAGGGTGACTCTGGTCTTATGGCGGGGGGCCGGCCCGCTGTCAGTCTGGCTATCCCTGGGGGTGTCTTTGGCGCGCCGTCTGGTTTCGGACATAATCATGATCTCCACAAATGACTTAAATTAAAATTATACCACTTAATGACCTCTCCCGTCCAGAGGGTGTTTTCCCCCGGATATTGTGTTATTATTCCTTTTAAATAAGCTTTATTTAGGTGGCCATGGCTAAAACGGATGATCAGATGACCGATAATCCGGCCCTTCTGCCCGGAGTTAAGCTGGGGGCTTACCTGGTCACCGGGGAACTGGGACGGGGCCGGGAGGGATTTACTTATAAAGCCCTCAATCTGGCCGCCGGGCAGCCGGTGGTCATCAAGGAATATCTGCCCCGGGATCTGGCCGGGCGCTGCGGCCATCTGGCGGTCGTCCCCCGCCGGGAAAGCGAGGCCCGGGCCTTCCAGGCCGGGGTGGAGACTTTTTTCAGCGAGGCCAGGGCTCTGGCCGCCTTTAAACACCCCAACATCGCGCCGGTCATTGATTATTTCCGGGACAACGGCACCGCCTATATGGTGGCCCATTTTATCGAAGGCGAGACTCTGGCCGGCTCTCTGGCCCGGCGGCCGGGCGGGCGTCTGCCGGATCCGGAAATACTGGCCTGGCTGGGCCCGATTCTGGAGGCTCTCAAGGCCGTTCACGGGGCCGGTTTTAACCATCTGGACATCAAGCTGGAAAACATCTTTCTGACCACCGGCGGCCAACCCATCCTCCTGGATTTCGGCTCCACCCGCACCTGGGCCGCAGCCGAGGCCATTTCCGGCGACCGGCCGGGCGGGCTTCAGACCTGTTTTGACGACCTGGCCGACCGCTCGGGCGAAGACGGCGTCCGGGCTGATTACTACGCCCTCGGGGAGGTCATCTACCGCTGTCTGACCGGGACTGACCCCCTGCCGGCTCTCGGGCGGCATTACGCCATTTTAAAGGGCGAGCCTGACCCGCTCCTGGCTAAAATCAATAGCCTGACCCCGGCGGTCAGCCCGGAATTGTCATCTATCCTGACAAATTGTCTGAGCCTGAAGCCGGACAGCGCCGGGGGGCCGGACAGGGCCCCGTCGGCCCGGCTCCGGCTGATCTTCCTGGCGGTCGGGGCCGCTCTGCTGTATCTGCTCTTCAGTTTTTTGGCGAATAATGACCAGTCGGCCTCACGCTCTCCAACGATGCCGCCGGCCGTGGTGGCCGAGCGCCCGCCGGAGCCGGCCGACCCTGATGTTTACACCAACAGCCTGGGCGTTGAATTTCAGCTCATCCCCGCCGGCACATTTATCATGGGGGCCCATGAAGATGGCCAGGCTGCGGTGGCCGTGGACTGGGAAAAGCCGGCCCACCAGGTCACCCTCAGCCGCCCCTTTTACCTGGGGCGCTACGAGGTCACCCAGGCTCAGTGGGTGGCCGTCATGGGCTCTAACCCCAGCGCCTTTGAGGGGCCGGCCCACCCGGTGGACAGCGTCTCCTGGAATGACGCGCAGGAGTTTATCCGGAGGCTGAACCGGCTGGAGGGGACAGATAAATACCGTCTGCCCACGGAAGCGGAGTGGGAATATGCCGCCCGGGCGGGCACGACCACCCGCTATTCCTTTGGGGATCACCTGGAAGACCTGGGCGACTACGCCTGGTATGACGAAAACGCCCAGGGCACCTCCCATCCTGCGGGTCAGAAACGGCCCAATCCCTGGGGGCTGTATGATATGGCCGGCAATGTCTGGGAATGGGTGGAGGATGTCTATGCCCCTTATGGGCCGGAGGCGGTGACCGACCCGGTCAGGGCCGGCGGCGGCGACAAGCGGGTTGACCGGGGGGGCGGCTGGATAAGTTTTCCCCGGAGCTGCCGCTCTTCCCACCGCTATGGCGGCGCCCCGGAACCGCGCCTCAATTTCCTTGGCTTCCGCCTGGCCTTCACCCCGCCGGGGCAGCAGCAGGGATACTAATTGGGGCTCATTTTCAGATACTGGCCGGCCTTCAGCCCCAGGGCAATGGCGCCAGCTAAATTGTTCGCCAGCTGGGGGGAAGAAACCACCCCGGCCCTGCGGGCACCCCTCCACGGGAGGGGAATTTTCGGAGGCGAGGTGGTTACCCCGCCAAGGGGGGGGTTTTGTCCTCTCCCTCAGTCGCCCAGGGCGGCGACTGCTCCCTCGGGGAGGGAGCCTGAAGAAGCCTCCCTCATAGAGGGAGGTGCCCCGAAGGGGCGGAGGGAGGCCGAAGAAAGGTTTAAGGTCAAAGGCAGGGGGCGCTGAGCCGCCCCCAAGGCCAAAGACCAATCAAGAACCCTCAGGGCGCGGCGCAGACCGTCACCGGGTTGACGTAAGTGACGTTGAAGGTCCAACCGTCGACGCCGCTGGCCAGGGCGACTCCGAGGGCGAGGAAGTAGCCGAAGCCGGTGTTGCCACCGACGAAGGTGACCTCACCCGACCAATACTGGTAATAACCGCCACCCCAGTTATCTTCAGGCCAACCAGCCGCCAAAGCCGCCCCTTTTCTCAGCACAGTAGTATTATATCCAGAATCATATCTTGATACGGCCACTAACTGCGCGGCCTTCGGCAGGTTCGAGGTGGTCGAATAATGACCGTTTGAATTAGCAGCCATCGCTGATGACCATCCATCACTTTCAGTCGGGAATGTTGCCGTCCAGGCTCCAGATACACCACCAAGGTTAATAACAGCATTATTTACATTGCCGCCACAAGAAGACGCAGCCGGGAAGGTGTTGGCCGGTGTTGGCGAATGATTTGTTCCATCACTAGTAAAATCATTGTCACTCAAGGTAGTCCCTCCTACAGAACTATTCCCGTATTGAGTCGCCCATTGTGTTCCAGGCGCAGGCGCGCTGGTGAACACCGACAAGGGGCCATCGCCGAAACTGATAGTCTCTTCCCCGGTGTAGGTGACGCCATCAATGATCACCGAGGCCTCCAGGATCACTGACCTCGAACCGACCACATCCGTCAATTCTATCTCAGCAGTAGTTGGGAGGCTACCTTCCACCGGGTGAGCGTCACCGTCAGAGGAGGTTCCCCACCACTGGTCACCCGTGACCGTATCACCCCAGGTCAACCCGTTCAGAGCGGTTGCCCCGCGCTTCCACCAGGCGGCCGAGGGGTTGTTGATCGATTTCACCCTCCAGGTCACCGGCTCTGCTATAGTCCAGATATTGCCGCTGTCGTCAATAATAAATTCCACCTTGACTGAAGCCGTGCTCTGGTAGCCTTTGGTGGGGTCAGGGGTGGTGAAAGCCGGCCCATTGAGATGCGTAAAAATCAAATGAAGGCTACCGCCCATCAAACCAAGCGTAAATTCTTTGGTGGTCTTACCCGCCGTCAAAGTGGCCGTGGCGCTGGTCTGCCCCTTGGGCGTCACCTCCACCCGGATCAGGCCATTATCATCCGTTCTGAACACTCCACTGGCCGCCCCGGTCAGGGCCACTAAAGCCCCGCCGCTCAGGGCCAGGGCCACCGCCCGGCCGGCCGCCGGCTTACCAAAGTAATCGGCTATCCGGAACAGGTGGATGTTGGTTCCGCCCAAACCTTGATAGGTGATGTTATAGGCCCCTTCCTTGGCCTGATACTCCAAAATCATATCATACTGGCGATCCACAAAGTCGTGTCTTGACCCCGGCACCGTCCTCATTTCAGCCACCGTGGCCGAGGATAGCTGGTCTTCCCAGGGCATGTCAAAGTTGTAATTGAAGGTCAAGCCGATCTGGGTCTCACTGCGGCCCCCGGAATAGCGCTGGTCGGCGCTGACCGACAGTATGGGCACCGGCGTCCATTCCAGCCCGGCCACCCAGACCTTGGGGTCGCGGTGCAGATGGTCGTCCCGGCCAAAGGCCCCCACCTGGTCGCCCTTCCAGCGCTCAAAAGCCCCCTTGACCGC
>JAISJK010000118.1 GCA_031261565.1 Candidatus Adiutrix sp. | reverse complement strand
GAGGCCGGGCCGCTCCGATCCCTGGCCCGGGCCGCCGGCCTCCCGGACACCCCTAATCCCCTCGACACCGCCTTAAACGGTCTGGCGGTGGAGGGCGGCCGCCTCTGGCTGACCGGTAAACTCTGGCCCCGGCTCTATCAGGTGGCCTGGCCGCCGGCCGGAGTCAAGCCGGTCATTTAAACCCCAGGTGTTCGCGTAAAAGCTGGCTGACGCTCTTGACGCTGTGCAGTTTCAGGCCTTCCGCCGCCACTTTTTTGGCCTCGGCCGGGGGAACCACGGCCCGGGTGAAGCCCATCTTGCGGGCTTCCCGCAGACGGGCCTCCAGATGGGC
Source organism: Candidatus Adiutrix sp. (assembly GCA_031261565.1). Lineage (GTDB taxonomy): Bacteria > Desulfobacterota > Desulfarculia > Adiutricales > Adiutricaceae > Adiutrix. Next base: position 2,739 of record JAISJK010000118.1, on the reverse strand, counting down.
CACGGTGCGAACCTCCCCGGCCAGCCCCACCTCGCCGATAAAGACGGTGGAGTCGGGGGCCGGGGTATCGGCCCAACTGCCGGCCATGGCCGCCACAATGGCCAGGTCGGCGGCCGGCTCAGTGATGCGGGCCCCGCCGGTGACATTGACGAAAATGTCGCGGTCAAACAGCTTCAGGCGCACTTTCTTTTCCAGCACGGCGGCCAGCAGGCCCACCCGGGCGCTGTCCACCCCCAGAGCCTGGCGGCGGGGCATGGCCAGGGGGCTGGCCGACACCAGGGCCTGAATTTCCATCAAAAGCGGGCGCTGGCCCTCCATGATCGGGGCCACCACCGAGCCGCTGGCCCCGGCCGGGCGCTCGGACAAAAACAGGGCCGAGGGGTTGACCACCTGGCCCAACCCGCTCCCGGTCATCTCAAAGACGCCGATTTCATTGACTGAACCATAGCGGTTTTTGAAAGACCGCAAAAGCCGCAGGGAGCGCTCCCGGTCGCCCTCAAAATAGAGCACCGTATCCACCAGATGCTCCAGCAGTTTGGGGCCGGCGATGGAGCCGTCCTTGGTGATGTGACCCACCAGCCACAGGGGCAGGCCCCGGCCCTTGGTCAGGGCGCTCAGGCGGGCGGCGCTTTCCCGCACCTGGGCCGGGCTGCCGGCCGCCCCGGCCAAGCCTTCGCTGGTCAAAGTCTGGATGGAATCCACCGCCGCCACGTCCCACTGGCTATTATCCAGGGCCTCGGCGATGGCCTCCACTCTGGTCTCGGCCAGCACCCACAGACGGGACAAATCCAGGCTCAGCCGCTCGGCCCGCAAGCGCACCTGGGCGGCCGACTCCTCCCCGGTGATGTATAACAGACGTTTCCCCCGGCCGGCCAGGCCGGCCGCCGCCTGCAGGAGCAGGGTGGATTTGCCCACCCCCGGTTCACCCGACAAAAGGGTCACCGCTCCGGGGGCCAGGCCGCCGCCCAGCACCCGATCCAGCTCCTCAAGCCCGGTGGACAGGCGCCCCAGGTCTTCCACCGCCACCTCCGACAGCGGCCGGGGCCGGCCGGCCATAACCGGTGCCCCTCGGCGGCTGGCGGAGGCGGACGGCAGGGTTTCCTCCTCCAGGCTCTCCCACTCCTGGCAACCGGGGCAGCGGCCCAGCCATTTGGAGACCCGATAGCCGCAGTGGCGGCAGACAAATTGCGTTTTGACCCGGCCCATGAATTGTATCCTTACCCGGCTAAAGCCGTTATTATGACCATATCTTGATACTTGCAAAATCCACCTGTTGTTGTATAATAATAAGCAGCTTTAAATCAAGTGTTTTTATAGTTTTAATTTACAAAAGAGGGTGATTATGGCTGAAACAAGCCGCCGCACGTCGACTTTAAGCGGCACGGTCAAAGATCAGAGCGCGGAAAGCTATCGCCTTTTGGTGGGCGATTACCTCATGCGGGCCGGCCACATCACCCGTGGTCAGTTGGAAGAGGGCACCAAGTGGCTCAAAGGCCATGCTGACGAGTTCCTCTCCGTCTTTTTGTTAAAAAAGAACTATATTGAAAGCTCCACCGTCTCCATAGTCCTCTCCCGGCAATACAATTTCCCGCTGATCAGTCTGGCCGAGAGGGATATTCCGCCGGAGGCCATTGCGGTCATCCCCTATGACCTAGCCAAAAAATTTATGGCCGTGCCTTATAACAAAAAAGACAACAAGCTCTACCTGGCCATGCTGGAGCCCACCAACAACAAGGTCGTGGACGAGCTGACCGCGTTGACCAAACACCAGCTGATGCTGGGCGTGGCCCCGCTTCAGAGCATTGTCGATGCCTTTAAGCGTATCTACAATATCAGCGATGAGGAATACCAGTCCTTTTTCGCGCCCATAGATTCCAAAGACGCCGAGTCTGACGCCGGGCCGGTGACGGTTGATAACCTCGGCGCTCTGATATCCGATGCTCTGGATGATTTCGCCTTCGGCGATACCGGCGAGGATGAAGCTCTTTCCGCCGAAATGTATTCGGCTGAAAACAGCACCATCATCAACCTGGCCAACCAGATTCTCCTGCAGGCCATTCAGGAGGGCGCCTCGGATGTCCATATCGAGCCCTTTGAGAAACAGTTTTATGTGCGTTACCGCATTGACGGCGCTCTTTATAAGCGCACCCGTCTGCCCCTCGAAATCAGAAACGCCCTGATCGCCCGCTTGAAAATCATGGCCAGGCTGGACATTACCGAGCGGCGGGTGCCCCAGGACGGTCGTATCAAGCTGAGGATGTCCAAAACCCGGGAGATCGACTTCCGTGTTTCCTCCCTGCCGACCCTCTTTGGCGAGTCGGTGGTTTTGCGTATTTTGGATAAATCAGGTCTGAACGTGGATCTGGCCAAGCTGGGTTTTACCCAGAAAAACCTGGAGCAGGTCAAAGGCGCCATTTACCGCCCCAACGGCATGTTCCTGGTCACCGGCCCCACCGGCAGCGGGAAAACCGTGACCTTGTATTCCTGCCTGTCCCTGCGCAACACCGACGATGTCAAGATTCTCACTGCGGAAGACCCGGTTGAATTTAACTTTTCCGGCGTCAACCAGGTCAATGTGGTCAAAGAGGTGGGCATGACCTTCGCCAAGGCCCTGAAAGCCTTTTTGCGGCAGGATCCGGACATATGTATGATCGGCGAGATCCGGGATCTGGAAACCGGCGAAATAGCGGTGGAAGCCTCCATGACCGGCCACCTGGTGCTGTCCACCCTCCACACCAA
>JAISJK010000117.1 GCA_031261565.1 Candidatus Adiutrix sp. | reverse complement strand
ATCTGAGGGCATTCTGGAACGATCACCATTTCGTTAAGCCATTTTTCAAAAAATCTTGTCAAGAACTTTTTTTGATTTTTTGAAATTATTTTTCAAAGGCATGGCTGAATAGTTACACTAAATCAAGCATAGCCTTGACTTCGCGCTCGGAAGTAAACACTTCACCGTGGTCAGCAACACGCTGCTTTGATTTGGTCTGCCCGGTCATTCGGATTTCACCTGCCTTATCGCTATTACTCAAGTGCTCCCAAATCCATCAATCATTGACCACCGCTCCGCAATAGGGGCAATAGGAAAGCTCGTCAATGGGCAGGGGTTTGCGGCAGGCGGGGCAGAGGTGGGGCAGGGGGGCCAGCTCGACAATCAGTTCCCCGGCCCGCACGGGCACCATCTGTTTGGTGGTCTTGAAATCAGCCCGCTTCAGAACTTTTTTGACCATCCCGTCCAGGGGGGCGACCACTGCTTTTTCCTGCTTCATAATGGAGATATTGAACAGCTCCTGGCCGGCGGAGACGATTTCCCCGGGTTTGACATACATGACCCACAAATCGCCGTTGGACGGCGCGGCCACATGGTGAGGGTTGTCCGCCTGGGCCATGGCCGGGCCGGCTCCGCCGGGCCGGGCCTGGGGTTGGCTGACGGCCACTTCAGTCCGCATGATTTCCGAATCCAGCACATAGCGAACCATGGTCACCCCGTGCTCGTCCGGGGGCTGAATATCCCGCATGGACAATTGATGGGGTTTGCCGCTGGTGTCGGTGAAATTCATCTGCTGGCCGGCCGGCAGCCCCTCAAACCAGACATCCAGGGGCAGGTTGTTGGGGTTGCCGTAAGTCTGGCGGAAGCGGATGGTTTTCAAAGCGTCGGCCGGCTGATTCAGAAACATGATCAGCTCATCCTGGGTGGGGGGCCGGCCAATAGCTTCCCGCAAAGTGGCTGTTTCCGAGGCCAGGTCAATGGCCTCCAGATGCAGGAGCGGGGAATCCTCGGTGCGGCTGGCCAAGGCCTCCTCCCAAGCCTCGGGGCCAAAGGCGCTCTGATAGACCCAGTCGGGGGGAAAGCCCAGGGGCAGCCGGCCAAAGCGGCCCAGGAGCAAATCGCGGAAAGCGTCGTTGCAGTCGCGGTAGATCAGCAGGCGGTCGCTCTTCAGGTCTTCGCTCAGCTCTTCTTCCGGGGTCTCGGCCACGGCTTCCAGGACCTCCAGCAGGCGCCGCACCTCCGGCAGACCGCCCCGGTTCCAGGCGGCGGTGACCCCCAGAAAGGCCGTGTTCCAGGTGATCTGGGAGCCCGGGGTGACATCGTGGTAGCGAACCAGGCGGCGGGCCCCGGCCAGAAAACGCAGCATATAGGGCAAAAGCTGGATGTAGCCCTGCTTCATGGCCCCTTCCTGGGACGAGGAAGTGGCCCCGCCGGGCAGGCCGTGGCGCACCACATCGTGATCAATCCCCTGGAAATAGGGCGGGACGTAGCGGTCGTAATAGGGCATGATCTGCTTGAGCACGAAATTGGCCTGGCGCACCAGGTCGCGGTTCAGCTCCACCGGCAGCCCTAGCTCTTCCTCCAGGTAGGCGCAGGTGGCCAGCACATCGCCCTGGCCATAGCCGCGCACGGCGGCCCCCAGGGCGGTATCCACTATGTCGGCCCCGGCTTTGGCCGCCGCCCCCACACTGGGGACAAACAGGCCGTCCGTGGCGTGGCGGTGGTAGTGGAGCACCAGCTCCGGCCAGCGCTTTTTTAGGGCCGTGACCAGCGCGGAGATAAAGCGGGGGGGGCAGACCCCGGCCATGTCCTTGAGGCCCAGAGCTATTTCCCTGACCACGGCGGCGGGGGGGAGGCCGGAAGACTCGGCGACCATTTTCAAAATGGCCTCCGTGGCCTCCAGATAATGGGCCACCGTGAAGCCCGGCCCCCAGCTCAGAGACAGGGCCGGCTCAAAGAGCACGTCCTTATGGCTCATCACCACCCGGGCAAAGGGCCGCATATTGTCGGCGTGGTTGAGAAAATCAAAGCAGCGAATCACCTGAAAATGGCGGCAGATCAATTCCCCGGTCATTTCCATCAGCCCGGCCGGCTGGGGTTTGTAGCCCAGAATGTTGGTGGAGCGGATCAGGATCTGCTTCATGGTTTTGGGGGCGAAACCGTTCCACTGGGCCGCCTCGGTGAAGGGATAGGTCATGTTGGCCAGCATGGCCACGTGAAAATGGGCGCCGCCCCCGGTCTCCAGGGAAAAAAAGCCGCAGTTGTCCAAATAGGGGCCGACCAGGCGGTCCTCGGCTAGGCGGAAGCGGTTGGAGCTGTTGGACTGGGTGACATCGCGGCAGGTGGCATCGCCGAAGTGGATTTGGCCGGAATCGCGGATATAGTCGAGCAATAGACGGCGGTCGCCCCGAGGATAGGGCGAAGGCCGGGTCAGGTCTTCGGTGGCGATTTTGGGCAGCACCGGCTCAAAGCGGGGCAGCCTGGGGGTATCCTGGCTCCGGTATTGGCCCAGTTGCACAAAGGGGTTGTAACCCCGGGCCGAGATTTCTGCGGCCAATTTCGACAGCCGCACCGCCTCGGAGGCCAGATCGCGGTATTCCATCAGCTCCGGGTGGTGGGCGATAAAGCGGGTGGTGAAATCGCCCCGGCGAAACTCAGGGGTGTTCAGGAGCGCCCGGTAAAAGGGGATGGTCGTTTTCAGGCCGCCGACCATGTATTCGCTCAGGGCTCGCTCCATAATACCCTGCACCTTGGCCCAGTCCCGGCCGTAAGTGATCAGGAGGGCTCCGGCGGAATCGTAGTTGGAGGGGAAGTCGTAGCCGGCGGTCAGGTTGGAATCCAGCCGCACCCCGGGGCCGCCGGTGGAGACGTAGCGGGAGATGAGGCCGGAATTGGGGGTGAAGCCGTGCTGGGGGTCTTCCATGTTGATGCGCAACTGCAGGGCCACCTGGGTGGGGCAGGTTTCAGCCTCGGTGAAGCGCAGGGGGGCCCCGAAGGCCACGGCGATCTGCTCCTCCACCAGATCGACCCCGTAACGCGACTCGGTAATGCCGTGCTCCACCTGGAGCCGGGTGTTGACCTCAATCAGGTAGGGTTGCAAATCCGGAGTGATCAGAAACTCCACCGTGCAGAGGGAATAGTAGCCCACCTTGGCCACCAGGCGGCGGGCGTAGCCCTTTAAAGCCTGCCGGAGCTCGCTGGTAAAGGCCGGCCAGGGCGAGGGGGTGATCTCGGCCAGCTTCTGGTTATTGCGCTGGAGAGTGCAGTCGCGCTCGTCAAAGGTGAAGATGTTGCCATACTGGTCGGCAATGACCTGGATCTCAATGTGATGCACTTCCGGCAAAAACTTTTCCACATAGACCCGGGGGTTACCAAAGGAGGCCTGGGCCATGGTCGAAGCTTTGTTGAAAGCGTCTTCCAAAGCCTGCTCGTTGTGCACCTCAATGATGCCCTTGCCGCCGCCGCCGCCCTCGGCCTTGAGCATGATGGGGAAGCCGATTTCCCGGGCCACCTGGCGGGCTGTGGGCACATCCACCGCCCCTTCCGAGCCGGGCACCACCGGGATATTCAGCTGTTTGGCCAGCTTGCGCACTTCCACTTTATTGCCCAGCAGATTCATGGATTCGGCCGTGGAGCCGATAAAGACGATCCCGGCCTCCTGGCAGAGGCGGGGGAAGCTCTCGTCCTCCGAGGCGAAGCCCCAGCCGGGGTGGATGCCCAAAACTCCGCGCCGCCTGGCCAGGGAGATGATCAATTCCAAATCCAGGTAGGCCCGGGGATCCTCCCCCAGGAGCAGCAGTTCCTGAGCCGCCGCCGCCGCCGGGGCGGCCTTGTCCAGATCCGTGGCCGTCATGATGGCGATGGCGTCAAAGCGTTCTTTGAACGAGCGGCAGATCCGGCGGGCGCTGATGCCCCGGTTGGCCACCAGGAGGGGCTGGCGCTTCAGCTGTTTTAAGACATCATTAAATGATTTCATTTTAATATCTTCTTGAGATTCAGTTATTGGGCCAAAAAAACAGTGCCTGACCAGAGCTGATAGCGGCCCTGGTCATTGACCAGGCGCAACTGGCCTTCCGGCCCCAACCCCTCAATGCGCCCGCCAAAGGGGCCGGCCGCCGGGGCGGGCGGGTCAGAGGCCGGTCTTTCCACGATAACGGGTTGGCCGCGCCACCACAGGCGCTTTTCCATCTCCGGGATCAGGTCGGCCATGGTGGCACCCTCAAATTGTTCATTATACAGCAGAATAATTTTTTTGACCAGAGCGGCCCACAGGGCGGCCGGGGTTTCCCGGGCGGGCAGGGCGGCCGGCGGGGGGGCGCCGATTTCCCGGGTCAGGCGCCACTCGCCCTCCGGCGGGGCCGTCAGGTTCAGACCCACCCCGGCCACCAGGCCGGCCGGCCGGGCCTCCAGTAAAATGCCGCCAGCCTTGCCGCCCTGATAAATAAGGTCATTGGGCCACTTGAGGTTGAGCTCCCAGCCCCGGTCGGCCAGAGATTCAATCACAAAAAAAGCCAGGGCCAGGGAGGCCCCGGGGCCGTCAAAAGGCGGGGCGGCCGGCAGTCTCAGGGCCCCGTAGATATGGCCGGGCGGCGACTGCCAGACCCGCCCCATCCGGCCCCGGCCGGCCGTCTGGCGCTCCATCAGCACCGCGCCCCAGACTGGCAGCTGCCGGCCGGCCATAAACTCCCAGGCCGCGTCCAGCGAGGATGAGCCCGGGCCGCAGAGCCAGAGCGGGGCGCTGACCCCGCCTGCCTGTAAAATCAGGGCTTCTTTTAAGATGCCAGTTCCTCGGCCAACACATTGATCATGGCCCAGAGGCCGTCGAGGGGCAGATGGTAGTGGGCGTAGGCGTCAAAGGTGTAGGTCAGCTCGGCCTCAAACTCGTCATCAGCCGGGTGGAGCACGCAACCGACAGCGATATGGGGCAGAATCAGGCCCCGGCAGGCCAGGCCGGAGCCCAGGGACTCCGGGGCCAGACCCAGGGTGGCGGCTTTGGGTAAAAAATTATCCGGTCGGCGGCCGAATTTGTCGGTGACCGGAGATGATCTGAGGGCGTGGGGGCCGGTGAAAAACATGGCCCCGCCGTTTAATTCCCGGCCGGTGACCATCCGGCCGGCCAGCCCCAGGTCTTGAGCGGTGGCCAGATAGACCAGGAGCACCAGGCCTTTCTGGAAGTCTGGGGGGCGGTGGCCCGGCGGGCCGGTGATGGCCCGGCCGCTGATATCCACCAGATAGTCCGCCCCCATGTAGGGCACCCAAAAACCCCGACCGGCCTCATAGCTGACCCCCGAGGAGGCGGCCGCCTCCTCGGGGGGGCGGGCGGCCGCCCCCTGCCACAAGGCCGGGGCCAGATCGGCCACCGTCTGGAAGAGTTTGACGTCTTCCGGGCGGGCGGGCTCAGCCACAGCAGGAGCAGCCGCCGCCGCAGTCAGAGGAGATGGAGGGCAGGGGCTTCTGGCTCTCCACCACAAAGCCGGAATCGCGGCCGTCTTCCTTGAAATCAATGGTGACCGAGCCCACCGTGTCAAACAGGTCGCGGCCCATAAAGAGCTCCAGATCGCCGGCCTTGTCCGTCAGGTCATTTTCGGCCGGCTGATCCATGGCCAGGGAGAGCTGGCCGCCGGCGCCGCTGCAGTCGCAGTCGGGCAGATAGACGCGCACCTTCAGGGCCACTTTGTTTTCATTCAAAATGGAGGTCAGTTTTTCCTGGGCCAGGGGGGTTATGCCGATTGTCATGATATGACTCCTTTCAAGCAGTTTTAATAATTATAGCACAGAAATCAATCTTCTTCACCGCCCGGCGCTGGGCGTGGGGGCGGCCGGGTTAAATTGCTCCTTGATCATATCCAGGATCTTGAAGCGGGCGTGGGGGGGGTAGTTGGCCCCGTTTAACAGTATGACAAAGGCCAGGGGCTGATCTGGGGCGTCGGGCCGCTCCAGATAGCCCACCAGAGTTTTGATGTCGCTCATGGTGCCGGTCTTGCATAGGGCCAGACCGTGGTCGCAGACCGGGAAGAGATAGCGGTCGGGCTCAAGAATTTGCAGGATACCGGCCATCTGGGCGGCGGTAACCGTGGTCTGGCGGCTCAGGCCGCTGCCGTCGCCCATGATGACCCGGGGCAGCCCATGGCGGCTGAAGTAGATGTCCATGGCTTTCTGGGATTTTTCCAGGCTGGCCGGTGCCCCGAAAGACTCGGCCCCCAGGGCCAGGAAGATTTGGTTAGTCATGAAATTGTTTGAATGTTTCATCAAATCCTTGACCACCAATTCCAGCGTTTTGGAGGACTCGTGGCGGTAGAAGATTTTTCTCTCCCGGGGCGCGGTCTGCCCGGCAAAAATTTCCCCGGTTACGGTGATGCCCCCATCTTCAAGATGGGCTTTTAAGGTCTGGCCGGCGTGAATCTCGGCCAGACCGGGGCTTTCGTGGATATTCAGGCGAAAAATGCCGGCCCCTTTGGTTTTGGCGGCTTTTTCCAGGGCCAGAGGGGTCAGGGGTGCATTGGCTGCCGCCCGGGAAACGGCCCCTTTTTTATTTTTTTGAAAATTGATGGTATTAAAATTAACACCAAATGCGAGGTTGTAAGCGTCATAGGGGGACAGAGTTTGGGTGTTGCCGTCCAAAATCAGGTCTTTTTCAAAATAGGAGTCGTCAATATAAATATTTCGAACCTCTCTAAGGCCCCGTTTTTGCAATGCCTCAACAATCAGAACCAGCTCTTCCGAGATCAGGTAGGGATCGCCGTAACCGACAACCCATAAATCCTTGTCCCGGGTCAGGAGAAAATCGGTTTTGAAGCGGTAGCCGGGGCCGAAAAATTCAAGGGCGGCGCCCATGGTGATGACTTTGAGGATGGAGGCGGGCACATAGGATCGGTCAATGTTGTAGGCGTAAAGTTCCCGGGCGGCGCCCGGGGTGGCGTGATTGTCCAGCACCAGGACAGCGCCGTCGCCGGCCAGGGCCTGAACATTTTGGGGCCAGGGCAAGGGCGGATCCTTGGGTTTAGCCGATTTGGCGGTGGATTTTTTTGATTTGGCGGACTTTTTGTTTGAGACGTCCGACTTAACTTTAACGGCCGGATCCTTTTTAGAGGATTGGGCCTGAATCTCAGGAGTCAGGGCCAGAGTCAGCGCCAGGGCCAGGATCATGGCCAGGGTCAAAGTAAGGTAAAGGAATTTCAGATGATGAGAAAAGCGACCAATGCTCATAACAGACAACCCTCCGGGAGCTTGTCAGCTAAACCTAAAGTAAATTATAGCACAAGGCGGGCCAAGATTTTGATGCTCCTGGCTCTGGCCTTGAGTTTCAGCGGCTGCGGCCTCTTTTCTTCCAACCGGAGCGGCAAGTCCTACGTCATCAATGGCCATCGCTATTATATTCTGGCCTCGGCCAAAGGTTTCAAGGAAAAAGGCTTGGCCTCCTGGTATGGCGAGCCCTTTCACGGCCGTAAAACAGCCAATGGCGAGGTTTACGACATGAACAAGGTCTCCGCCGCCCACAAAACCCTGCCCCTGGGCACCTGGGTCGAGGTCAAAAACCTGGAAAACAAAAAATCCCTGGTTACCCGCATCAACGACCGCGGCCCCTTTGTCGCGGGCCGGGTCATTGATCTGAGCCGGGAGGCGGCCCGGGAGATGGATATGATCAGGGCCGGGGTGGCCAGGGTGACCATTAGGGCCCTGACGGACAAACAGGCTAGCCGGCTAATCGCCCAAGCCCTGAAACGCGGCGACCAGGCGGCCGCCTCAGCCGGAAATTAAACCATAATATTGTAATACCGGCTCTGGGTCAGGTCAAGAGACGAAGTTTGGCCGGGCTATGACCCGTCGCCCAGAACCTCCAACTCTCAATTTAAACGAAGCCGGGCGGCAGGTCAACCTCCGCCCGGCTTCGTCTTTGTCTTCGTGGGTGTAGATACTTTTCTTTGATGGCCTCGCTAAAAGTCACTGTACCGAAAAGTCGGCTTAATATTCAAAGTTTGTGTTTGCCGGAGCTGGCCGCCAAAAAA
>JAISJK010000031.1 GCA_031261565.1 Candidatus Adiutrix sp. | reverse complement strand
GTTGGACGGCGATGAGGCCGGGATTAAGAGCGTCACCTTCACCGTGGCTGGCCCCTTCGCCTTTGGCCTGATGCGCTCGGAGGTGGGCATCCACCGGCTGGTGCGCATCTCCCCTTTTGACTCCCAGAGCCGCCGCCACACCTCCTTCGCCAGTGTTTACGTGACCCCGGACGTGGAGGATGATATTGTCATTGAAATTAATGATAAAGACCTGCGCATCGACACCTACCGGGCCAGCGGGGCCGGCGGCCAGCACGTCAACAAGACCAGCTCAGCCGTGCGCATCACCCACCTGCCCACCGGCATAGTGGTGCAGTGCCAGGACGACCGCAGCCAGCACCGCAACAAAGACATGGCCATGAAGGTGCTCCGGGCCCGGCTCTATCAGTTGGAGGAAGATAAAAAAGCGGCCGAGGTCAACAAGCTCCACGACAGCAAAAAAGAAATCGCCTGGGGCAGCCAGATTCGCTCTTATGTGCTCCAGCCCTACCGTCTCATCAAAGACAACCGCACCGCCTACGAGAGCGGCAATGTGGACGCCGTCCTCGATGGCGACCTCAGCGGCTTTGTCAAGGCCTATCTTATGAAACAGGCCGGCGGTGATGTTGAATAGGGTGGTCATGCGGGCTGAGCAAAACCATCTGAATTTCCAGGATACCAAAAGGATAACATCATAAAATGCGAGCTATGGTATTCCCAAAATTGTGTGTAGGAGATTCAAAAGATGTATTAAAATCTTTTGATGGCGATATCATTGATTTTGTCCTTACTTCTCCCCCTTATGACAATCTGAGGGAGTATGAAGGATTTGATTTTTCTTTTCACGATATCGCGGAACAATTATTCCGTGTTCTCAAAAAGGGTGGAACAATGGTGTGGATAGTCGGTGATGCTACAATAAAAGGTGGGGAATCATTGACTAGTTTTAGGCAGGCTTTATATTTTCAGGAGATAGGATTTACCATACACGACACAATGATATACCAAAAAAATAACTTTTCCAATCCATCAAGAACTCGTTATCATCAAGTTTTTGAGTATATGTTCGTATTGTCAAAAGGCTCGCCGAAAACTTTTAACCCTTTAATGGATAGAAAAAATGTTTATGTCGGCTATTCCGCACTTGGGACAAATACAACCCGGAAAAAAGACGGGGGTTTTGCAACCCAAAGGAAAAGAACTATCCAAGAATATGGTATGAGGTATAATATTTGGAAGGGGAATACTGCTGGACAAGAGAATATGTGTAAGCATATAGACCACCCTGCTGTATTCCCTTTATGGTTAGCTAGAGATCACATTCTATCTTGGACGAATAAAAATGAGATAATTTTAGACCCTTTTTGCGGTAGTGGGACAACTGGTGTTGCCTGCAAAGAATTGGATCGGAATTTTATAGGGATCGACATAGAAAAAAAATATATTGCCATGGCTGAAGAAAGAATCAATTCGTTACAAGGAGCTGATGATTATGACCTCTTCTCAATTTCAGGCGTTGAAATCTGAAAATGGTAAAACTTTTTACTTCCGTGATGTTATAAAAGATATGGAGGGGTATGAAGTTTTAAAGTTTAATAATGATAAGTTATTGAAAAAGGTCAAAGAAGTCTGTCAAAACATCATAAGCCCTGTAAATAAAGCTAAAAAAAATGATCCGATGTTTCCTAAACGGGCTAATGAATTTGGAAACTATGTTGAGCGTTATTTTTTAGAAAAGTGCATTGAAATGCAACTTGAGTATAAAAAACCAACGGAAAAGGAGAGTGGCTACCCAGACGGATTACTCTATTTTGATAATAAATACTACTATATAGAGATTAAAACCTGTGAAGAGAATAGCTTAAAGTCTAGTTTTAGAAGCTTTTTTTATTCACCCTCCAAAAACCCAAAAATTGAGCATGACGCACCACATTTACTAATAGGATTTGAAACTATTAAAAACGAGCTGCAATTAAATGGAATGTTTTTAATAGCAGATATGTATGACAAGAAAGTTACCTTGAAATTGGAATATAATACTAACAATAAAGAGCTATATAAATCTGAGGGATTATTGATTAAAGCGTCACCCCCAAAAGTATCTTCGTCTTGTTAGGCAGACAGGTCAGATCATTTATGAAACCCTGGTTACCCATTCTGATCGATAATCTTGACGATTCGCCAATTCTGGCCCTGTCGGCCGTTCATAACCTGGCCCGGGCGGCGGTTTATGACCGCCGGGGCCGGCTGCTGGCCGGGGCTCTGGGCTCCCCGTCTCTGGCGGCCCGCGCCGCTGAGGCCGCCGGCTCATTATTGCCCGGCCAATGCTTTCTGGAATCCTCCCCGGCGGCCCTGTTGAGCCTGGAATGCCTGGCCCCCGAGCCGGAGGTTCGCCGGTTTTGGGCCACGGCCCGGCAAAATCAGGAGGGGGCCTGGGCCGCTTGGCTACTGACCATGCCCCGGACGGAAAACGGCCAGTTAAAGCTGGCCCGTCATTTTCTGAGCGCCTTCGGCCCCTGGACAACGCCGCGCCTGCCGGAAGACAAGCTGGATCAATGGGCCCTGGCCCCGCTGAAAGCCGGGCTGGGGCGGCTCCTAATTTTTGGTGATGACGCCCTGGCCCTGGAAACCGCCGCCCTGGCCGCCCGCACCGGCCTGACTGTCACCTGGCTGACCACGGCCGACCCGGCCGGCCCGGAACTTGACGAGGCTCAAAGAGTCGGTGATTTTGAGCTGCTGCTCATACCCGACTGGGCCGGCCTGACGTCCGCCCGGCTGGAGGATTTAGGCCTTCAGGACGGCGTCCACCTGCTGGTGACCACCCCGGATCAACCTTTTCTCCCGGAGCTCCAAAAGGCCGGCCCGGCCAGCCTGATTATTTCCGGGGAGGCGGAAACCGCCCCCGGCCTCATTTTTCCCCGTCCCCTGACCACCACCCAAAAGGCCCTGGGTCTGATTGCTGAAATATTAAGGTAGTGGCCCGATTTTTGCTAAATTATGCCCAGGGCGAGGCATAAGCCATTTTCCCGGTCTCAACCCGGAATTAAATGCCTTAAACCCCAATTTGCAGGCCTGATTTGACCTGAAGTTGGCCGAAACCCTCTTGAAATTATTTTCAATAAGTTTATTATATGTGTAAATAAGATGGGTGGGTTCACCCCCGGATCCCATTAAAGAAAGGCCCCACTAATTATGTATATTCCCATGGTCGTTGAGCAGACCGGACGGGGTGAACGTGCCTATGACATTTATTCCCGCCTGCTGAAAGACCGCATTATCCTCCTTGGCTCGCCGGTTGATGACAATGTGGCCAATCTGATTTGCGCCCAGCTCGTGTTTCTGGAGTCGGAAGACCCTAAAAAAGATGTGCACCTTTATATAAACTCTCCCGGCGGCTCGGTGACCGCCGGTTTGGCCATCTATGACACCATGCGCTTCATCAAGCCGGATGTGGCCACTCTCTGCCTCGGGCAGGCGGCCAGCATGGGGGCCGTTTTACTGGCCGCCGGCGCCAGGGGCAAACGCGGAGCTCTGCCCAACAGCCGCATCATGATTCACCAGCCTTCCGGCGGATTTCACGGTCAGGCCACGGACATAGACATTCAGGCCCGGGAAATGGCCCGCACCAAAGACGCTTTAAATGAAATCCTGGCCGGCCATACCGGTCAGCCCATAGCTAAAATCGCCCAGGATACTGAGCGGGATAATTTTATGAGCGCGGTCGAGGCCAGGGAATACGGCCTGATTGATAACGTGATTAAAGAGCGCGCCTCCTGATTCCGCCCGGTTTAATGCCGGGAAGTAAGGATTGAATAATGACCACCAAAGATTTTGACAAACCAGGTCAGCCGGTGTGTTCCTTCTGTGGCATGCCCCAGAGGGAAGGCGTGCGGATGATTGCCGGCCCCGAGCCGGACAAGATTCATATCTGTGAGCTCTGCCTGGAGCAGTGCCGGGAGATAATGGCTTCCGACCCCGGCATTAAAATAGCCCGGACAGACAAAGAAATTCCCAAGCCTCACGAAATTAAGGCCATCCTGGACGATTACGTCATAGGCCAGGAGCAGGCCAAAAAAATCCTGTCGGTGGCTGTCTATAACCACTACAAACGCATTGAGAGCCAGGATGACGGCGATGATGTCGAGATATCCAAGAGCAACATCCTGCTCATCGGCCCCACCGGCAGCGGCAAGACCCTTTTAGCCCAGACATTGGCCCGCATCCTCAATGTGCCTTTCACCATCGCCGACGCCACCGCCCTGACCGAGGCCGGCTATGTGGGCGAAGATGTGGAAAATATCATCGTCAACCTCCTCCAGGCCGCTGATTACGATGTGGCCAAAGCGGCCCGGGGCATCGTCTATGTCGATGAAATAGACAAAGTGGCCCGCAAAGGCGACAACGCTTCCATCACCCGCGATGTCTCCGGCGAGGGCGTCCAGCAGGCCCTCCTGAAAATCATTGAGGGCACGGTGGCCGCCGTGCCGCCCAAAGGCGGCCGGAAACACCCCCAGCAGGAATTCACCAAGGTGGACACCACCAACATTCTCTTCATCTGCGGCGGGGCCTTTGTCGGTCTCGACGGCTTGATCAAGAGCCGGGTGGGCACCAAGACCATGGGCTTTACCGCTGATATCAATACCAATGTTGACGAGCGGGGTGTGGGCGAGGTGCTGGCTGACTGCCAGCCGGAAGACCTGCTGAAATTCGGCCTGATCCCCGAGTTTGTGGGCCGTCTGCCGGTGGTGGCCACCTTGGGCGAGCTCGATGAGGAGGCCATGGTGCGCATTCTCAAAGAGCCCAAGAATTCCCTGGTTCGCCAGTATCAGAAACTCTTCCGTTTCGAGGGCGTGGAGCTGAAATTCACCGGGGAGGGCCTGGTGGCGGTGGCCAAGGAAGCCCTGAAACGCAAAACCGGGGCCCGCGGCCTGCGCTCCATTCTGGAGGCGGCCATGCTGAATATCATGTATGACCTGCCGACCATGGAAAAGGTGCGCGAGTGCCTCATTTCCGAAGAAGTGATTTTAAAGCGCGAAGAGCCGATAATTATTTACGAGAGCGATCGTAAATACGAAATCGATGTGGCCTGAGACTTATACCCCAAGGTGAAATATGCTGTTTGGCTCTAACAAAAACAAGACCAGAACTTCCGGGCAGAAAATGCATCTGCCTCTGTTGCCCCTCCGTGACGTGGTGGTTTTCCCTCACATGGTGGTGCCGCTGTTTGTCGGCCGGGAAAAATCCATCAAGGCTCTGGAGCACGCCATGAGCCTGGAAAAGAGCATCTTCCTCTGCACTCAGAAAGAGGCCAAGGTGGATGAGCCCCAGGAGATCGACATCCACGAGACCGGCACCATCGGCGCTGTTCTGCAGCTTTTGCGATTGCCGGACGGCACGGTCAAGGCTCTGGTTGAGGGCCGCCAGCGGGGCCGGATTGAAAAATTTCTGGAAAACCAGGATTTTTTCTATGTTGAGGTTGAGTGCCAGTCGGAGCCGGAAGAGCCGCCCCTCGAAATGGAGGCTCTGTTCCGCAGCCTGAATTCCACCTTTGAGGCCTACGCCAAGATCAATAAAAAAATACCGCCGGATATCGTCTCCACGGTGGCGGCCATCAAAGACCCCTCCCATCTCTGTGACAGCATGGTCAACCACTTGTCCTTAAAACTGGAGGACAAGCAGGTTCTCCTGTCGCTCATCAGCCCGCTGGCCCGCATGGAGGCTCTTTATGAGCTGATGCGCGGCGAGATTGAGGTGCTCCAAATTGAGCAGCGCATCAAAAACCGGGTCAAGAAGCAGATGGAGAAGACCCAGAAGGAATACTACCTCAACGAGCAGATGCGGGCCATCCAGAAAGAGATGGGCGACTCGGACGATATGAAAAACGAGATCGCCGAGCTTGAGGAGAAGATTAAGCGCCGCCGCCTGTCCAAAGAGGCCGGCCAGAAAGTGCGCCACGAGCTGAAAAAGCTGAAAATGATGTCGCCCATGAGCGCCGAGGCCACGGTGGTGCGCAATTACATAGACTGGATTCTGGCCCTGCCCTGGTATGACCGCAGCCGGGATCGGCTGGATATCAACGCGGCTGAAAAAATTCTGGATGACGACCACTATGGGCTTGAAAAGCCCAAGGAGCGCATTCTCGAATATCTGGCGGTTCAAAGCCTGGTCAGGAAAAACAAGGGGCCCATCCTCTGCCTGGTGGGGCCTCCCGGCGTGGGCAAAACCTCGCTGGCCCGGTCAGTGGCCCGGGCCCTGGGCCGCAACTTTATCCGCCTGTCTCTGGGCGGGGTCAGGGACGAGGCTGAAATCCGCGGGCACCGCCGCACCTACATCGGGGCCATGCCCGGTAAAATTATCCAGAGCCTGCGCAAGGCCAGGAGCAATAATCCGGTCTTCTGTCTGGATGAAGTGGATAAACTATCCACCGACTTCCGGGGCGACCCCTCGGCCGCCCTCCTGGAAGTGCTGGATCCGGAGCAGAATTCCAAATTTAACGATCACTACCTTGATCTGGACTATGACCTCTCGGAGATCATGTTCATCACCACGGCCAACAGTCTCTACTCCATTCCCGGCCCCCTGCAGGATCGCATGGAAATCATCCGCATCTCAGGCTATACCGAAGACGAAAAGCTCAATATAGCCAAAAATTTTCTCATTAAGAAGCAGGTGGAGGCCAACGGCCTGAAGGCTGATGGGCTGGACATCACCGATAATGCCCTCCTGACCACCATCCGCCGCTACACCCGGGAGGCCGGGGTGCGGAGTCTGGAGCGGGAAATCGCCTCCATCTGCCGAAAAGTGGCCCGGGAGACCCTGAAGAGTCCCGAGGAAAAGCCCAAAATTTCCGGGAAAAACGTCAGCCAGTATCTGGGTATTCCCAAATTCCGTTTCGGGGTGATCGAAGAGGCTGACGAAGTGGGGGTGGTTACTGGCCTGGCCTGGACGGAAGTGGGCGGCGACACCCTGACCACCGAGGTGCTGATCATGCCCGGCCGGGGCAACCTGAGCCTGACCGGCAAGCTGGGCGAAGTCATGCAGGAGTCGGCCCGGGCCGCCCTGAGCTACGTCCGCTCCATCTCGGTCAAACTGGGGCTCGACCCTGGCTTTTACCGCAAGGTGGACGTCCACATCCACATTCCGGAGGGGGCCATCCCCAAGGATGGGCCCTCAGCCGGCATCACCCTGACCACTGCCCTGGTTTCGGCCCTGACCAAGCATAAAGTCCGCCGCGATGTGGCCATGACCGGCGAAGTCACTTTGCGCGGCCGGGTCTTGCCCATCGGCGGCCTGAAGGAAAAGATCATGGCCGCCCATCGGGGCGAGATGAAGACCATCATCATTCCCAAGGAAAACGAAAAGGATCTCAAAGATATTCCCGAGCGGATTCTGAAACATCTGGAAATTGTCCCGGTCAGCCATGTGGACGAAGTGCTCAGGCTGGCCCTGGTGCCTCACCCCGATGGCCAGCCCCTGTTCCGGGAAATTGAAACCCCTGTTCCGGCCGTGGTGCCCCCCCCGGCGGTTACGGTGGCCCTGGAGGAGCCCATCGCCGCCCACTAAACCGGGCCGGGGTTAGAGGTCGCGGCGCACTTCATCGTTGAGGCCCAGGCATTTGTCAGCGAATTTACACCACTTGGCGCAGCCGGCGTTGAGTTTGGGGTTGACATAGACCTGGCCGCAACTGGAGCAGCGCCGCCGGGCCTCGTCTTTGAAAAATTCCACTGTCCCGCCGCAGTTGGGGCAGGTTAGATTAAAAATATCATCGGGTCTCCAGAAAGCGGTGTTCTGCCCCGGGCACATGGTCACGGCCATCGTTCTTACCTCGCTTACAGCCATATTATAATGATTTCCCCATAGCCGGGCAAGGGCCGGGCGGTGTGTAACAGGGGGATTGCATTATTTCCGCGCACAGCGGATAACCTTCATTATCCAACATCATGCCAACCACCACCTGTTTTAGGTCAGGGCGATGATCTTTAGGCCACCTTCGGCCCAGCCTGATAATTTCAATGCGAATTATATTTAGTTTATGCTATAATAATTAATCAAAATGGGCGGGCGACCATTATGAAAAAATATGACCTGGTTATTTTAGGCGCGGGCCCGGCCGGTCTCACCGCCGCCATTTATGGCCGCCGGGCCGGCCTCTCCACCCTGGTGCTGGAGCGGGAAACCCCGGGCGGCCAGATTAAGCTGACCGCCGCCATTGAAAACTGGCCCGGCACTCAGTTGATCAATGGCTTTGACCTGGGGGCTAAATTTTACGAGCACGCCCAGGCCGCCGGGGCCGAGTTTCAGACGGCCACAGTGGAGCGTCTCGTGGTGGAGCCTGACCGGCGGCTGGTTATCATTGAGGGCGGAGAGCCGGGGGGCGGAGAAGAAGTGATCGAGGCCGGGTCGGTCATCATCGCCACCGGCGCCAGCTTCCGGCCCCTCGGGGTGCCGGGCGAGGCGGAATTCACCGGCCGGGGAGTCAGCTATTGCGCGGTGTGCGACGCCCCCTTTTACCGGGGCCAGACCGTGGCCGTCATCGGCGGGGGCAACACCGCCGTGGAGGAGGCCGGGTATCTCACCGCCTTTGCCGAGCAGGTCTATCTGATTCACCGCCGGGGCGAATTCCGGGCCGTCCCCGGGGCGGTGACCAAGGCCCTGGCCAATCAAAAAATCACGCCGGTGCTGAACACGGTGCTTGAGGAGATCGGCGGCGGCCCGGCCGGGGTGGATCATCTCCGTCTGCGCCAGGTTCAGACCGGCCAGGTGACTGATCTCCCGGTGGCCGGCGTTTTTATTTTCGTCGGCACCGCGCCCCACAGCGGCTTTTTAGGCGACCTGGTGGCCACTGCCCCCGGCGGCTGGATCGTCACCGACTCTCGCCTGGCCACCAGTCAGCCCGGGGTTTTCGCCGCCGGCGATGTGCGCGAGACTGACCTGCGCCAGGTGATCACCGCCGCCGCTGACGGGGCCAGGGCCGCCCTGAGCGCCTATCGCTTTTTAAAAGGTTGACCCCCGAGGTTTTCGCCCGATGGACAAGCAGAACGCCTATAAAATTCTGGCCGACCGCGGCTTTATTTACCAGTGTACCGACGAGGCCGGGCTGATTGAGCTGTTTGACCGGGAGGTGGTCACGGCCTATGTGGGCTTTGACATCACCGCCGACTCCCTGCACGTCGGGCATCTGTTGCCCATGATGGCCCTCTCCTGGCTGGATCGCTGCGGCCACCGGCCCATCACCCTCATGGGCGGCGGCACCAGTATGGTGGGCGACCCCTCCGGCCGCACCGAGACCCGCCAGCTCCTGACCCGGGATCTCATTCTCAAAAATATGGAGGGCATCCGCCCCCAGGCGGCCAAATTTCTCAGCCTTCACCCCGGCGGCCGGGCCATCATGCTCGATAACAGCGACTGGCTGCTGGGCCTCAATTATCTGGAGTTTCTGCGCGATATCGGCCGCCATTTCTCGGTCAACCGGATGCTGGCCGCCGAGAGCTACAAAACCCGCCTGGAAGCCGGCCTGACCTTTCTGGAATTCAACTATATGGTTATGCAGGCCTATGACTTCCTGGTGCTGTTCAGCCAACAGGGCAACCAGTTGCAGTTGGGCGGCCAGGATCAGTGGGGCAACATCGTGGCCGGGGTCGATCTGATCCGCCGGGTCAAAGGCCAGTCGGCCTATGGGGCCACCATCCCCCTGCTGCTTGACCCCAAGACCGGGGCCAAATTCGGCAAGACCAGCGCCGGGGCAGTCTGGCTGGATAAAAACAAGACCTCCATCTATGATTTTTACCAGTTCTGGCGCAACACCGATGACCAGCAGGCCGCCGGCCTCCTGAGTCTCTTCACCTTCCTGCCCCTGGAGGAGACCGTTTACCTGGGAGGCCTGACCGGCAACGCCGTCAACCGGGTCAAGGAAATTCTGGCCTATGAAGTCACCGCCCTGTGCCACAGCCCGGCCGAAGCCGCCCAGGCCTATCTGGCCTCGGTGCGGGCCTTTGGCCCGGCCGACCCGGCCGGCGAGGTCAAGACCAGCTCGGCCGTGGCCCGGCTGACCGGCGATGACCAGGCCGATCTGCCGGCGGTCAAAATCAGGCTGGCCACCCTGGAGGAGGCCGTCTGCGCCGACCTCTTCGTCCTCTCCGGCCTGACCGCCAGCAAAGCCGAGGCCCGCCGCCTGATTCGCCAGGGCGGAGCCTGGCTGGGGGAGACCCAGGTGGCTGCGGCCGCTGAAAATGAGCCGGTGCGGGGCGCGGCCTGGCTGACCCAGGGCCAGGTCACCCTCCGGGCCGGCAAAAAACGCTATAAAAAGATTGTGGTGGATTGATTATGACTCTGGAAAACTGGCCCGTTTTGGGCGAGGAAGAAGTGCTGAAAACTCCGGTATTCTCGGTGCGCCGTCAGGTCTGCCGCTCGCCCAAAGACGGGCAGGACAAAGCCTTTACCGTCCTGGATCTGCCCGACTGGGTGCAGGTGCTGGCCCTGACCGAGGATCATCGGGCCCTCCTGGTCAGACAATACCGTTTTGGTACCCGCCGGATCAGCCTGGAGCTGCCCGGCGGGGTGATTGAGCCGGGCCAGTCGCCCCTGTCGGCCGCTCAGCGGGAGTTGCGCGAGGAAACCGGCTACACCGCCGAGCGCTGGCGCCAGGTGGCCGCCTTCCGGCCCAACCCGGCCATCCAGAACAACACCGCTTATTTTTTTCTGGCCGAGGGGGCCCGCCTGACCCAGCCCACGGAATTTGATGAAAATGAGGATCTCCGCCTGACATTGACCCCCCTAGACCAGCTCAAAAAATATGTTCAGGACGGCGCTATTGACCATGTCATCATGGCCGCCGCCATATTATCGTATTTTCAATTCCTGCCCGGTAGTGAGGTGAAAAAATGAAAAACCCGCTCAAAAAGGCCCGCCGTTGCCTGGCCCTTTACGCGGTTCTGCCCCTGGCGCTATTGACGGCCTGCATTGGCGGCAAAGCCATGGAAGTGACCTACACCGTCCGCTCGGCGGCCGTGCTCAAGGATTACACCATCTTTCTGGTGGTCAACGACAAGCGCTCCACCAATGACCTGGTGGGCCCGGCGGCCCGGGAAAAGGGCCTGTTTGAGGAGCTGAAGGGGGGCCGGTTTGATCTCAAGGTCACCCAGCCCAACGGCTCGACGGTCATTGAGACCAATCTGGCGGCCCCGGAAGCCGTTCAGGTGGCCACCAGCCGCCGGCTCCAGTCGCAGGGCGTGACCGCCACCAACCTGCGGGCCGCCGCCCAGCTGACCATGGAAGTCAACATTGAGCAGATGAATATTGATTTGTCCGGGAGCGATCTGGTGGCCACGGTGGCCCTCAGCACGGCCATCTACCGCGACGCCACCGGCGTGGCCAAGAGCAACACCACGGCCACGGCCAACCGCATGAAAATCATCGGCGGCACCGGCGGGGCCACAGTTTTGAGCGAGGCCCTGAGCCAGGCTTTAAACGATCTGGATTTCAGCGGCGTCAACCGTTTCTGATCAGGCGATATTGAGAGTTTTTTTGATGTTTTTCCAGGCGTTTTTGCGGGCCTCCTCGTATCTCTTGAGGTCGTCGCCGCTCTTGGTCTTGGCGAAGGCGGCCAGGGCCTCGGCTTCGGCCATGAGGTTATCGACGATCTCCACCATGGAGGCGATGAATTTGCGGTCGCCGGAGGCGACCAGCGGGTTATGGTCATATTTTTTCAGATGAGTGTTGACGTTGCGCAGGTAGTTGGTGGTCTCGGTCAGCATGGAGATCACCAGGTCGGGGGTGTAGATCCCCTTGCTCAAAGCATCGGCCAGGGCCCCGATATAGCCGTAGGATTGCAGGGCAAACCCGGTGCTTAAGACGCCGATGGTGGTCAGATGCAGAGATTCCCGCTCCTGGGCGGCCGCCTTCTCCTCGGCGGTCGGGCCGGAAGGTTCCTGAGCCCCGGCCGGGAAAGGTTGAAAGCCAACCGCCAGGGTCAACAGCAGAGCTAATAAATATCTAATGGCCACAATAGTCAACCTCATGAACCAATATTATAGATAATTATATAGCACAATTTTCATCAACTGTCCAACACCGGGCATTTGAGGGGGCAACCCTTGGGCTTGCCTCCTTCACTTCCCGGCCCGGAAGTTAAACGACACCGACACGTTAATGGACTTGGGCGGTTTGGGCAGGCGGCTGCCCTGCACCGTTTGCAGGGCAGCC